>JBEKUD010000082.1:0-22439 GCA_049515395.1 Candidatus Sulfotelmatobacter sp. | reverse complement strand
TACACCTACGCAATACAACGCAAAAATGGAATGCGAATCTGCTCTGGAAGGATGGAAGGTCAGAAAACGAATCGAATCAGGCGCTTATCTCGGTCGCAAAGTCAGCGTTGCGGAATCGCTGGCACGGCCTGTGCGGTTGGAAGTTGGAGCGCATTAGTACGACCCTCTTCGATAGGCACGAGTTGACCTGACCGGGAAAATCATGCGGAACGGTTAGCGTCAATGTTGCTGAATGACTTTGGTGATTCGCTCGAAAGCCCAGTCAATTTCCCCCCGGCCGATGATGAGCGGAGGCGCGATGCGAATAACCCGGTCATGCGTCTCCTTGCACAGAATTCCTTGCTCCTTAAGCGCCTCGCAGTAAGCGCGCGCGGGGCTGTGGAGTTCGATGCCGATCCACAAGCCTTTGCCACGCACCTCCTTCATTTCGGAACTGCGCAGCGTCTGCAGTAACGTCAGGAAATAAGCGCCGAGTTCGGCGGAACGTTCCACCATTTTTTCTTCGATCAGAACCCGCAGCGCGGTGCGAGCGATGGCGCAGCCCATGGGGTTGCCGCCAAAGGTGCTGCCATGGTCGCCAGGTTCGAATACGCCAAGGATTTCGCGGGACGCCAATACCGCCGAGACAGGATAGAATCCGCCAGCTAAAGCCTTGCCGACGATTAGCACGTCGGGTGTGATTCCTTCGTGCACGTAGGCGAAGAGCTTGCCGGTCCGTCCCAGACCGGATTGAATTTCGTCTGCCATGAGAAGGACGTTATTCTGGCGGCAGATTTCCGCAGCTTGGCGGAGAAATCCTTCGGGTGGAATGACGATCCCGGCCTCGCCCTGAATCGGCTCCACCAGAAAAGCGCAAGTGTTGTGAGTGACGGCTTCGCGGAGGGCGCGAGCGTCGCCGAATGGAATCACTTTAAATCCCGGAGTGAAGGGGCCAAAGCCATCGCGATATTGGTCGTCGGTGGAGAAGCTAATGATGGTGACGGTACGGCCGTGAAAATTATTGGCGCATACAATGATTTCCGCTTTACCCTCGGGAATCCCTTTAATCTTGTAGCCCCACTTCCGAGCCGTCTTGATCGCAGTCTCGACAGCCTCGGCGCCAGAGTTCATGGGAAGCACCATGTCGAATCCGGTTAGGTCATGGAGTTCCTTACAGAGCAGCGGGAGTTGTTCGTTGCGAAATGCGCGCGAGGTGAGAGTAACTTTGCTGGCCTGCTCCGAAAGAGTTTGCAGAATCTTGGGATGACAGTGTCCCTGATTTACCGCGGAATACGCGGCCAGGCAGTCGAGGTAGCATTTGCCTTCGACGTCATACAGCCATACGCCTTCGGCACGTTCGATGACTACGTCGAGGGGATGATAATTATGAGCGCCATACTGGTTTTCCAGTTGGACGAAGTCTCGGGTGCTCATGGGTTTCTCGATTAATTGCGTCGTCATAAGTTCCTTTCGATAGCTCTTTAAAAAAAGATAGAGCGGCAAGCGCTGCGTCTTCTCAACTCGGGTCTTACCTTTCCCACGGCCGAAAACGTGGGATCCATCGTCTTACATTGCGGCAATATTCCGGGTACTCCTCGCCGAACAACTTTCGCAGAGTCGGCTCCTCATACAACTGCACAAAGAGAACCACTCCGACCACTACAGCAACCGCTCCGGCGATCAGCGGCAAACTCGCGCGACCGAGAACCACCCACAGCCCGATCCATCCGACGAAGAAGCCAACGTACATCGGATTGCGCACGTACCTGTAGAAGCCAACCATCACCAGCCTCTTCGGCGGAATAAGGGGCGCGGGCGTTCCGCGACCGGTGCGTCCAAAGTCCCAGACGCACCTTAGGGCCACCGCGAACCCTAGCACCGAGGGCAGGGCAGCAATCCATCGCCACTGCGGGGTGCGCGCTGGGTCAATGCGGAAGCCAAGGCAGGGCGGCAGCAACCAGAACCAAAGAGCAAAGAATGCAGTGCCCACTATCAACGATGCAATGGTTGTGAGCCATTGCGCATCATGTTTGGCAGGTGGTCCACTCGCAATCCCTTTTGCCATGAACTCACCTCCAGCGTTCGCTCAGTAATTACTGAGCACTGCTATTCAAGCAGCATGGTCAATAGCGCCATCCGCACGTAGAGACCATTTTTTGCCTGACGGAAATACATCGCTCTCGGATCGGCGTCCACGGATTTATCTAACTCGACAGTGCGAGGCAACGGGTGAAGGATGAGCGCGTCCGCCTTCATGTGCTCCACGGTTGTCGAATCAATGCTATAACGCTTGAGAGCCGCGACGTCGCGCACGCGCTCCGGGCGAATTCGCGTCTGATACACCACATCTACCTCGCCGATCACGCGGTCGATGTCCGATTCCAACTCGTACCGGACGCCGTGCTCATCGAGATAATCCAGGATGTCCGGCTTCATCTGGAGCTGCGGGGGGCTCACGAAAAACATCTTTACCCGCTCAAACTTGGCCAGCAGATACGCCAGCGAGCGCGCCGTACGTCCCCGATCCAACTCGCCGATGATGGCCACACTGAGGCCATCCAGCGGACGCTGCCGGTAGATGGTGTAAAGGTCAAGTAGAGCTTGGGTCGGATGCTGCCCACCGTTACCATCGCCTGCATTGATCACTGGCACCGGCGAGACATCGGCGGCACGTCGCGCCCCCTGATCTTCGGGATGGCGAATCACGATCACGTCTGAATAACCGCCGATAATCCGGATGGAATCCTCAACCTGCTCGCCCTCGACCTCGGAAGAAAACGCGCCCGCATTCTCGGTGGAGAGAACCCGGCCGCCGAGGCGATGCATGGCGGACTCGAACGACAGTCGAGTGCGGGTGGAAGGTGCATAGAAGAGCGTGGCCATGATGCGGTTCTGGTAATCGAGGGAGCCTCCACGTGCGACCACGCGCTCCATCCCTTGCGACCGCTCGAATAATTCCATGAGCAGGGGAACCGTAAACTGCTGAGACTCGACAACGTGTTTCAAGGTCATGCCGCCTTTTTCAAGCTCCGAAGAGCGAGGCGTGGTTTTCTGGAGAGGAGCGAGCGTCGACCGTGGCATTAGTGGCACCCTTCCACAGAAGCTTCAATCTCCACGTTTGGCTCGATCTCCGGGCGATCGTGGATGTGTGTGCCGTCCGATCCGATGACGGCATGGCAAAGATTCTGGCAGGAAGTAATGATCGCTTCCTTTCCTCCGTCGCGCAGAAATCGCAGCACGGATTCAATTTTAGGCCCCATGTTTCCGGGTGGGAACTGGCCAGCGGTCGCGTATTGCTGCAACTCAGCCGCGCTGACACTTCGCAGCGGACGCTGAGTGGGTTTCTTATAATCCAAGTAAACAAAGTCGGTGTCGGTGGAAATCACAAAGAGATCAGTGCGGAGGCGGGAAGCCAGCAAGGCGGAGGCGCGATCCTTATCGATGACAGCCTCGACGCCCTGAAGTCTTCCATGTTTCGAGACGACGGGAATTCCTCCACCTCCACACGCAATGACAATCACGCCATGCTCGATCAAATCTCGAATGACCTCCAGTTCAATAATGTCAATCGGCTCCGGTGATGGAACGACTCGTCGATAACCGCGTGCCGCATCCTCCACGATCTCCCATCCCAGGAGTTGCTTGCGTTCGTCGGCGTCGGCGCGGGAGTAGAAAGGACCGATCGGCTTGCTGGGATGCAGCATGGATGGATCGTCAGCCGACACCAGGCACTGGGTAAGTACAGCGGCAACCGGCGCGTGGAGACCGGCCTGCTGCAGTTCGGTCTGCAGCGATTGCTCCAGGAGATATCCGATTTCACCCTGAGTTGAGGCGCCACAAACGTCCAGCGGGTGGCCTGGAACCTGGCTGGCTCCTCGTTCGGAGCGCAGAAGCGCGGCTCCGACCTGAGGCCCATTGCCATGGGTGAGCACGATGTGGAAGCCGGCGCGGATCAAGCGAACGATTTGCACTGCCGTCCGCCGGGCGTTGGTTCGCTGCTCGGCGACGGTTCCTTTTTCTCCCGCGCGAATCAGGGAGTTTCCGCCAACGGCAAGGAGCATGGTCTTCATAAGCAGCAGCAAGCAAATTGCGGCAGTGTTCGTAGTTTTCTTATGAATAGCCGGCGCCTTACGTGATCGCCCTCAGCGGCTAAGGCCGCCGTTGGTTTTGCGCCACCTAGGGCGCGGCTAATACCGCGCCCTTTTAGAACAAAGAACCACCAGCCATTCCTAGGCGTGCACCAACTCCTGCAAGTCGACCAGTCCCGGCAATTTGACAAATTCGCCCTTCATCAATTCCAGCATGATCGCTTTTTGGGAGTGCAGACGGTTCTCCGCCTGTTGAAATACCCACGATCGCGGAGAATCAATTACTTCGTCGGTAACTTCTTCGCCGCGGTGCGCCGGCAGACAATGCAGAAAGATGGCATCCCGTTTGGCCCTGCGGAACAGAGTTCCATCGACCTGATACGGCAGGAAGATGTGCCTTCGCTTCTCCGCTTCGGCCTCTTTTCCCATGCTTGCCCAGATGTCGGTATAGATCACATCTGCTCCCGAGGCCGCCTCTTCCGGATCATTCGTCAGCGTGCAGGTGGCACCAGTCTCGGCGCCACGCGCACAGGCCCACTGGATTGACTCCGCGTCGAGTTCGTATCCCGGAGGCGTGGCCAGCCAAACCTGCGCGCCCAGCTGAGCTCCGGCAAACATCAGGGAGCGAGCGACATTGTTACCGTCCCCTATAAAGGCAATCTTGAGACCTTCCAGACTGCCTTTGGCCTCCCAGATCGTCAGATAGTCCGCCATCGCCTGGCAGGGATGAACGAAGTCGGTTAGCCCATTGATGACAGGAATGCCGGCCCACCGCGCCATCTGCACGACCACGTCGTGAGCAAACGTGCGGATCATGATGCCTTGCACCATGCGCTCCAGATTCTTTGCCACATCGTAGACGGACTCGCGCTTGCCAAGATTGATTTCGGCGGGAGAGAGGTAGATGGAAAATCCGCCCAGCTGTTGGATGCCGACATCAAAGGTGACTCGGGTGCGCAAAGAAGGCTTCTCGAAGATCATAGCCAGGGTCTGGCGCTTCAGCGCATTGCTGAAAGCAGTGGGATCGGCCTTGACTTGACGGCTAAGTACCAACAGGTACTGAATCTCCGAGGGCGAGAAATCTCGAGTCGAGAGAAAATCCTTGCCATTCATCTTCCGACTCCTGTCAGAACTGGCTCGTGCGTGCGGACGAATCGAGCAAGCATTTCGGCCAGGCCCGGCTTGGTGAGCTCTTCTACTTCATAGGTGACGCGAAGATTCGGTTTGTCGAGTTTGATCACACGAGCCAGGTCAATGGGAGTGGCGATCAGTACCAGATCGCACGGGGTGCGGCGGATGCTTTCTTCCAGTTCGTGCCTTTGCAGTGCGCTGTAGCCCATGGCGGGCAGCAGATTCGTCAAATGCTTGTAGCGATCGTAAGTTCCGCGGATGGAGCCTACGGCATAAGGCCGCGGGTCTACCAATTCCGCCGCCCCGCCTTGCCGCGCTGCCACAACCCCCGCGCCGTAAGGCATCTCTCCGTGAGTGAGTGTGGGACCGTCTTCCACCACCAGCACGCGTTGTCCTTTTATTACGCAAGAGTCGGGAACTGAGACTCGGCAAGCCATCTCAAAAACAACAGCCTTGGGGTTGTGGAGCTTTATGTTGTGACGAACCGTCTCAAGGTCCCGCTGATAAGCGGTATCGACTTTGTTGATCACGATCACGTCGGCACGCCGCAGGTTTACTTCACCGGGGAAATACGCCAGTTCATGTCCCGCACGGTGCGGGTCCACCACCACGATTTCCATATCGGAAGCATAGAAAGGAGTGTCGTTATTGCCGCCGTCCCACAGAATGACATCCGCCTCCTTCTCTGCCCGTTCGAGAATCTTTTCGTAGTCCACTCCGGCATACACCACGGTTCCTTTGCTGATGTGGGGTTCGTACTCTTCGCGCTCCTCGATTGTGCATTGGTGAACGTCGAGATCTCCCATCCTGGCGAAACGCTGGACGGCTTGCGTCTTCAAATCTCCGTACGGCATGGGGTGGCGAATCACCACCGCCCTCCGCCCCTGCTGGCGCAACTCTTCAGCGACTAGGCGCGAGACCGGACTCTTCCCGCATCCAGTCCGAACGGCGCACACAGAAATGACCGGCACCGACGAGTGGAGTTGGGTGTGCTCGGTTCCCAAGAGCCAGAAGTCCACGTCCGCGGCTACCGCACGCGACGCGAGATGCATAAGATTTTGGTGAGAAATATCGCTGTAGGAAAATACCACCGCATCGATGTCATATTCGGCGACCAAGCTTTCAAGATCTTTTTCTTCAAAAATAGGGATGCCTTCCGGATACAAAGCTCCTGCAAGTTCCGCTGGATAGCGACGGCCGGCAATGTCAGGAATCTGCGTGGCGGTGAACGCGACTACGTGATAGGTGGAATTATCACGAAATAAGACATTAAAGTTATGAAAGTCCCTGCCTGCAGCACCAAGAATCAAGATTCTTTTCATAGCATCCCTCCGGCGGAGATCGTTTTACCTCCTATCTTCTCGCCCTTTTGAAGGCAGCCGCAGTACCGGGAATCACAGCCAAGGGTGACTTTTTGGCAAATAAAGCGCGATGAAAAACTAGATCAAACGACATCGACCTTTGTGATGGCAGTCACATCGACCTTTGACGCCACGTTCCGTTTGGTGACGCTAGTCACAGTGGATTCGCTCTCAGCGGCATATCGTGAGATATGCAGGTGACCCTATGCTGGGTCTTTCCATTCTTGAACATCTTGGGGAGTTGACTCCAAAACAGTTGCGCGCTGGCCTCGCCGATTTCTTGCCAAAAACTGCCACGAGAGAGACCCAGATCAGTTTCATTGAGGCTGGTCTGAAAGGCCCGGCGGCCGAAGCCTTGCGCGAGGCGATGGCGAGATGGATTGTCGACGAGATTGTTCCGGTGGCGAGACTCGTTCCGAAAGCTTATGTAAAGTGGCGTCCTCCAGTTCGCGATGCCATGATGTTCGTGGTAATGCATCTTTCGCCTGCGCGCCTCGCTCCCAAATTGCTGGAGCAACTTGAGCTTCCCTCTAACACTTCGGCCGAAGTTCGCCTGCTGCGGCTGATCGCGAGAGTGCCCGGCCTGCAAAAACTAGGCCAGGTCATCGCCCGCAACCGGAATCTTCGCCCGGCGCTACGGAAAGCGCTGGCTCGATTGGAAAATGGAATTCGTGACGTGCGGCCAGAGGACGTAGTCGAAATCATTCGACGAGAGCTGGGACCTCGGTTGCATAAGTTCGCCGTTGCGATTGCACCCGCTATTCTTTCGGAGGCCAGTGTTAGTGCGGTGGTTCGCTTCACCTGGCGTAATCCGGAGAACGGACACCGCGAACGAGGCGTATTCAAAGTTCTCAAGCCCCATATCCCTGAGTATTTTGCAGAAGACATGGAATACCTGCGTGGGCTGGCACAATACTTTGCGGACCGGCACCGCAACTATGGATTTCCTCAGCATTTGATTCCCGATACTTTCAAGAAAGTGCGACGCCTATTGCGGCACGAGGTCAATTTTGTGCGCGAGCAGAAGACGTTGCTCGAAGCACGGAGTTTGTATCGCTCTATGAAAGGTGTTCGCGTGCCGCGGCTGATCCATCCGCTATGCACGTCTAGAATCACTGCTCTCTCGGAAGAGCGAGGGATCAAGGTGACAAATGCTGCGGCCCGCCTTTCCGCCGCGCGTCGCACCAGAATAGCCGAGCAACTAGTCGAAGCGCTGATCGCCGTGCCGCTGTTCGCGGCAAACGAAGATGCGGTCTTTCATGGCGATCCTCACGCTGGCAATCTTCTCTACAACAGCCGCACCAGCGAGCTGACGATCATCGATTGGGCGCTGAGAGAACGCTTGAGCCGGGATCAGCGCCGGCATCTCGCGCTCTTGTTCCTGATGGTGGGTTTGCGCGATCCCGTGGGCACCTGCAACGAGGTCCTGGCACTCACTCAGCCGCACATCAAAGTTGCTTCAGCGAGGGGGAGAACAGTTGAGAAATTGGTCAGATATTTCGTTGACGAACTGCCACTCTTGCGTCTGCCCAGCGGCGCGGATGCGATGAGACTTCTGGAACACGTCGCCATGAACGGAATCAAGTTCCCTGGACCACTGATCATGTTATCCAAGGTGATGTTCACGCTGGATGGACTTCTGGAAGATGTTGGAGGTTCCGGCGGTATGAGCTTCACCATCGCCCGTCAAGTTGCGCAGCACTGGATAAGAAATCGCAAAGAGTTCCGTTCGCCGTTGATAACGAAAGACTGGATGACTCTCGAGTGCAGTGCCTTGCTGTACTGCAGCCGTTTGTGGCTGCAGAGTGAGCAGGCAATTTTGAATCGAATGCTGCCCGCCGACCTAGCGGGCCCACTCACCGCGGCATGAGAAAGGTTTTCGTCCCCGTGGCGATTGATTCCAAATCGATGAGCGTTTTCCTCCGCGATCAGGGCATTTACCTTTTCATGGCACTCGTGGTGGGCGCCATCTTCTGGGCCATTGGCCAGCCCATAAATCGGGTCACCGTCATCTTGTACTCGCTGTGCATCGGCAATTTCGTTTCGCCTCCGGTGCAATGGCTGCACGCCTTGTACGAAAAGCCGTCTCCGTATGACTGGCTGATCTTTTTGACAGTGCTATTCGTCGTGATGTTTCCCGTTTACGGGCTGAGCAGCGTAATCGTCTGGTGGATTGCTCCGCCTGGTCCACAATCGCTTGGGCACTTGATCACCACTGGCTGGAAGCTGCCTTCCCTGATCACCTTCGTCTACGGCGTGACGATTTTTCTCTACAACAAAACGCGGGCGCGCCTCGAGCGCCGCAACATGGAACTGCAGCGCATGCTCCAGGCCGACGCGGCTCGCCTGGAAATCCACGAGCAGGAAATGCAATGCGAACTCGAAATTCAGCAGTCGCTTTTGCCCAGGGAAATTCCGCAGCTTCCGGGAATCGCCGTGGCTACTGCCTGGCGCCCGGCGCGCGCAGTCGGCGGAGATTACTTCGACGTACTGCGGCTAGACGGCAACCGGCTGGCCGTCTGCGTAGCGGGCGTTTCCGGCAAGGGAGTCCCTGCCGCTTTGCTTATGGCTAATGTCCAGGCCAGCCTGCGCGCATCGGTGCGCGACCTGGATAGTCCGGCGTGCATTTGTGGGATCGTGAACGGCATGTTGTGCGAAAGCATTGCTGCGAACAAGTTCGTGACGTTTTTCTGCGGCGTTCTCGACGCCAATACGCGCATGTTTCACTACTGCAACGCCGGCCATCCCTACCCCATCCTTGTTTCGGCGGGCGCTGTGCAGACGCTCGATCATGGCGGCGCGGTGCTCGGCGTCTTTCCCTCGTGGAATTACAAGGATTCCAGCGTCAATCTGAAATCCGGAGACAGGCTGCTCCTATTTACCGATGGCATCACCGAAGCCGAGGACGCGCAAAGCCAAGAGTTTGGGGTGGACAGGGTCGCCGCATTCGGCAGGGCGCACGCGGCTAGTTCCGCTGCAGAGTTGAACCAGCAACTGCTCGCTCAAGTATCGGATTTTTGCGGCGCGCACTTCCAGGACGATGCCACCTTGGTGGTTCTCGCCGTTAATTAACGGGTGGAACTTCTGAGGGGGCCACGAATGACTTTCACAATTTGGTTAGCAATGGCCGCCTCTGCAGTCGTGCTGAGCCTCGTTAATATTGTGGGCAGATCGCTACCGGAGCGATCGCCCGAGGCTTTATCCATTCAGGCCTTGTCGTTCCAACCTCTCTCCATCGCCGGAGGGATAAAGCTCATGGCACGTTCGGTGAGTGCGGTGATCGTCAGGCTGGGATTGACCCCGAGGTTGGCTGACACTACGGACCCATCACAGATATACATATTCTTGTAATTGAAGACGCGATGATGAGAGTCGACTACGCCATGAGTGGAGGAATCGGCGATCACACAACCTCCGATGCAGTGTGCGGTCCCGGGCACGTCAAAGAGAATCTCTGGCAGCATGCTCATGGCAAAACCGCCGGTGAGTTTGGCAAACTGTTTCGCAAAGTCATTGGCTTTCGGAATATAGGTGGGGACTTTCTCGCCGCTACTAACAAGAAACTTTCTGAACGGCCAGAACCAGGGGCGCTGCCAGCGCATCTCGATCTCTCCCTCCAGGGCCTGCATGCAAAGGAGAATCACAAACTCTCGAGCCCAGCCAAGAGGTTGCAGAACGCGCACGGTCTTCCACGGATGCCGGAGCATCGACACAAAAACATTCTTTAGCCAGAGTGCAATGCGCTGTACACCAGGGTGGCCGGTGGTGAGGATGGTGGTGAGAAATCCCATCGCATCGGAGCCTTTTGGATAGCGTACGGCTTCGATGTGGGTCTGTTCGTCGATGTAGACGCCGGAGCCGATGGCGATGCCTTGCGACACATCCTCCGAATAGCCTGGTGAGCGTACTCCGATGAGTGATTCGGAATTGGTGCGGACGTGCCGGCCCAATTGGCTGCTGATGGCCGGCAGGGAGCCTTTTTCCTTCAGATGAAAAAGAAGTTCCATCGTTCCCAGCGCCGAAGCGGAGAAGACGACGGCGCGGCAGGTGAAGACCTGGGGATGGCGGTAAATCCAAGCGATGGACTCTACCGTGCCTACCTCGTAACCCAGGCTGCCATCGCCGGCACCGCCAAGCGGCTTCACGTCCACGACTCGAGTTTCGGCAAAGATCCGCACACCATGCTTTTCAGCCAAATATAAATAGCCGTGGTCCAGCGTATTCTTCGCACCATGCCGGCAACCCATCATGCATCCGCCGCAAGCGATGCAGGTGGTTCGCTGCGGACCCTCGCCGCCGAAGAAGGGATCGGGAAAAGTCTGGCCACCCGCTTCTCCCTCGGAAGGTTCCAAAATGCCAACTTTCGTGCGGTAAAAAGTCTGTCCCGAGCCGGTGGCTTCTGCAGCTTTCTTCAGGAGGTGATCGGCTGGGCCCAAAATTCTGTTTTCCGTTACGCCTAGCATTCGCGAGGCTGCGTCATAGTGCCGGGGCATTTCCGCGTTCCAGTCGGATAATCCTCGCCAGGAGCCCGCCTCCCAAACTTTCGCTGGAGGAGGCAGCAATGTACATGCGTAGGTAATCGATCCTCCTCCGACCGCGCATCCATGGAAGATAGTTGCGTGCTTGAAGAACTGCATATTAAAGAAGCCACGCAGACCGAGATTGGGGCGCCACAACCAGCGGTGAAGGGACCAACTGGTCCGCGGAAGATTTTCCGGCGTCCAGCGCCGGCCCATCTCCATGACCGCGACTTTATATCCCTTCTCCACCAGACGAAGAGCCGAGACACTACCGCCGAATCCTGATCCAACAACGATGAAATCGAAGTCGAATTGGCTGTCGCGGTGTGTCATACAAACGCCTCGATGCGAATCACTTCGTCAGGCGCACAGGGAAGAGGCACCTTCAAAACAGTGTTCCGAGAGGGCTAATGGAACAGGCGAATCCGGCGGCGGAGCGGCGACCACGGTCCGCAGCACATTGTCACAAAGTCGCCACCAACCATGAAACAATCGGTTGCCATTACGATGCTCGTCGGTATAGCGAACCAGCATCCGGCTCCAGCTCTTCGGGTCGCACGAGGCCTCCAAAAGGCTAACCACTACGCAACGGGTGTCGAGTCGTAGACCTTCATGGAGCGCTTTGAGCGCGCTTTCCTTGGCGCTCCACAGCAGGGCCACGAGCCGGTCGCGGTCGGCCGCGGATGCCCGTGCTATCAATGCTTGTTCTTCGACGGTAAAATAGTCAGCGACAAAAGCCTTGCTGCGTGGCTCGGCCATTTCGACATCACAACCCATCTCTGCTCCGGGCACGGCGACGGCGCAAGCCGCCAGACCGCCTCGGTGGCTGAGGGAAATGGTGGCCGCAGCTGGCTGCTTGTCGAAGAAAGCTTCTGGTGTGCCGGAGGGAGCAGGACGAATATCTATTCTTCGAAAGACCAGTGGATCAGCAGGCACATTCAGAAAAATGGATAGGGCGCGTTTTGCCGTCCAACGTCCCAGCCGCCATTCGTCGCTGCGTTTGGGGAAGCGCAATCCGTGCAGGGAGGCCGTTTCGTTTTCGCTCAACCAGTCAGTGTCTTCTGGTACATCCGCGATGGTTTGTTCCAACCAGTACACATTCATCTAGTTTGCCCTCGCAGATTAAACCGCTTCCGACATTCTGTTTTCCGATTTTGCGAGCTCGGATTCTTCCACCCTTCAATTCCGCGTTCGACCCGGCCCCACACCCAGGGCTGGTTTGCCCGAGCTATAGGCGGCTTTGACTGCACCCGGTCCGCCGGTGGCATCAATCAAGGCCACGTCTTTATGCCGCATCAGGTAAGCGTTGTCCTGCAGAGTGTGCCATTCCAGGCAGGAAAAAACCCCTTCGGGCGCTCCATGCTTCAAGGCCGCCTCGTACATAATCCTCACCGCTTCAGAGCAGCAACGCCACGCGTTTGGATGGGGACTGAAAATCACGGCGTTGCGCGTCTTGATGGCCATGATGCATTTGAATAGCACAGTGGAAGTGGTTTTCATAATTGGCGTAATCGAGAAAATGACGCCGATCGGTTCGGCGATCTCTACGAGATTCTGCTCCGGAAATTCGCGGATGACGCCAGCCGTACGTTTATCCTTTATGTAGTCGTAGACAAACTCGGTGGCCACCATGTTCTTGAGGGCTTTGTCTTCCATGACGCCGAGTCTGGTTTTGTCCACGGCAAGTCGAGCGAGATGCTGAACTTGATCCAGACCGGCAAGAGCGATCGCCTTGACGATGCGATCAACTTGCTCCTGCGTGAATTGGGTAAAGATCGCAGCCGCGGCTCTGGCTCGGTGGATTAGGCCTTCCAGGTAGGCAATGCGTTCTTCATTGAGGCTCTCGGTCGGAAGCGGGATCTGAACCCGTTGCTGTACGACTTCGCGCGTGATCATTACTGCCCCCTTAAACGATAGGTCGGGGTCCGGCGAGGACAATGATTCTTCTATTTCGATCGTTTATACGCGAGTAGCGCACGCGCGACTCAGGTTCGATCCAAATATCAAATCTTCACGCGTAATCGATCGGATGTTTAGCCAGCCAGCGCTCGTCACGGACGCGGTCAATGCTTTTGAATGCACCACCTGCCGCGCTTGCAGTTAAGTGACGACTTTCCCAAACGACGCCTGCGCTCAGCCCAACAGCACCGCCTAGCAAGCCTCGCGCCAAGGCTCTGCCGATGGATCTGTGCCTGCTTCCGGGATAACCACCCAGTACACCGAGACACGCTCCAAGGGCTGCGGGCTTCAAAGCTTTTCGAACAGACTCGCTGATAAATGGCTTCAGGGGCTCTCCAGTGAGAAATGCTTTTCTACCGGAACGCGCACCTTCGATTCCGGAACTGATGAGCCGTCGGCCGTAACTCGCATTCGATTTGGACCAATCGTGAAATGCCATTGGATTGCTCACTGTCCTATAAGGGGAAATACCAAGGCCACTACAACACTAAAGACAGGTGTCGTCGGTAGCGGCCATCACGTCTTGATGTGAGGTTAATTACAGGGGGATGTGACACTTCGGCGTCGGTCCAGATGATCGGACCTTGCCCTTTCACATTCGGCGGAAATCGTCGTCGGTGTTAGAACGAGGCAGGAAACTCCGCCTGGCCGGAACGCACAACACACTATGTAGGCTTGACTTCCGCGAAAACAACTAACAGGAGTCAAGTTTTGTCATCTGTCCGCGAAACTACGCCACAACGTATTTGCCGGCTTCGATCACTCTCTGTGCGATCATTTGCCGGAGGGCCACGGTATTAAACGGCTCGTACTTACACAGGCGGCGCAGAATCGCCATCTGCGAGCGTAGCATGTCACCTTCGCTCGAAGCAGCAATCACCATTTTTGCCGCACCCTCGATCTTGTCGAGTGCGCCGGCCATGTAGACGCGAGTCATCGCGAGAGCATTGGCCGCGCCGGCTTCGCCATCGCGTGCCGCCAATTTCTGCGCGCGCAGCACGGCCGACTCCATCGCGTAGGTTTCAATCGTCATATTGGCGATCGCTCCCATCATCTCCTGCTGGTCCTGAATCGCTTGCATGTATTTCTGAGTGGCAATTCCGGCGGCGAACAATGCAATCTTCTTGGCCGATGCCACCAGCTTTCTTTCTTCGGCCAATAACCCTTCTACGCCATCCTCCTTGGTGCCAGACAGCACTTCATCCATGAACTTCTTGATGGCAGCCATCAATGGAAGTTTTCCGGACATCGCTCGCTTCAGCAGGAACCCCGTAATCAGGAGACGATTGATTTCGTTTGTTCCCTCGAAAATCCGATTGATTCGGGCATCGCGGTAGGCCCGTTCGGCGGGATACTCCTCCACGAATCCGTACCCGCCGTAGATTTGCACGGTTTCGTCGACAACATAGTTGATAAACTCCGACCCCCAAACTTTCAGGATGGAGCATTCGACTGGATATTCGTCGATGATCTTGCGGACTTCCGCCATGTCGTTGTGGTCCTCGAGTTGATCAATGGCCGCGTCAATCATCCCGACCGTGCGGTAAGCCATGGCTTCGCCGGTAAAGATGCCTGCCGCCATGTTGGCCAACTTCTCACGCACCAGTCCAAAATCAGCGATCACCTTGCCGAATGCCTTTCGCTGTTTCGCATAGGCAATGGCGCTCTCCAGCGAGTTGCGGGCCGCGCCGACGCTGCCTGCCCCCAGTTTGAATCGGCCCACGTTCAAAACATTAAAGGCAATGTGATGTCCCTTTCCGATTTCGCCGAGTAAGTTCTCCACCGGCACTTTGCAATCGTTGAGAATCAGAGGACAAGTGGAGGAACCGCGGATCCCCATTTTGTGCTCTTCTGCGCCGACTGCGAAGCCAGGGAAATTCCGTTCGACGATAAAAGCCGTGAATTTCTCGCCGTCCACCTTGGCGAATACGATGAATAAGTCGGCAAAACCTGCGTTGGTAATCCACATTTTTTCGCCGTTCAGAAGGTAGTGCATGCCGTCGGAGGAGAGCTTGGCCCGTGTGCGGCAATTGAGAGCATCGGATCCAGAAGACGATTCCGAAAGCGCATAAGCGCCAACCGTCGTCCCATTCGCCAGCCCGGGCAGATATTTTTCCTTTTGCTCTTCCGTGCCGAAGTAAACAATGGGCAGTGTACCGATGCAGGCGTGCGCGCCCCATGTCGTGCTGAAGCCACCATATTTTGCCAGCCGGTCGGCAACAATGGCAGAGGTGACTTTGTCCAACTGCATACCGCCGTACTGCTCTGGAACATCAACCCCGCTCAGCCCGAGTTCTCCCGCTTTTCGCAACAGTTCGCGGGAAACCTCGAAATCCTTATGTTCCATCTTCTCGGCATTGGGGACGATTTCCTTGTTGGCAAATTCTTCCGCGGTTTGCGCTATCAGCAAGTGCTGCTCGCTAAAATCTTCAGGAGTGAACACTTCGTCGGGAGTGCGTTCCTCGATCAGGAAGCTGCCACCCGAAATTCTTGCTGGACTTGTTGCCGTTGGAGACGCCATATTCCACCTCGATCAAAATCGTTAAACCGCTACTTGCCTATTCATCTGCAGACAGAATAAGTTGCATGCTCGAAGCTTCATCGCCAGTGGAGATCGCAGACTTATGAGACAGCATTGTTCTTGGCCGTCCAATATTTCTGGCGCAGCTCCCGCTTTAAGACTTTGCCGGTTCCGGTCTTGGGCAGGCTTTCCAGAAACTCGATGGAGCGGGGACACTTGAAATGCGACAGGACAGATCTGCAGAAATCCAGAATTTCATTTTCTCCGGCCTTGGATCCCAGCTTCAAAACCACGAGTGCCTTCGGCACCTCGCCCCATTTCTCATCAGGGACTGCAACCACCGCCGCTTCGTACACATCCGGGTGGGCGAACAGAACCTTTTCCACTTCAAGAGAAGATATGTTCTCGCCCCCACTCACAATGATTTCTTTTTTGCGATCAACAATCTGAATGTAGTTGTATCGATCCACACGGGCTACATCGCCGGTATGGAACCATCCGCCTTCCATGGCAGACGCCGTGGCCTCGGGTTGGCCCCAGTATCCTTGCATCACTCCGTCGCCTCTCGCCACAATTTCGCCCATGGCGCTTTCATCATGCGGTACGTCCTTTCCGTTTGGACCTACCAGTCGAAGTTCTACGCCGGGAATAGCAAATCCGGTCATAGCTTGCCTGAGATAGCGGTGCCCTTCTAAGGTGACATCCGACTTCAACGCCGATTTCGCGAGCGTGGGACAGGTTTCAGTGAGTCCGTACCCGGAAATGCAGACACACCCCAGCTTATCCTCAACTTCTTTCACCAGGGTGGGAGATGACGCGGCTCCGCCGATAATAAGGATTTGCAGGCTTTTTAAGTTGTAGTTTACCCGCGCCGGAGAATTTACCAGAGCCGTAACCATCGTGGGCACCATAGCGCAGGTGGTCACTCGCTCGCGCTCGATCAGATGGAACACTTCGACTGGATTGAAGTGACGAATCATCACGTGAGTGCCGCCTACCACGGTGATGCTATGGGCCGTGCCCCAGCCGTTCGCGTGAAAAAGCGGAATTGTGTGCAGCAATACCGATCGGCAGCACATCTCTTCCAGCGTGCTGGGTGAGGTCTGGCTGGCAGCGATCACCGACAGGGCGTGCAGATACACGTTCCGATGGGTGAGCATCACACCTTTTGGGCGGTCGCTGCTGCCGCTGGTGTAGAACAGTTCGGCAACAGAATCCTCATCAATTTGTGTGAAGTCGCATTGGAATGGAGGAGAAACACTGAGAAGGTGGTCGTAATTTCCCGGGGTGATCCACTCGGCTTGGCTTTGCCCATCTAGAAGGAGAAAGCTCTCAATCGTCGGCACCGTCGTCCGAAACGATTCCACCAGCGGCAAGAATATCGGCTCGATGAACAGAAATCTTGCGCGTGCATCATTCAACACGAAAGCAAGCTCTTGAGCGCTTAGCCGAATGTTCAAAGGCAGGAGAACACAGCCGGCTTCCAGCACCCCATAGTAGGCCTCGAGTAGACGATGACAATTTGTGCTCAAAAAGGCGATGCGATCACCCGGCAATGCCCCGGCAGCGATCAGAGCGCCGGCCAAACGCGACGCGCGCTCGCCGAATGCCGCATACGTGAAACGCCGTTCCCCGCACACCACACCGATCTTCTCCGGGAACTGTTCGCGCGCATATCGCAGGAAACGAAGAGGAGTTAATGGAATGTTCATCTGCGCCTCACAGTCTGACGCATGGTCCACTTTGCCCGACGTTTAAAATCAATAGATGAAATTGTGAACAGGCGCCGTCATTCGGGTGAACCGGGCAGCCATTGTTCGGCACTCTCCCCAAGCGGAGGACGCAGCGATCTGGCCAACGTACCCGGTGGAGAAAAGGCACGTTGGCGCAGGTCCCATAGGCTTGCCCCGTTTAGCTCAGGTAAGACGATCCGGACGCCTTCGACGCTTGCGCATCTCCAGCGATGTGGTCAGGCGTGCGCAACCGCCGCTTTCCTCGAAGACCTCTTCACGCGAGTTTCGACACGGTGCGCGCTCTTGCGTTCACCACCCGGCTTTACCATGACCTCCATCAACTCTTTTTGAGCATCGACGTAGCTCTTCACTCCTTCTCGCGTCAATTCTGCCAACGGCAAGAAAGGAAATGGCCGGAAAAGTTCCAGAGTCTTGCCTGCGGTCTTAACGCCGGCATTCATCTGACGACCAGCCACGTCGACCAGCTTCTTTTGCGCATCGATGAACGACTCCGTCGCCTTGCGCGCGAGTTGGGAAAGCTCGGTCTTCTTGGCTCTCTGAGTTCCACCGGCGTGCCTGCCGCCAGTGGCCTTGGCTGCTTCATCGGCAATCACGTCCATGAACTGCTTTTGCGCTTTGACAAAGGTCTCCATTGCTTCCTGCGCCATCTCCACCAGATGATTGACTTGGTACGGCTTGCCGTTCTTGGCGGCCTCTACCCAGGTGTGTGTCTGCCTGCTGGCGGTCTTCAGGATCTCTTGCTGCATATCGATGAACGTTTCCAGACTACGCCGCATAAGATCGGTAACCGCTTCAGCCGCCGGCCAAGCTCCGACCCGTTCCTTCATCCCGGTCATCAGAAGTTCGTTCTGTTGGTGCCCGAGTTCGAGAAGGATCTTCTGGCCTTCAATGAAGTTTGCGATTCCTTCTGCCGTCACTTCCGTCAGAATGGCGGTTGGGGAATGATGGGGATCGGACAGCTGCTGCCGTAACGAGTGCATCAAGCTTGCATTCTGCCGCATCGCGAGGTCCAAAAGGATTCTTTGTGTTGCGAAGAAGCTCTGCACGCCCTGCTGCGCCCAGCCCGATAGAAGAGAAACAAACGAGGATTCGCCGGAATGAGTCCGGGGTGATTCGGATTTTACGGTGGTTGGCATTCAATACCTCCCAAGATTGCTGCGTTAGAATTGCTGCGTTGCAGCATCGATATAAATATACGATTCATGGGTACTTGTGTCAATATATATTTATCCTGTGTGCGAAGCAGCAAGAAGTCGAATCCAATGAACGAAGCTCCTGTCGTCATCAAGAAATACGGCAATCGCCGCCTGTACGATTCCTCCAACAGCAAATACGTAAACCTTGATGACATTGCGGAATTCATTCGTGCAGGCAAGGATGTTCAGGTGGTCGACGCAAACAATGGCCAGGATCTGACGCGGGTCACTCTGACGCAAATCATCACGGAAGATGCCAAACAAAAGCCAACCGGCCTGCCGCTCGAATTGCTGCGGCAACTCATCGTCGCCTCCGACGAGGTGCGGCAGGAGTTCGTCATGTGGTATTTGAAATCGGCCTTCGATACTTATCAGAAGGTGCAGGATGCGGTGCAAAGCCGACTGGGTGAAGTCCAATCGGCCCTTCTGTCGCCGGTCGACATGATGAAGCAACTGCTGAGCACAGCCCCAGCATCTGAACCGCCGGTCGAACCCGAGCTGGAAGCGCTGCGCAAGCGAGTTGCGGAGCTCGAGGCCCGTCTCAAGAAAGGTTCCCGGGCGAAACGAAACTCCCGGGGGAAGCGCAAGGGAAAGGTATAATGCGCCGGGCACATATTGCTTGATTGTGCGGCGGTGGCGTTACAGGCGTATTGGTGAACAGGTCTCAGAAAAAATTGCCACGCAAAGGGAAAAAGGCTGTGGGCTCATCCAAGGCAACTGCGGGCGAGCCCCATCGAAGGGGACATTCCGAAGCTGACGTCTCACCGTGGACGGAAGCGCTGTTTGCGGCTGAGGTGCTCATGCTGTACGCCAACCCCATCTATTATGGTTTCGGCGTGCCTCGAGGGGATGACTCTGCCGTCATTTTGATCCCGGGTTTTCTTGGGACGGATCTTTACATGAAGGAGTTGCACGCCTGGCTGAGACGAATCGGCTATCGACCGTATTTTTCAGGTATCGGAATCAACGCCGACTGTCCGAATCTCCTGATCCAGCGCCATGTAGCCGAGACGGTAGAGAGGGCCCTGCGCGAGACTGGCCGCAAGATTCATCTGATTGGTCACAGTTTGGGCGGTGTGATCGCGCGTTCAATTGCTGGTCAGAGGCCTCAGGATGTCGCGTCCGTCATCACGTTAGCTGCGCCGATTCGCGGCACGGTGGCGAATCGCAACGTAGTCCAGGCTGCGGATGCCATTCGACTGCGCATTCTGCAGGAGCACGGCGAGGGCGTTCTGCCGCATTGCTACACCGGACGCTGCACTTGCAATTTTATTGACTCTCTGCGGCGCGATGTCCCGAAATCCATGCTCCAGACCGCGATCTACACCCGCGATGACGGCATTTTGGACTGGCGCTACTGTAGGACGAAGAATCCTGACGTTGATATCGAAGTCCCGGGTACTCACATTGGAATGACATTTAATCCTTCGGCGTACGCCGTTGTCGCCCAACGGCTGGCGAAGGCACAGCGTTCCGAATGAGTCACGAATGCGCCCATGTTACACATGAGCCTAGCCCACCATCTCTAATACAGCGCCGACGCCGGTCTCTAATGTTTCAATCGGTCGGTCCCGTTGTTCCAAGCGTAGGACTGCTCTCGCCAGGCTGTTGTTCGTGACCTCGAAATCGCCCGTACAGTTGGTTCTTAGATACGGAAGCCGGTGGATGCTCAGCCCCGTACCGTCGATAACCGCCTGCAAGCGATATCCATCGCTTGAAGAACAATAAAAACGCCAGCAAAATTCAAGTTGATGTCTACTGATTTCTTGCAGATTCTTAAATTTGTGTTTCTTTCCGTCGTGCCATAGCACAGCTTTGCGGAAAATCAATCCGAAAGGCATCTCATACACCAACGCCTCAAGTGTGCTCGGCGGCGACCCGGCACGAGGAAAATATGCATGGGCCCAAGTCCAGAAGTTGCGATGTCGGTATCCACAGTTATGTCCCTGAACACCGAAGCCGAGAGGTGCGCCCCCAAAACTGCGGCCATCTAGCGTGATGCCGCCGGAATAAAGCGCGTCGGAATGCGGGGTTCTAGAAAATCCAATCCAACCCTTACTGCTCAGAGTGACACGGAAGTTAGAAAGACATTCCAGATTCCATGTAAGCGAATGTCCTTCAAGTTGCAGGTTTCCGCGGCAGAGGCTCTCACCAATTTCGTTCGGACCGATTCGAAAGTGGAATGGATTTTGACCTTCGGCGCTGATGTCGAGGTCGTTCAATGGAAACCCTTGGATAAAACTTTGCGGCTTTCCATCTCGAGGAAAAAAGCTGGCCCACACCTGAACCGGCATCCCGCGTGGATCATTCGGGCAGCCGCGGCGGCCCGGATTCGTCAACAAATATCGAAACCACCACGCCCCGCTTCCGTCCACCAAACCGACGCGAACAAACCAAACTTCGTAACGCCGCCGACTCGAGAGTGAGCAATATCGTTCGTTCAGTGTCTCCATGTACACATAATACTGTTGCCGTGATGTCCCAGGCAGCCCACATTCCCGGTAGGCGATGCGAAGCGCGAACGAGTCTATTGCGCGGGCGCGCGCCTTAAACATCCTCGAAGAGCGCTGGTGATTGCAGATAACTCTTTTAGTGATTGTGTCCGGATGAGGAGTCCGCCCGTATTCTAGCGGGGCAATCGAAAGCGTAAAGGCATGAATGATCTTGTCGACGGGTGCGCACCCCTGCGACCATCTGAAGTTGCAGAAGTTCGATCCGCCCGTCGCGAACAGCGGCAACTGCCCTGTTCCTGAGGCCATACGGCGAAGTATTTGGAATTGCGATCCAAGCCGTATGGACCGCCGTAGGGGAAGCCCAATGTCTACGCCCGTTCGACCGGTGTGAGCATTGCCATGACGGCCAGTTTCCGGTGGATGTCGATCTGGACATAGAGACCACGCAACGATTGCCCGGGGTTCGACGGATGTTGGCCGCCGTAGGTCATGAAGCTGCCTTCGAGCAGGGCCACCAGCAGATGAAGCTGTTGGCGGGTCTGTCGGTGACCACCTAAGCCGTAGAGTGCACCGCCGAAGCCATCGGAGAAGATATCGGACTCAGCAGCAGCGCGAACTCAACCAAGCCCTGCAGATGGAGTTGCCGACCCCGATTGGGCCACGCATTCCCATTCTGTAGGTAAAGATGGATGGCACGGGTATTCCCGTTGTGCGCAAGGAGAGTGAAGGCCGTGCCGGCAAACAGGATGGCCAACCCGCCCATACCCGCGAGGCCAAACTGGGGTGTGTATTCACGCAGACCAGGGTGGATGAAGAAGGCTATCCCATCCGAGACGAATCGTCGACCACGTATGTGGGTGCGATCGAGAGCCGTGAGCAAATCGGCCGCCGGCTCTATGCCGAAGCCTGGCAGCGGGGTTGGGCACGCGCAGAGAAAAAAGTGGTGTTGGGAGACGGAGCCGAATGGATTTGGAATCAGGGGAGTCTACATTTTCCCGACGCCACCCCAATCGTCGATCTCTATCATGCCCGCGAGCACCTGTGGGATTTAGCGGCCAAACTTTACGCCAACGATTCGCCTGCCCAGAAACGCTGGGTGATGGTGGAGAAAGACAAACTGGATGAAGGGAAGATCGAAGATTTAGTCGCTTCCCTGCGCTCTCTGGAAACCTCCTCTCCTGGCTTGGCCGAGAACATCCGGACCGAAGCCAACTACTTCGAACGTAACCAAGAGCGCATGCGCTATCCCAAGTTTCGAAAGCAAGGATGGGTGCACGACTTAAAAGTAAAGAACCCAGGCTTTTCTTTTTTGAGGCTGATAACCGAGCGTATATGATACGCTCGGCATCAAGGACGTTCTATCATGCGCCATATGCCCGATGTCCCCGATTCTTTGGCCAGTTTGGAGGGCCAGAAAGCTGGCTTACTGCGGAAAATCTCCGAACTGGGCGAGTTCCGGCCGGGCTCGATCACCACC
>JBEKUD010000081.1:0-22494 GCA_049515395.1 Candidatus Sulfotelmatobacter sp. | reverse complement strand
CTGGCATCGTTTCCTCCTCCAAATAATTCGCCCTCGCTCTTGCCATAGGCTGCCGAAGACACGTCCGCATTCGTCCCAATCGCACGTGGCCCCGCTGTCCGGCACAGAGAACGTGAGGACACAACTAGGACACAAAACTCAATGTTTGAAATCAGAAACTTGTGGAAACCGCGAGAATTGAGTCAACCGAATCAACTAGATATGGTCGGGGAGAGAGGATTTGAACCTCCGACCCCCTGGTCCCGAACCAGGTGCTCTACCAGGCTGAGCCACTCCCCGACTGAGGTTAGCCCCCTCATTCTACTACAGGCTACATGACATGTCCTGTGCTCGGAAAATCCGTAAACTTGGGACTATTGGGACCATTGGGACCATCCTCCTGGGAGAACAGTCCGTGAACCCGCGCCATTCGCTGACGAAACGCATCATCGAAGTGCGTGGATCCGGAAGTGGTTCTCAGATTCGAGTGTCCTACTTGCTCTAGCAACAGATCTCCCGGCATCCCGTTATCCTGGACCATGCAGACGCGGCCATGACGGAATGCGTGTAAGCCTCCGGGCTGCAACCTCAAAGACTTGAGGATCAGCTTCAGCTTGCCTCACACGTTATGTCTGGAGTGTGGTTGCCCGCTGAGCCGGCGGTAATGGTTATTACCCTCGTGACGCCTGGAGCCATGCAGCTGTGATCGGCAGAGCCGAGCTTTGGCTGCCGGATTGGGCGCAGATTGCCTGAGCCCATTTTTCAGCCTGAGCATTACAGTTGAGAAGAAGTTCTATTCGTGAGCAGCGCTTGAAACGGAATGCCTGGCCGATTCGATTTGATTTTTCGGGAGCTCACCTATGTTGGGTTTGCCCTCAAAAATTGGGGCATCGACCCATGAAGGATTCGACCAGGCGGAAATCTCTTTGGTCCCAATCGCACGAACCCGGTACGTGATGTGTGTTCCCCTTGGTCGGTGTTCGGCGTATCTAGTTTGAGTTCCGCGTAAGGCAATGAGTTTCTTCCACGGCCCCCAATCAACTGAACGTTCGACTTCGAACGCCAAAGGGCTTCCGTATTTCGTCCACGTGAGCCGAACGTCCTGCTCGGAAACAGTCGCAACCAATTCTCCGGGCGCGTCTGGTGCCTCAGGCCAATCTAAATATGAAGTGTCCATTACCGCGACGAGGCTGTCCTCTAACGAAATTCGCAGCCTTTGCTTCTTGCCATCCGCCCACGTCGCCGGAATGATTTGGCCAGTTCGCACGTTGACGACAATCGGACTTGTAATTCCACTGTTCGGGACCTCAACGTCAACTGCAACCGGGGCGAAATTGTCGGCTGGATCTGACACTACAGCCAACCAAAACCCATAGATACGCTTTCCTGATTGACGATTGCGAAAGGCGTACTTCCTCAATTGGCCGTGAGTATACGGCTCGGGAGGATCAAGAAAAATGTCTGCCATGGGATCGATCTCAGCCTCTCCAAAAAGCGCCGACGTTACTTCAAACGCACGGTAGGCCTCGCGGGGTTGGAAGGCACTTGTAGAAAAAGTCTCGCCATGCAAAAGGCCAAATCCGTCGTTTTCGTTGCCGTCCGTGCCGGGAATAAATTCCCAGAAAAATGGCTTTACGCCTTGGGCAAGAGCTTGCAAGAAGAAGCGCGGTACATATTTGGCTTGCACGGATTCGCTGGTGTTTTTCCACGAAGGAATCGTGTTCCACTCGTTCTCCCAGAACTCGATGTCTTTTCGCACGCCTGGCATGCGAAGCACAGCCTCACGAAACAAGTCTGCAGCTTCGAGCGCGTCTTCCTCCTCCGGCGGCTCATTGTGGCCGTATCCGGGATACGTGTGATACGCCATCACGTCGATCTTCGAAGGACACTCAGAAAGCGCCGTCAGGGCGAATGCAGAGTCGACCTCGCTGGTTCCACCGAAGACTACCTTCGACTGCGGATCAGTCTGGTGGACAGCATCCGCAACCCGGCACAAAGCACGCCCGTATTCACGGCCCTTCGCGACGCGCTCTTCGTGCGACTCGACACTGGGCTGCCAGTAACCGATGTTGGGCTCGTTCCAAAATTCCCAGTATTTAACTTTGTCTTTGTAGCGATTGACCATGAAGCGCGTGTAATTCAGAAATCCCTGAATTTCATCCTCTGTCTTGAGGCCGTGAAAAATTGCAGGAGCAGGATTGTCCTGATCGCCGATTCCCGGCGGAGCCGATTCTGCGTGCTTCGGCCTTGCGGCGGGATCTCCCTCATACAGGGCATTGCCGTAACAGAGTTGCAGCTCGGTCGATACACCATTGTCGAACAATGAACGGATTGCCTCGTCCACCTCGGGACGCACTGTGTACACTCCCGGTGTTTGTTCAATCCAATCCCAGCTCGTCTTCTCGGAACTGTTCTCATACTGACCCAGGCGAACCCATTTCACGCCGGAATCAACAACCCTGGTCCACCAATGTGCTGTCCAGGGCAGGCGCGGATCGCGCGGCAAGGGAAGGTTCATGCCGAAGCCATCGGACAGCTGAGTTGAACGTCGGAGAGGCACTTGCTTCGGAATGCTCTGGCAGGTCGCAGTCATCTCATACAACATCACTAGCAATGCACCCGCCAATAGAATGGCGCGACGGCAAGCTAGCGGCCAGATTATGAATGACCTTCGCTGGTTTGCAAGTGGAATCACAGGGCTCCGTGAGATTCATCATTCAGCGGTGCTTCGCTGCGCGAATGCAGCCACATTCGTCCACGATTTGCTCTTGGCTGAGCTTTCCACCGCGTCTAGTAGCTTCTGCACTTCTGCGGCATCATCGAAATTGGGATGGAACGCATCGTCTTTGGCGAGCGACTCGAGGAAATCCACCAGGGTTGCGATAAAGGTATGCTCATAGCCGATGATATGCCCCGGTGGCCAGAAATGACTGGTGTAAGGATGGTCCGCGCCAGTCACGAGCACGTTGTGAGCGCCTTGGATTTCTGCGGCGTCGTTGCTGTCGAAAACCTCCAGCCGATTCATTTCTTCAAGGTTAAAACGAAGTGCGCCCCGCGATCCGTGTATCTCGAAGTAGTTACGATTTAGGCATCCGGTAGCGAAACGGGTCGCTTCGAATGTGCCGATGCTGCCGTTCGCGAAACGTGCAAGCAGCAACGCGGCATCATCGACTTCGCGTTTGGGCACAAATGTTTGTAGAAGGCTGCTGAGTTCTGTGATCGGGCCATTCAGCAGCAACGCCAGGTCGAGAGAATGGGAGAGAAGATCGCCCAGGACGCCGGAACCGGCTTCCGCCTGGCGAAATCTCCACGCGTTCGCTACTGCCGGATCGGTGCCCCAACTCTGAAGGTACGTTGCCCTGTAGTGATAAGGCTGGCCGACTTTGCCTTGATCCACAAGTTGCTTGGCAAAAGCAATCGCCGGAACGCGGCGATAGTTGAACCAGACTCCGTTCCGCACATTGCGGGCAGCTTTCGCCATTCGCAATGCCTCGGCGAAATTCATCGCTAGCGGCTTTTCGCACAACACCATCTTCGCTGCTTGGGCAGCCGCGATCGCAATGGGCGCGTGCATGTTATTTGGCGCGCAAATATCAACAATGTCGATGTCTTTGCGGGTGGCGACAGATTGCCAGTCGGTCTGCGTCTGTTCCCATCCCCACTTCGAGGCAAAATTTTCTACTGCTTCCTTATCCCGGGCGCAAATGACTTTGAGTTTGAGGTCGTAAGGAATGTCGAAGAAACACCCCGCCTGACGAAATGCGTTCGAATGGGCGCGGCCCATAAAGCCGGAGCCGATCATTGCGACATTTAGTTTCTTGACCTGCTTAGCCATCAAATCGTAGCAACCTCTTGCAAAATTGTGTCTGAAGACGTTCAGCGAGCAAACACCTTGCGGAATGCGTGAATGATGTCATTCTCATCAGCCTCGCTGAGGCTAGAAGGAATGGCGAGCAAGATGCTGCGTTCAAACAAATCATCTGCCACGGGGCACGTTCCCTTGGAGTATTGCATCTCAGAATCGCGATTTTCAGCTAGCTTCCAGGGAAATCCTTTTCTGTCGATGCTGGTTTTGTTCACCAGGCTCACGATGTTCGAATATATATGCAGACCCCAATCGGTCATCACGACATTGTTCACGCCTTGCGGAGATGTAGCAATTCCTTCCGCCCGTAGGGCCTGACTGATTCGCTTTGCGTCCTCCGCACTTTTCAACGTCAAAATCAGGAATGGTCCTGTGTCGCCGTCTGGGTCGATGATGCGCCGCAAGCGAATCTGCGAAAACACTTCAAGAGCGCGACGAATCCGATACTTGCTCCACCGCATGTGAGCAATGATTTTCGGCAGCTTCTTCAACTGCACGCGTAAAATCGCGCCCCGCATCTCGTCCAGCCGGCAACCGCGTCCCCAAAGGCAGAGATCGAGGTTGTCGTAAATCGCGTGGCCACTTTCATCACGGGCGTATCCGTTGTCGTGTGTTGCCACAGCACGCTGATACAAGCGCGCATCGTTTGTCAGCACGCAGCCGCCCTCTCCGCTGCTCATGTTCTTGTTCATCTGGAAACTGAAGATTCCCATGTCGCCGAAGCTGCCAACTTTCTTACCGCCGATGCTTCCTCCGGCGCACTGAGCACAGTCCTCCAGCAAAAATAGCTTGTGCTTGTGGGCCAGTTGCAACAACGCAGGAGCGTTGGCTGGCGCTCCACTCATATGCACTGCGATGATGCCTGTAGTTCGGGGCGTGATGTTACGTTCAACCTCGGCGGGATCGAGTGTGAATGAGTCATCGATATCCGCCAGTATGGGAATCGCGCCCAAGTTAACGACCGCCGCGATAACCGCAACCCACATGTAGGCTGGCACAATTACCTCCTGGCCGGGGCCCACTCCCAGAGCGGAAAGCGCCGTCTGCAGCGCGCCGCTGCCACTTGCGACGGCCAGCGCGTATTTGACACCGATGAACTTGGCAAATTCACTTTCGAATGCATCCACTTCCCCGCATAGCTCGATGCCGTAATAGCGGAATGGAGAACGGCTCTTCACCACACGAACCGCCGCTTCAATCTCTTCGTCATCGACGAAATGCATCCCGGGGAATTCTAGAGGCAGCGGTTTTGTGCGGACAGGAGTGCCTCCGTCGATAGCTAACTGTTCCATCTCGATTGTGTCGTGTTTTTCTTTTGTGCTCATATCGACTCCATTGATTCCTGCGAAAAAAGCTTCCTGGGTGCGCAGGCTTCTATTGAACAGATTGCAAGTGAGATTCAACAAACGTGCCGTAATCCGGCCATGCCGTGAAGCTGGTGGGAGGATCGGGCCCCTCTAGCAGGTCGGGTCCGTTGGTGCAATTATCCCAGTCCACGGACGTGAACGCCCAGAACCAG
Organism: Candidatus Sulfotelmatobacter sp.; assembly: GCA_049515395.1. GTDB lineage: Bacteria > Acidobacteriota > Terriglobia > Terriglobales > Acidobacteriaceae > Sulfotelmatobacter. Next base: position 17,131 of record JBEKUD010000081.1, on the reverse strand, counting down.
TAGCCAACCTGCTGAAACTGCCGGTCAGCCCACGACGTCAGATTCTCTTCACTACCTGACCCGCAGCCCGTATCGGCGTTGGCGGGCGTGTTCTTGACACTATCCAGTTCGCCGGTATCGTCAATCACGATCGGGGAACCCGCAGCCTGGATGCTTCCAAATACTCTGGACCAACATGTCGCATCCTCGCAGTTGAGACCGTCAAAATAAATGTGGATTCCGGCGATGATCTGGCCGTGTGGGTTACTTTCCGTCGCAATCGGGTCGCTAGGGACGTATTCCAACCAGTCATCGAGCTGATTCGAATAATCCAGCCCCGCGATGATAAGTGGATTTTTTGCGCCGGTTGCGCGAATTGTATTTACGACGCGCTGTGTACCCAGCACCATCCAGTAATCATAATTTCCACTTTTCGAATTTGAATTGGGAAGTTCCTTCGTCGAACAACCTCCGTTGAGGTAGCACGACCAGTCGGAATCCGAATCGAATTCCGGCTCGTTGGTAAGGTTGAGAATTACCGATGGATTCTTATTGAAGGTCGTCGCAACCGACTGCCAGAATGTCCCCGAATAATTCGTGTCCATGGCGGGAAAGCTATCCCCGTTGTTGCCATTCTTGGCCAGATACGGCCCCCCGCCGACGTGGAGATCAACCTCCACGATCAAGCCCGATGCGGTCGCGAGATTTACGAAAGTGCTGATCGCTTCAGTGTAGTTAGCACCACTTGTTGCTGCGGGCGGAGGGTTGGAACCGGGTACGTCGAGCCAGCAGTCTTCGTTCAGTGGAATGCGAACGACGTTGGCGTGCCAGGCGAGCATTGCGTTAATGAGCGCCTGATTGAGCGGGGTCGTGTCGTATACATGGTCGCCGACCAGACATTCATATTCCGTTCCCGTAATGTTGACTCCGCGCAGTACAACCTGCTCGCCGGCAGCGACGCTTTTAACTCCTAGCGTTCCCGCCGTGGTCGTCACAAAATAATTGTCTTGAACTGCAATGCCAGGAGCTGCTCCTGCGTATGCCTGCGCGCAACAGAATGCGAGAAAGACGCACAGCGCGCCAAACAATGTCGAAACCCGTCTTGAATCTGTACTCCGTCCGTCAGACATCGGCAGTCTTCTTTGTTGCTCGATTTGGTACAACCGCTCCCATCCGCTCCTTACGCAATTTGCTAACCGATGCAGTTTCGACTTGTGGAAGCAATAGGGTGACTGCCGCCTAAAAGTTGACCTTGAGTGCAACCTGACCGATGCGGGGATCGCGAGCCACCGTGATGATTCCAAAACTTGAGCCCGGAACTCCGGCACAACTCTGCCCCGGGCCGCTCGTAACACATGTACCTGTACCCGGAGAGCCCAAGCCACTGGTGGCAATAAATTGTGCGTGATTGAATGTGTTGAAAAACTCGGCACGAAACTCGATGTGCATCCGATCGCGCACCGCGAAATCCTTCAACAGCGCCATGTCCCAGTTATTGATCCCCGGACCGCAAAAAAAGCGTCGTCGTGCATTGCCTAACTGACCCAACTGCTCCGAAGTAAATAACGATGTATTGAAGTATGGCTGACCGCTTCTGGGGTCGGTGAGGTTCAGCGGGCCCGAAACATAGTTAGGTTCGTCGATGCCATTATTGTTTGGTCCGGCGGAAGTGGTACCGGTTAGTGAGTTGTCGTCAAGTTCGAGCAATGTGACGGGTAGTCCAGTCGAAAAGCGAGTAATGCCGGAAAGTTTCCAACCGCGGGTCAGGTTGGCTTTCTTACCGAATAGATAGTCGAACGGAAGCTCATATGTGTAACTGACAACAAAATTATTTCGCAGATCGAAAGCGGCTAGCTCTTTCGTCAGGCTGGGATTAAAAGGATTGACTTGATCGCCTAAACCGGAAGCTTGATCAAGCGTTTTGCTGTACGTGTATCCAGCCAACATTTCCAGGCGCCCGCTGCGATGGCGAAACGTAGCTTCTAACGAGTTATAACTTGCATTGCCAATATTTTCGTAGAGGCCGGTGCTGCCGAAATTGACTCCCAAGGGCTGGCGTGGAACCACAGTTTGGCCCGTAGCTGTCGTGAAACTGCCAGTCTCGGCCATGGGTCCGCAAGTCGCGGTCCCGGGCGCGACCTGAGTCGACTGGCTTACAGTAAGGCAAATGGATGGAACGGAAGGATTGGCGTTAACCAGCACCAGCAGCCTATGACTCTGAGTACCTACATAACTGACGTTCATCAACGAATTGCTTCCGAATTGCCGCTCCAAAGACAGCTCGTAATGTTCGGCGTATGGGAGCCGATTCTTGTACCAATAGCCCGGTGAACTTGAAATCGGTTCGAACTGGGCCCAGTTGACGTTTGGATCGGGATTTGACGCCGAGACGCTGGCGAGCGGAAACACAACCGGATAGCGCTGGCCTTCACTGTTTCCCGTGGCGCGATCAACGAACGGGGTATTAAACATAGGAGGATTCGGACTGGAGTAAAAAAGACCGTAAGGCGGGTCGCCGACCTCCAGAGCATCGGTAAGATCTTCGATCGCAGTGTAGAAGATGCCATATCCAGCCCGGATACTGCTTTGCCCGCTGCCTCCAAGCAGCCAGTGCAGCGGCCCTGTATCGCTGGAAGGCGAAAAGGCCAATCCCACCCGGGGCGCGAAGTCGTTGTAATGAGTAGGAGCGAGGGTGGAAGGCACGTTGGGATCGCCAGGAAACACCCAGCCTGTAGGAGCACCGGGAAATACTCGAGATTGCTCTCCCGGAATTATGGTTTCAAGCTGGTTCTTTTCTTCCCACCACGAAGTGCTCACGTCCCAGCGAAGGCCGTAGTTCAACGTCAGCGATGGCGTCACACGCCAGCTATCCTGCGCGTACAGTCCAAAGTATCGGCTGCGCGAGTGTAGCGGCGCCTGCTGACCCTGCTCGTAGTAGACGGGAGCGCCGATCAAGAAATCGGCGAAGTCGAGTCCAGTCTCCGATCCGTCGAATGCGTAGCTGCCATTGTTCGCGCCGTAGGCGACCTGCGCGATCTGGTCGTAATGGATATTGCCGCCGAACTTGATCGAGTGAGTGCCAATGACTTTCGAATAATTGTCGAGCAATTGATAGGTATTGTTGTATTGCGCCAAAGGATAGGCATTCACGCCGAAACTGAAATTATTCAGCGAAATATTTGGCACGCCTTCAAACTGCGGCGCGATCGGAACGATGCCCAGAGTGTTCGCGCCTGTTACGAACCCTAAAGACGAGAGAGAGGGGCCTACGCCTCCTACCGGTTCGCCGGTGAAAGTTGCAAAACGCATGTAGTGCAGACGCAACTCGTTCACCGCGGTTGCACTTTGCGTCTTTATGTCGCTCAGATTGATCATCTGTGCCCTGCCGATGTTTAGAACATCGAACTCCGGAAGAGAGACGAAACAATAGGGGCACTGCTGATGGTAGTCATCGATAAAGTAGTACGCGGAGAGCATGCCGGCCGGGCTGCTGCCATCGATGCGAGCGCCTCCTTTGTCATCGCGCAGCACGTTGTTATATGCGCCGGTTTCATAAAACGGCTGCCCATCCTCACTCGTGTTCGGCGGCGGAATGTATTTCAGAAGCGCTTTGGCTGGGGCGGAAATCGCCACTTGCGGAATAACTGCATTTGGAAAGACGCACCCACTCGAAGTGGCGCATCCCGGCGCATAGTAGCTCTCCCCATTGGTAACTGGATAGCCCAGCTCCGAGGACAGCACGCCCGCCCAATAGGATCCATTCACTGTACCAGTCAAAGCGCTGGCGGCATCGGCTAAGTTGCCGGTCAGGTCCGCCGCAGAATAAACCGGCAGGTTTGCAACTTGTCCCTGAATCTGCCGTGTTCCCTGATAATCAACGAAGAAAAAGATCTTTTTGCGCACAACTGGGCCGCCGAAGGTCCCGCCAAACTGATTTTGCTTAAATGCCTCGCGGATATTGCTGAAGTAATTGCGCGCATCAAGGTCGTCGTTTCGCAAAAATTCAAAGAGTTCTCCGTGAAAGTCGTTTGTGCCCGACTTGGTGATCGCGTTCACCTGTCCGCCGCTGTAATTGCCGTATTCGGCATCGAAGTTGTTGGTGATAATGCGAAACTCCTCGATGGAATCGAGGTTCGGAACAATTGCAGTGGTCTGGTTTACACCTTCGTTGACGTTGCCACCGTTCACCATGAATCCGTTGGCAGTTTCGCGCTGACCGCTCACGGAAAGGCCGCCGGCATTCAAAGAGCCGGAGGGTGAGATAGGTTGATACTCGCCCGAAGTTTCTGGCGCCACCCCGGGTTGCAAGGCCAACAAGTCGGTGTAGCTGCGGCCGTTGAGCGGCAAGGACTCCATTTTGGAGCTGCCGATCACTTCGCCCATCTGCGTAGTTGTGGTTTCGACGTGAACGGCCGAGCTGGAGATGGTCATCTCTTCGTGTACGCCGCCAACTTCAAGGCGAACGTCTACCCTGATGGCGCTGTTCGCGTCAATCACGATGCCCGTTTCCCGCGACTCCCTGAATCGCACCTTATGTACTGTCACAGCGTACGTACCAACCGGCAGTGCAAGGAAGGAATAGAAGCCTTTCTGGTCGCTGAAAACCTCATGTCGAACCCCGGTTTCATCGTTGACCGCTATAACCGACACGCCGGGTACGACCGCTCCCGCGGGGTCGCTGACGGTTCCAGAGATCGAACCCGTTACGCTCGCGACAGCAGTGGTCGCGATCAACAGAACGAGAAAAGATAAAACTCGATTTGCCGGATTCAAGGATTTCTCCGACAGCCAGCGGTTAGTAAACGCGTTTACTGAACCCGTTTATACCTGTCGCGCGCCTCTTGTCAAGTTTTTTCTCGACCTAGGGTTATTCGGCCCTTTTTTGCACTGAAACGAACAAAGGCGGGTTCTTGAAGCTGCACAGTGTCACGCAGCCGAAGTCGATGCGCGGACCACGAGTAATGGTGCCACTTTCCGGTGGACGGGGTGGGATTTTACCCCATCGGCCGACTGGCTCTGGATTCCTCGCAGGAAGATCGAAGCCCCAAGACTTCCGAGCTCCTCCATCGATTGCCGCACCGTGGTTAAGGGAGGATTGTAAAACGCAGCTGCCGCCACGTCGTCGAAACCGACTACAGAGCACCGCTCCGGCACTTTCATTCCCGCTTGAGTTAGCGCTCGAACCGCGCCGAATGCAGTCATGTCATCGAAGGCCATTACAGCCGTGAATCGAGTCCCGCTCCGAAGCAGCTTCGTCATTGCCTTAAACCCGGCTTCGGAACTGGAAGCAATGTCCTTCAGTTCGACAAGCAACTTGGGATCCAGCGATAACCCCCGCTCCTTCGCGAACTCACTAATTCCCCCCCAACGATGCGCGCTGTCGACCACCCGCTTTGGGCCGCGTATAAACGCGATGCGTCGATGCCCGAGCTCAAAAAGATGGGCAATCGCAAGCCGGGCACCCATCTTATTATCTACCGAGACTGAACTGATTCCATCATGGCTGGACTCCCTTCCTATCACTACGACTGGAATGCGATTCTTCGAGAAGGTGCGGAGCATCTCTGTCTGCAATTGCAGGGAATTCGCAACCGCGATGACACCTTCGATGCGCCGCTCGAATAGAGTGGCGACATATTTGCGAAATCGTGCGCGGCTATTCTGGATGTCAATCAACACGGGCAGGTAAGCGGAGTCATATAACGCCTTGTCGACTCCCAGTAGAACTTGGGCACAGTAGGGGTCGCTCACATCCGGCACCAGTACGGCGACCGCGCCGCTACGGCTGCTCCGTAGAGAACGTGCAAATTGGTTTGGGTAATAACCCAGCTTGCGGGCCCATTTGCGAATCTGACCCTTGGTCCTCTCAGGAATGTGCTGACCGGCGGGAGAATTGTTCAGGACCAAGGAAATCGTGGTCGGCGAAAAACCGCTAGCCTTCGCAAAGTCCCGAATAGTGATCATCGTTCTCGACCCAGCATACCAGCTGGAGCTCCTGCGCTGATTGAGTCTCGCACCTCGAACCGGCTGCCTCACTCGTGGAGAATGAACTGAAGTTTGGTGTCGCAGGAGACTGGGGAAGGGGCAGCTTTACCACGGGATCGCTGAATTAGTATTCACTCTTGTTGTTTTCGGACTCTTTCATTGGCCATTTACCAAAAACTGGGCTATTGTTCCTGCTTCTACGACTTTCTCGATCACTCATCGTCAGCTGGCCTGCTGCAGCTTGCGATCCCGGTCTGCTACAGTTCCCCAATGCCTTCCTGGCCGAGCGTTGAATTCCATTCTTCCACCTGGCGCATAACCCAAAGGTCGGCGAGGGGTGCTCGCCATCCAGTCTCTGCGCCTTCCCCCAGTTTCAGGGGCTTGATTCGGTATTGCCCTAGCGCTCGCGCGACGTAGGTTCCACCGACTTTGACGAGTGATCTTCCGGTGCATTGCTGCGCCGGACGCCCAATTTGCAAAGCACTGAAGGATATCCAGGGAATTCTAAGGAATCCTTAGGAGCGTGAGGTTATGAGCCCACAGGGAAATAGGAATTACAACTTACAAGACACGGTGGCCCTCGAAGAGCCTTGTAAGGAGTAGCAGGGAATTGCCCCCACTACCGTCTCTCGCAACGAATACCCCAAGCCAACTTGCGGCGGCAACGTGTCCACCAAGATCCGCGTAACCTTCAGCCACGCAGCTTATCAACCGGACTTTGGCTTGTAAATACAGAAGAGAAGAAGTCGCTCGTCGATTCGCCAGGCTGGAGATGAGCGTCGTCGTACCTCATAAGGTCGTCAGCGTAAGCTATTTCGGAGTTTCACCCCGGTTCGCGTCGTCCTGCACCGACTTCGTCGTAGCCGACTTGTCGATCCTCGACTTTGTGGGCAGTCCACATGCTGCTGGGGGATTTGTCATCTGCATGGCGAACACTCGGTAGCTCGGTTCGTTCGGTCGCAAGGTCGACCAGTAGCCCGATCGGGTCAGCAGGGGTTTGTGACGGACAATTGTCTGGTTGACTAGGATCTTCACTCCACATTCGAGATTGTTCTTCGGCTGGAGAATGGTTTTAGCAGGGTCGTTCGCCTTGAGAAGGCGATCCACTTCCCAAGATTCAGACCAGCTTCAGCACCTGCCAGGGCCTGAAAGAAGTAAGCCCAAAATGTGCGCTTGTCTATCTTGTCCATCTCGTAAAATCGCGGGCAGAACAGACGCACGCCGCGGGGGGCCTGCGAAGAAAGCATTTCTGGCGGCAACGCCTTCTCGATAATCTCGTCCCATAACGGATTCCAGGGCATCCCACCGAGTTCGACCTTCTTTATGTCGATAGGGGTTGGCGGGACTGGTTTGATGGCCTGCGCATGTGAAGGTGTAGCCATTCCCATGCAAAATACGAGGGTCCCGATGAACCACGACGTCTTCCGCGCAAAGAGACTCAAGTTCCGCCTCCAGTGCTAATCGATTCCAGCACGTTGCCAGGCCGATCGCATGACTCTCTGCTCAGGTTCCGACCGCAAAGATCATGCCTGGACAGACGCGATCTTTCCTGGTTCAACACGCAGCTGAGTGTCTCTATCCTTTTGGCGCTCGTCCTCAAGGTATGCCGGGATGGTTTTAATTGTTATGGCCAAAGTGTGGCAGAATTGGCACCTTGCAAGCTGTCCAATTTAGCTCTATGTCACCGGTGCGCAATAATAAGTGGATTGGTGGAAGTGAGGGGTTGTCGTGGTTTCTTGGGCACGAATGCTCCGATTCGAAGGTATACTCTCAAAACCATCTAAGGGGATGAGCAATTTTGTACAGTCCCCGCGAGCGCGAGGATACTCATGTCGAGTCTCGTTCCCGCATCCGCAGCGTGTTCAGCCCTAAAGTTTCAGCAGCCTGTCAAGAAACGACCGATAACGTTGTAGGGCAACGCGCAGGTCCTCAGTGGACACGTTGTCACCAAAAGCAGAGAGTATCGGAAGAGTTTAGGATGGGAAGCAGCCCGGTACCAGGAGGCTCCTCATGAAACGCATACTGATTGCCTTCACGCTGTTTGCTGCAACCGCTGCTTTCGCGCAAGACAAGAATCCGGTCACGTCGGTGGTGAAGGAAATCCTGCCCCGCCAGGAGAAGAACCTCGTCGCTGCAGTAGAAGCGATGCCTGCCGACAAGTTCGGCTTCCATCCGACGCCGCCGCAGATGACGTTTGGCCACCTCGTCTTGCATATCATCGAATCCAATAACTACCTCTGTGCCAAAATCAGCGATGTACCTGAATTGGAGCCGACGGGTCTGAAAGATACTGACGAAAAGGACAAGCTCGTCTCCGCGCTTAAGGCCAGTTTCGATTTCTGCACGACCGCCCTAAGCAAGGTGGACGACTCCAAGCTCGCAGACCAGGTCGAGTTGTTCGGTGGCCGCAAAGGCCCGCGTGCATTTGCGCTCATTGCCCTGACCAACGATTGGGCCGATCACTACAGCTCCGCCGCGATGTATCTGCGGCTTAACGGATTGCTGCCACCGACGGCGCAGCCGAAGAAATAGACCCGCCGAATTCTCGTCGGAGCTTTCAGCTACCCGATCCAGAAAGATGGCTTGCAGTTCGAACATCGCTTGCCAAGCTCTCGCCATGAGCGGAGAATGCGGTTAACTCAGGGTGAGCTCAGCTATTTCGCGCACGGCAACCTCAGGATTCTGCACCCAGGCTGTCATCCACCCCTATGTATCCGCCGGTCCTCATTCATCGCTCTCATATCCTCGCTATTGGCCTACAAATGGCGTTTCTTTGATCTCTTCGCCATTGGCTCCTCCGAGGACCGGCCTTATGCCCGAGGCGCGAATCAAAAGCAAACTCCCAATCGAGATCGTCGTCGAGAACGACGCACGTCATCACACATCTGGGCAAACCCCGGACCGCACGCTTATCGTCGGGCTTCAATCGCGAGCACCAATGTCATTGTGCGGCGGTAAGTATAGAGCAAAATAAATGGCGCGAGCGCAAGTTAGTGAAGGCCGCGAGCATGGGTACCTAGGACGGCCGATGCTAACTATCGTCCCACGGTGCTTCGATTGCCGGACTTGGACCATTCAACCCAGGCTCTCCCCCGGGCGAGGAGCAGCGCTCAGGCATTAGCCCTGAACACACTAATTCTGCCCGTACACTGGTTCAGCATTGCGGTTAGGAGGATCGGAGATCGCATGGATATAAGATATCAGCGCCTGAATGTCGGACCGGCTGAGAGTGTTGCCCCAGGCCGGCATGAGTGCGGATTTATTGAGCGCCGGGCCGCCATGGCTGATGATGGCAGTCAGATCGGCATCGGTCAGTTTGTTGAGCGTTTCGCCATCAGTGAAAGGGTGCGGCTTGATTTCGAGATTATCGAAGTTAGATACACGCTCCACGGTTGATTCGGGATTGTGGCAGCGCTCGCAATATTGATCGTTGAGCTGGCGGCCCAGGGTTTGCTGGTAACCCAGAGCGATCTCTTCGATGGTCAGAGCAACTTTCTTTCCCGCTTTGTCGCTGCTCGATGCGGTTAACTGATAACGGCCCGCCATGCCACCGAGAGTAACCTTGGTTGTGACCTGGCCGCTGGAATCGGTTAGGCCATTGGCCGGATCAATGGTCAGTCCTGGCGCGGCTCTGAATTCGACGAGTGCGCCCGGAACGGCCGTGCCTTGCCCGTCATTCACCTGCACTACGATGGGCTGCGGCAGCGGCGAACCTTGCTGCGCGGTCTGCTTTCCCCCGCTTGATTCGACGATGACTGCACCGAAGGCGGTCGGCTTGGGCAGCGCGACGGGCTCGGTCTTGTTCCAACAGGATATGGCCAGCACGGCGGTAAATAAAATGACGATGGTCAGAGAGGGGCGAATCATTTCTTTGTCCTAGCGGCCTCCGATTTGCCTCCGCCCTTCTGCGACATAAGGAATGCGGTCAGGCCACGGGCATCTTCGTCGCTCATGGCGCGGTTGGGTTCTGCCGTGCCGGGGCGCAGGGCCTGCGGATTCTTCATCCACTGGAATATCCAGGCAGCATTGAGGCGCGAACCAACTTGTGTGAGGGTCGGGCCAATGTACCCCTTGTCGATCTTGGTATCCACGATGTGGCAGCCCTGGCAGGCGTATTTGCCATAGAAAAGTTGCCTGCCCAGCTCAACCTCGCCCTGCGGATATCCGCTGACCGGCATGGAATCGCGATCGACTGATGGACTCTGGTAAACGGTCATGATGTAGTCTGTGAGTTCGTTGATCTCGCCATCAGTGAGATTGAATCTTGGCATGCGGCGAATCAGCGACGGCCGCAGCGTGTTCGGGCTGTTCAGGAAATCCATCAGCCACTGGCGCTGCACGGAACTGCCTTCCCACGTTAGATCGGGTGCCATGTCGCCGCCGTGGCCATTGATGCGATGGCAACTGAAGCATGCCAGATCGGTCATCAGCTTTCCGGCTTTCCCCGCGGGCTGGTAGTCCGACTCCGGCGTCGCCACCATCGTCAGCGACGGAGGAAATGCGGCCGATCGGTCGTTCAACGCGAGCAGGGCGGTGGCGAGCGAATCAATCTGCGCCGGTGTAAAGCTGTACTGCGGCATCTTCAAGGCTTGCCCAAACGCACGTGGCTGCTTGATCTTGGCAGCGATGTAATCGGGAAGCGTGTGCTGCATGCCTGGGAGAAACACGAGCTGAGTGACCGGCTTGCTTCCGATGCGGCTGAGCTCGGGGGCAAAGTTCTCCGGCTTTTTAACGCCGGCAATCTGATGACAAGAGGCACAGCCGTAGTCGGAAACGAGGCGCTTGCCGTGCGCGACCTGCTCTGGGGTCGCAGCCTCGAGATGGACGTTGGCGAGCAGGTCGGAATCGGTCTTGGCCAGCAGGAACCCGGAAAGCGTCGCGACTTGCGGATCGCTGAGGCGGTAATGCGGCATCGCGGTTTCTTCGTCGTATTTGCGCGGATCGCGCAGCCACGCCTGCAACCACTCCGGTTTTACCTTATTCCCGACCCGAGTTAACTCGGGGCCTACATCGCCACCAACCAGATTGCCGGCGGCGTTCTGTACCGCGTGGCATGACGCGCAGAAGGATTCTCCGTACAAGCTGGCGCCAGCCGCAGGGTCAGGGGATGCCTTCGCCGAAAGCGTAGCAGTGTCTCCGGGCTGAGGCGTGCTGTTCGCAATCAGAAATGCGGAAATGTCTCGCGCATCGTCATCGCTCAGCCTGAAGTTCGGCATTGTTGCCGTGGCCGCATAGGCTTGCGGATCTTTCAGCCAGGCATAAATCCAATCTCGCGTGGTCTTGTCGGCGATGTGCGACAGTGCAGGGGGATCGTCCGTTGCCTTCATTATTTTTCCGTCAAATAGCTTGACCGTATGGCAATGCACGCAGCCGTAGCGGGAAAGCAGATGCCGGCCTTGATTCAGTCGAGGCGCGCCGCGGAGCGGCCCACCATGGCATTCGCCGCATGACGACTCGATGTATTTCGCCGGCAGAATTGGCTGCTCCCACGCCAGCGTGCTGTTGTGCGCCTCGGCTACGGTTGTGGCGGCGCCCTGCCCGCGATGGCAGATCGTGCATCCGAACCGGTCGAGCTTGTGCGGAATCGCCGGATGCGGGCGGAAGGGCTGCACGTTTATATCGGTGAGGCTAGCTTCTTTCAAACCAACGTGGCAACTTGTGCAGCGGTCGACCACGCCGAGGTCGGGCAGCCAGATCTGCTGAATGCCTCCTTGAAAATGGCGCTGCAACGTGACCGCATCGCTGCGGTTGCGAATCATCTTCAGATAGCCGTGTTGATAGTGACGCCACTCGCTGAAGTGGTTTTTCGCGGGAGCGATCGCAAGCGAAACCAGAAACACCAAACTCACCACGCCGAAGGCACGAACGCTATCCCCAAACAACTTCTGCCAGAGCGATTTGAACTTTTCTTTCATGAGTGCATTAAGACCCTTGCCACGGCCAGACCCAGGCCCAGCCCGGGCCGCGGAAGAATGTGCCGATGGCAGTCAGGACCACCAGCTCGAATAAGAACCACGTCATCACCCAATAGGAAAGCGGCCTTGCCGCAAGATAGCGGCGGAAAGCCGAAGACGATTGAGGAGAACTCTGTGCTGCCAGCAGCATCACTCCGGCCATGATTAACGTCGGAATGAGGGCCGCGTACACCTTGAAGAAAAGCAGAAACAACGACAGAGCGATCGCGACTAAATAAAAGATCCGTAGTCGCCGTAGCCGGTCCTTCAGGAAGAGTCCATCCGCTTCGATATTGACCTTAAAGTACGGAATGACAATCAGCGCGATCACCACCAGTCCCGGAACCAGTACACCCGCGACAACCGGCGGAAAGTAGTGCAGCATCTCTTGCAGTCCAAGAAAGTACCAGGGAGCTTTTGCCGGATTGGGAGTGTGGGAAGGATCAGCCAGGCCTTCGAGCGGTGCGTTGAAAAAGAGCGCAATCCATACCAGCGCAATGGCAAGCACTTGAATAGCGACGGCGGCGCGAAACAGGACCTCGGGAAAAGTCTGTATCTGATCTTCACTGTCGGCCTTCACTTGAGCAGAAGAGCGGCGGGTGATGAAGACGATGCGTCGCGGAGACTTCTTCGCGTCGGAATCGATGCCCGCGGTGAAGTCCTTGGAGTCGGCCATGATTACTGCGCCTCCTTCGTCGTAGTGACGACTGCGGAACTGTTCGCCCGCAGCGTCGCTGGTTCGCTGGCGTGGGAGTAGAGCCCGCCGTCCTTGCGGATGCGCCAGAAATGGATCGCAACGAAGAACATCGCCGTCAACGGCAGAATCATGCAATGCAGCACATAGAAACGCAGCAGCGCATTGGCATTAACCGCGTTCCCACCGAGTAGGAGGAAGTGAATCTTGTTGCCCATGACAGGGACAGCAGAGGCAATATTCGATCCGACCGTAATTGCCCAGTAAGCCAGTTGGTCCCAGGGAAGCAGGTAGCCGGTGTAACTGAGCAGCAACGTGATCAGCAAAAGAACGACTCCGATTACCCAGTTGAACTCGCGCGGCGCACGGTAAGCGCCGCGATAAAAAACTTTGAACATATGCGCGAAGACCAGGAAAACCATGGCGTGCGCCGACCAACGATGCAGATTGCGAAGAAACAATCCGGACGAGACCACGAACTGCAAGTCCTTTGTATCGGCGTAAGCCTGCGGCGCGGACGGGTGGTAGTAAAACATCAGAGGGATTCCGGTCGCGACCAGAATGAAGAACGTGCCGAGAGTGAGCGTTCCCAAGTACCACGTCGCGCTCACACTCAACATGCGCGTGCGCACCTTGGTTGATAACAGGTGGAGAAATACATTTTGTTGAATGGCCAGCGCACGCTTCAGTGTGCTCGTGCCGGTGCCGCTGCGGAAGATCGAGCGCCACACTCGCGTGCCGCGTAAGTCGTCAAAATAGTGGTCTACTATCTTCGTTATTGCCATTGCTTAGACCCTCACGAAGGAGTCACGCTGCAGTGGAGGAACGTCGGTGGAGCGGTCTACTAGCAAATCTCCGTCGTCATTAAGCCAGACGCGCTTCCACGGCAGAGGCCGGGGCGCCGGGCCTTCGATCTTCTTTCCGTCGCGCTCGAACTTGCTGCCGTGGCAGGGACAGGCAATGATGCCCAGTTCCGGCTTCCAAGCCGTGAGGCAACCCAGATGGGTGCACACCGCACTGAGCGAGAAGTAACCTTCCTGTGAATGAATGATGTAGATGCCCGAGTTCACATCGAGCGTGACGGAATCCAGAGGATAGCGGCCGGGATTGCCGGCATTGACCACGGGCGAAGGCTCATACAGCACATTCGGCTCGAGAAATTGATAGGCGAAGGCCGCTGTGCCGGCGGCGGCGACGCCCAGCGAGCCCAAGCCAAGTTTCGCAAAGAACTGGCGGCGGCTGACTGTGTCTTCGGTGTTTGCGGCTTTGGTTTCGTCCGTCATCTGTATCCCTAAAGCTACTTCGACTGCAATCCTGCTCCAATGGCCGCCACCGAGATCAGACCGGTCGGTTCGGCGGCAATGAGGTTGTACGACTCCATGGTGATCGTGCCTACGGGACAACGCAGGGCGCAGAGACCGCAACGGATACAGCGGGTTTCGTCCTTCAGCATGGCGGCGCCGGTAACGATGCCCAACTCGTCGGCTGCGACTTCGTCGAACTCGACACCGAAACATTCCTGGTTGTCGCGGATGTGCTGCACGGTCTGGGGTTCAAACTCGATGCGATCGAGGGAAACCAGCTCCAGACATTTTTCCGGACAAACATCGACGCAACCGCCGCACAGAATGCACATGGTGCCGTCTTCCGGCGAGCCTTCGAAAATTGTGTTGACCCAGCAGTGCAGGCAGCGTTGCGCTTCCGCAATCGCTTCGGGAGCGTCGTAGCCGACTTCCACTTCTGTTACCCCCGTGCGACGCTCCAGAGGAAGCATCGGCACCGGCTGGCGATTGATATTCAGATAGTCCAGTGGCATGCCGTGCCGCTTCAGCACTTCGACTTCGATGATTGGCTCGGGGTGTTTATTCTGGTGAAGGTATTCGTCGATTCCGACAGAAGCACGTTTGCCATCGCCTACGCTGTCGATAATCAGGCGTGGGCCGAAAACGCAATCACCGCCGGCGAAGATCCCGGCGGCCGAAGTCATCAAGGTTTGTGGATTGACGGCGATCAAGCCGCGCGGAGACAGTTCAACTTTATCTTCGGGCGTGAGGAAGTCGAGGCGCGGAGCCTGGCCAATGGCCATGATGATGGTGTCGCACTCGATCTGGCTTTCACTATTCTCGAAGAATGCTGGATTGAAGCGTTTGTTCTGATCGAAGACCCATTTTGTTTTAAGCGTCTCAAGAGCAACCACCTTGCCATCTCTGCCCACCATCCGCTTGGGGCCAAGACCCGGGTGCATGCGGATGCCTTCTTCTTCGGCTTCCTCAATTTCTTCGAGAGCGGCGGGCATTTCTTCGCGGCGCTCCAGGCAGACGAGATTCACTTCGCGCGCACCCATGCGCAACGCGGAAAGAGAAATGTCGACCATCTCCCGCGTGGCAACGGCAGTCATGTTTTCCGCGGAAGGTTCGGCATCCTGCACGCCCCCCGCATGCTGACGCACTACTTCACGCGCCGCCGAGCGGGCCACGTCCATAGCCACGTTCCCGCCGCCAATCACGATCACTTTCTTTCCGATGGTGAATTTGTAGCCGAGGTTTACGTTGAGGAGAAAGTCGATGCCTTTGTACACGCCATCGAGATCGACGCCGGGAATGCTGAGATCACGACTGCGATGCGCTCCGACGGCGATGAGCACGGCGTCGAATCCCTGGCGGCGCAGATCGGAAACCGTGAAGTCGCGGCCAGCGGCATGATTCAGCTTGAGCGTGATGTCGCCGGTCTCAAGAATCTCGCGCACTTGCGCTTCCACCACGTCGCGCGGCAAGCGATATTCGGGGATACCCAGATACAGCATTCCGCCCGCCACTGGCGCTGCTTCGAAAATGGTGACGGCGTATCCCATGAGAGCAAGATCGTGCGCGGCCGAGAGTCCCACCGGGCCGCCGCCTACGATGGCTACCTTATACGGAAGCTTTTTCTGGCCTCGTCCTTCATTGACGGGGATGGGATGTTTCGACTCCGGCCCAAACTGCTCGGTGAGAAAGCGCTTGAGGGCGCGAATGGAAATGGGCCGGTCAATCTCGCCGCGGCGGCAGGCCGTCTCGCAAGGATGCGCGCATACTCTGCCGCAGATGCTGGCCAGCGGATTGGGGTCGCGCGCGATGCGATAGGCCTCTTCGAAACGGCCCTCGGCAATCAGGCCGACATAGCGTCCGGCATTGGTATGCGCCGGGCAGGCCATCATGCAGGGGAAGTTCGTGTTTAGCCAGTCCCCGTCGACCTTTTTGTTTTTGTATCGCTTCAGCATGAGGGCAATTTCTATTCCTCGGTGCGGCTGAACGTCAACCAGTCTTCCTGGACTACAAGTGACGATGAAAAGTATGGGGAGCTACCGTCGATCGCCGCGCCGCTCCCCGTTTCTGTCGCTTCGTTACTCCTTACTTGCTCAGGGTAAAATCCGCCTTGCCTCCACCGGTAACAGTTACCGGCTTGGACTGGTTCTTGGCGCCTTCATGCCACGCCGTTACGGTGTAGCTTCCATCGGGAACGTCTTTGATCTTGTAGTTGCCGCTGTCGTCGGTTTCGGCAAAATAGGGAGTTGGGCTGACGATGATATATCCCGTCATTTCCGGATGCACGTTGCAGAGCACCGGCACGACGCCCGGCTTATCGAAGGTAAAGGAGCGCTTTTCACCCTTGGGCCATGTGCCGAGATTGTGTCCTGCTTTCTTATCGCTACCGATCGCAGTCCAGAAGACGTTGTGCTGCACAGTGTCGCTGTTCAGGAAGTCGACCGTTGTGCCCTGTTGGACGGCCATGATGTGCGGCGCAAAGACCAGCCCTTTTTGATCCATCACCGGGTGCTGTGTGGAAGCGGGAAAGGTTTTCCCCGCAATGGCCTCGACGTATACCACCGAATGACCTTTCATTCCCGTAACTTTCCCTTCGATATCGCCGGCCCATGAAGCTACGCCCACCCCACCGATCAGCACGACAACAGCGAATGTCTTCATCGCGAATTTGCTCTTCATTGTTTTCTTCTCCTTGTGCGCCGGTTAAACCGGCGAGGTGTAATGAATGAAAGAGTCATACGAATGTGATGTAGCGACCCACATCGGCCCTGAGTCATGCGGAGCCGCTCGCGAGGGCGGCGTCGAAGCGTTGACAAGGGAACGTGCGGGCCGGGTATTCAGCCGCGTAAGACAATTCCTCCGGGACGCCGACGCCGTAAGGAGATGCGGAAGGCCCCATCCGGTGCACCGATATCGCGAGGTGCACTGGAGTCCCGCGCGGTCAGAGACCCCGTGCACGTACGGAAGCACCTCGATCGGGAACCGGGAGATCCCAGGTTCGCCCAGGGCAGCAGTAGTCTTGGGACGCATCGGGAAGTCTAAGGACGTACGCCGATGATGAACGGACCGGGGAAGTCGGACAGACCTGAAGTACCTGAGAAGTCCCCGAACAAAGCCGGACCATCGGCAGCGGAGGGGATGGAGGGAAACGGTCTGGCCAAAGGGAACCTGCCCCAGCAAAACGCGTCCCGGACACCGAGCCGGGAAGACGCGCTCAG
>JBEKUD010000080.1:0-22542 GCA_049515395.1 Candidatus Sulfotelmatobacter sp. | reverse complement strand
GCAGTAATCCCACCGAGTGCAGAAACTGCAACCATTGGTATTCGTGCCAGCGGTCCGCCGTCCGGGTACGTTCTTCAGGTGGCGGGCATTCACTAAACAGGGGCGGATGCCTCGTTGTTCCAGAATCTCGAACGGTGGAATCCAACACACCGGTCCAGCGCCACCGTCTTTGCCCCGCACTGCTTATGAGCTTGGCGGAAAATCCGCTGAGCTTTCATTTTTGGCGAGCGTCGCCACTGCTCTCACGCTATCAACTCTCAGCGAACGATGATGCCAGCGTAGCCCACGACCGTGTCGCGATCGCCCGAAATGTCACCGGAGGTCGCATACTTCAAAAGTTCCGCAGACGTAGCGCCGAGGCACTTGGCTGCCGTGAGCATCGCGACTGCGGGGCCAAATCCGCACATACTTACTTGTCGCTGCGTGACCACTTCGTAAAGCGCGAACGCGTCAATGCGCAGAATCGCTTCGATTGCGCTCTGATCCTTGACCCGGGTAACCGCATCGGACTCGTAATGATTCATGTCACTGGAGGCCACGATGAGTACCGGTTGATTTTTTGCGGCGATGACCGCTGCCAGCGCGAGGCCCAGTTGTTCGAGAGGCTCGAAATTTACGGTACCGAGAACGATTGGCACAAACCTCAGTTTAGACTGGCGAAGCTGCAGGAAAGGCAATTCGACTTCCGTCGCGTGCTCGGAACGGTGGGCGGATGAATCTTCGTCCAGCAGCGGACATTGCTGCTTGAGCGCGTCAGCGAGATCTCTGTCGATAAAAACGCGGCCAAGCGGGGTCTCCCATCCTCCTTCGCTCATGATCGCCAGAGGGCGGCCCATGCCGGTATGGTTGGGACACATCACGATGCAGAGCTCAGGAATTTCCAGGCGAGCAAATATGGCGCCTGCGACGTGGCCAGAATACACATACCCCGCATGCGGAGCTATGCAGCCCAAGGCGCGAACGGTCTTTTGTGATGGAGTCTGAGAAAGATAAGTGAGAACTTCTGCCCGCAGAGCTTCCGGATCTCGGGGATAGAAACGTCCCGCAAATGCGGGACGGCGAACTTGCATCGCGGTCATGAAAGCTTCTCTGCGGAAATTGCTACCGATTAACCGAGCCTGCTGAAGCTATGCTACGAGCCCTCATGGCTCTCGCGCAAGGCGCGAAACAGGGCGGCACTTTCTTCGAGACTCAAGGTTTCGGCGCGGGCGGCGGGTTTCACTCGAGCCCGCGACAGGGCAGCGCGCAAAACAGCCTCTGGGTAAGCAGCCTTGAGATTATTCCAAAGGGTTTTGCGCTTCTGTCCAAAGGAAAGCTTAAGGAAGTCGATGAAACCGTCTTCCGTCTTACCGTCCGTGTTGAGACCGAGTTCTTGCCGTCGCGGCGCCATGGTGAGGCGCAGCACCGTGGAATGCACTTTGGGCGGTGGGTCAAAGGCTGCGGGCGGCAGGGTAAACAATTTCTCCACGCGAGCGTGGAGCTGTGCAGTAGCGGAGAGCAGGCCATAGTCACGGCTTCCAGCTCGGGCGGCGATGCGATCGGCCACTTCCCTTTGCACCAGAATGACGAGGTTTTCGAAATATTTGGAGTAATCAAAAAGTCGCAAGAGGATGTCGGACGTTATGTAGAAAGGAAGATTTCCGATGACTCGTGCCGGGGCAGGTTTGAATTCGATGCCCGGACGGCTCAGTCCGGGCTTGGGGCCGAATAAAGAATCCAAGTCGATGCAAAGAATGTCGGCTTCGATGACCTCCACATTCGGGAACATGCCAAAACGGAGGCGAAGCTGTGCGGCAAGCACGCGATCGAGCTCCACGGCGATCAAGCGGCGTGCGCGTTTGGCGAGAAGGGAAGTGAGAACGCCTCGTCCCGGACCGATTTCGAGTACCGTGTTTTGCGACACGTTGCCGAGGGCGTCGACAATTTGCAAGGCAAAACTGTCGTCGGTGAGGAAGTGCTGTCCCAATTTGGGCTTGAGTTGTGGGCGGCGCGTTGATACGACCTTCGGCACGTTGACCCTCTTTTCCTCGGGCATATAGACTTGCAATCAGCCCGCGTGAGTTGCGCGCGCGAGAGTCACGGCCCGGTACATCATTCCATCATAACTTGCGCCTGCAAAAAACGGGTCTGCTCCGGGAGGGTTCATGCACATCGCATTCGTAGCTTCGGAAGGCGTGCCGTTTTCAAAAACTGGCGGATTGGCGGACGTGGTAGGGGCATTGCCGCGCGCACTAGCCGCATTGGGGCATCAGGTGACCGTTTACCTGCCTCGTTATAAGCAGACAAAGCTCGCCGATCCCGTAACGGTGGTGCGCAGCATCACCATCCCATTCGACGATAAGTACCGCTTCTCCGCGGTGGTGACCGGTGGAAGCCAGTCCGGAGTCCGGTTTTGTTTCGTCGACTATCCCGAGTACTTCGATCGCGACGCCCTTTACGGCACGGCGTCAGGGGACTATCCGGATAACGCGGAGCGTTTCGCGCTTTTCTCCCGCACCGTGCTGGAAGCGTCGAAAATTCTGGGAGCGCCGCAAGTTTTCCACTGCCATGACTGGCAGTCGGCGCTCGTGCCGGTCTTGCTGCGCACGATTTATGAGGAGGATCCGGCCTTCCGCGACGTGAGCACGATTTTTACGATTCATAACATTGGCTATCAGGGGTTGTTCCCGCCGGAAACTCTGCCGCTGCTGATGTTGCCGTGGGATCTGTTCACCATGTCGAAGATGGAATTCTTTGGGCAGGTAAATTTTCTGAAGGGCGCTCTCACCTATTCAGACTTCGTCACAACGGTGAGCCGGAAATACAGTCAGGAGATTCAAACCGCGGAATATGGATTTGGATTGGAAGGCGTGCTGCGCGACCGCGCCGCGACCGTCACTGGAATTCTGAATGGCGTGGACTACGACGAATGGAGTCCGCAAGCCGATAAGTTTATCGCCGCGAAATATTCGCCACAGGATTTGTCAGGCAAGGCCAAATGCAAGCAGGATCTGCTGGCCGCGTTCGGGGTCAAGAGTGCCGATCCAAACCTTCCCGTGATAGGAATTGTGTCGCGCTTCGCCGCGCAAAAAGGGTTTGACCTGATCGCGCAGATCATGGACCGGTTGGCGCGGGAAGAGATGATCGTCGTCGCTCTGGGTGCGGGTGATAAGCCGTATGAAGAAATGTTTATTCGCCTTAACAAGCAGTTTCCCCACAAGATTGCGGTGAAGGTGGCTTACGACAACGCCATCGCGCACAAGATTGAGGCCGGCTCCGACATGTTCCTCATGCCCTCGAAATACGAACCATGCGGGCTGAACCAGATCTACAGCTTGAAATACGGAACCGTACCGATCGTTCGCGCTACCGGCGGCCTCGACGATACGATCGAAACCTGGGACGCGCGCTCCGGGAAAGGCACAGGTTTCAAGTTCACGGAATACAATGGCGAATCGTTGTTGCTCACCATCAAGCAAGCCTTGCAGGCTTATCGCGATCAGACGTCGTGGCAGGTGCTGATGCGCAATGGCATGAACAAGGATTTCAGCTGGAATGCATCGGCCCGCGAATATGGAAAGATCTACGAGCGTGTGCGGCAGATGCGCGGAGTAGCCCCGACAGGGGAGAGGGTTACGGTTTAGCTTTGTCATACGCTGGCTTGCGTCCTCCGGACGTCGGGAGTCGTCCGCTCGGGTTGGCTGAGGCCACCATGTTCTTCTGGCTGCTACAATTCGCTCATGGCCGTCACATCCCAACTGCCGGCTCTTTCTCGAATTATCTTTCACGTCGATATGGACGCGTTCTTCGTTTCCGTGGAGGAGTTATACGATCCATCGCTGAAAGGGAAGGCCGTGGTGGTGGGCGGCCAGCGGCATGAGCGGGGCGTAGTCTCCGCGGCGTCTTATGAAGCCCGCAAGTTCGGAGTGCACTCGGCGTTGCCCTTGCGAACCGCCGCCAAGCTTTGTCCGCAGGCACTCTTCGTCGATGGCCATCCCGAGCGCTATCGCGCGTGCTCGGAAAAAGTCTATAGCGTGTTAACCGCGTACTCGCCGCAGGTGGAGATGGCTTCTATCGATGAAGCTTACCTGGACATGACCGGTACGGAGCGGTTGCACGGTCCCCCCTTGCGAGCCGCGCACAAATTGCATCAGCGGATGAAGGAAGAAACACAGCTGAACTGCTCGATCGGCATTGGTTCGTCGCGACTGATTGCGAAGGTATCCTCCGCGCAGGCTAAGCCCAACGGCGTGCTGTGGATTATTCCCGGAGAAGAATCCAAATTTCTCGCTCCTCTGGACGTGCGAGAAATCCCGGGCGTCGGCAAGGTGATGGAAAGCCATCTGCATAAGCTCGGCATCAGAAAAGTGGGAGACCTGGCGCGACTGGGAGAATCGGAACTTGAGGAACGATTTGGCAAGTGGGGGCTGGCGCTGGCGGGCAAAGCGCGTGGCGAAGATGCCGGCGGATGGTTCGACGCTGAAGTTGGCGCCGATACTTCAGCGAAATCCATAAGCCACGAACATACTTATAACGAGGACACGGCCGATGCCAGCCAGTTGGAGGCTACCTTGATGCGGCTTTCCGAGATGGTGGGGCGGCGCCTGCGGGAAGCCAACTTTCATGCCCGTACCATTCAACTTAAGCTGCGCTATAAAGATTTCACCACCATCACGCGGGCTCGTAGTTTGCCTGGGACGACTCAGCTTGATGGCGAAATCTTTGAGCAGGTGCGTCGCCTGTTTCGCAAAAACTGGAATGGGGGTGGGGAAGTGCGTCTGCTTGGAGTCCAGGCTTCTTCCTTCGAGGTAGAACCGGAGCAGATGAACCTGCTTCAAGCCCTGCCACGCCAGCGCTGGAAAGATGCCCTGACGGTTGCGGATCGATTGCGCGACAGGTTTGGCGAGTCGAGCATTTCGCTGGCTGCGGGCATGCGGGGTAACTTCCGCGAGCGCGCCCACGAGAACCCGGCAGGACTTCCAGGGAAACGCGGGTCCAAGAGGCAGGAAGGATAAGCTTGGTAGAAGGCTACCGAATGGTCACCCATTTATGGATGACTTCGGTTTCGTTGATTGCGGATGTGGTCGGCTCTCGTAGTGTGCCCCGTATCCAGCGCCGTGCGTTGCAGCATCGATTCACTCAGGTCATCGATGATTTCAACTTGAAGTATTCGAAGATGATTCCGCGAAGTTCGTAATTACGCTCGGCGACGAGTTTCAGGGACTGTTAAACTCTGCGGCCGTGGTCCCGGATCTGATCTGGCGGCTTGAGGAGGACTTGCCGGGATACGACTTTCGCGTGGGCATCGGCGCGGGTACGCTTGATACGCCGGTGCAAAAGTACGGCATCAATATTAACGGACCCGCGCTACACATGGCTCGCGCCGCCATCGAGTCTGCCAAGAAAACTGGAACTCTTGGAGGAGTGTTTCACGGATTCGGAGAGCTGGACGACATCTGAATGGCATAGCTCGGCTGCTTTGGTTCCAGCGGTCGCGCTGGACTCGGGCCACAACGCCGGATCGCTGGGCGTCTGCGCCAGGGGATGTCGCAAACGCAGGTAGCGAAGAAGCTGAGAATCAGGAAGCAGGTGGTCTCCAAGCAGGTTCTCTCTTCCGGATATTTCCCATACGCGGCCGGAGACTGGGCTTGGCGTATGATTCTTGACAAGCAGGTCGACCCTTTGCTGCGTTCGAAACATGGCTTCTCCCAACGTCGTTAGTTCTGAATTCCTGCTGTGGTCTGAATCTCTATTGCGGTGGAGTATCGTCGCCTACGGGTTAACGTCCGATCCCTTGAAGGGAGAAACGTCGCAGTTGCGTTCGATGCGCTGACGATGATTCTCACCCGTCGGGCTGTTTTTGCTGCTGCCATCGCATACGCATTGTCGGGCTCGATGGTTTTGGCCGGTGTATTCCTCTCGATCACCTTCTGTCAGGCGTTCTTTCGTTGTCGTATACCGATGCATCGGCTGGCCGAGTTTGAAGGGTTCGGGATGGCGGCCTTCCTTCTGTCCACTCTGGTAACGATCCGGTACCTGCGACTCGAGATCTGATGGCTGCCAGCATCGTTCTCCTCGGCTCAACTCGCTGCAATTTGTGTCCTGATCAGTACTCTGGTGATCGTGGTTCGCGGCGGAACCTACATCGTTCGCGGTGTTTTGCGAAAGTCCGACAGCTTGCCCTCACAGCAGCGATTCCGGCCGGTGCGGCCGCAGCTGCCGAATTCCTCGCAACAAACGGAATCCGATGCTTGTGCAAGTGTAGTGACCATTGCAGTCTCAGTCGAGCCGCCGGGAGAATCCGCGATAGACGTCAAGGAATACAATCGCGGTCGTCTGATCGGAAACCTGGAACGAATCGTTCTTACAATCGTAGTCGCTGCCGGGAGCTACGCCGCTCTGGCTTTTCTCGTCGCTGCGAAAGGGGTGGTGCGGTCTGACGAGTTCTTGATCGGGTCCCTTTCCATCGTGCTGGTCGCGCTGTGTGCGGGCCTGGCTCTGCCCTGTGCGTTGATTCGTCTCTGGCCAGACTTGTTAGGGCTGCAGATGCGGTAGTTACGATTTTGAATAAACGGCGGGCAAGCAATTTGAGATAGACAAAGGCCGGGCAACCCGGAAAGTGATTTCGGATCCCGGCCTCGTCTTATTGCAACTCGTCTTATAGCAACTCCAAGAATGTTCTATTTGCTGATAGGCGAATTCGCCGCGGTGGACGGCGCGGGGCTCGCTGTTGTAGATGCCGATGTCCCCCAGCGAGTCAGCCGCGGATAGAAAGGGGTGACTTCAAACGGCATTTTGTCACGGGCTGAGGTGATGGTGACCGGAACGCTCTTCACCATTTCTGCTTTGTCATCCCAAGCATTGATCTTGACGCGTCCCCCCAGAGGCAGAGCCGCGACTTGATCCAGCTTGTTGTTATCGAGCGCCGGACCCTTGGTGGATAACGCGGACAAGCGAGTAACGGTTCCGTTTTCCGCCAGAGGATTGCCCAGATGCGCGGTCAATAGCGCGTTGAGCTGAGGTGCGCGGGCTTGTATTGCCTTCAGGAACAGGCCGACATTATCGAGTTTCTGCGCGTAGGGTGAGTCATTCAGCAGTTCGATGGCCTTTTTGTCGGCCGCCGCTTCCTCCTCCGGAATGTGTTTGAATCCTAAGTTGTTGTAGGTGGAGTCGTCGGAAAACAGCATACGGTCATTGAACGCATATTTACTGCCGAGGTTGTGGCCGAGAACGATGTGCGCCAACTCATGCGCCAGCACAGCTGCCAGGCTGGCCTCGTCCGGCAGGACGTCGATCAATCCGCGGCTGATGACGATGGTGTTCCCCACACTAAAGGTTTCGAGAGGCACGGTGAGCAGCACCCGCGTACGAACCGGACGCGGCAGATCGATGTTGTTGGTGACTTCAAGATTATTGACTACCGTGAGAAGGATGCGGTCCATGTCGCCTTCGGGTGCCAGCAATCCAGCTCGGGTAAGGCGTTCGATGACGTTATCTTCGGCCTGCTGTTGCCATTCCCGCTCGGCCTGCAAGGGAGAAGCGTCCTGGGTGGTGGCGCTTTCATCTTTTGCGCTGTCCACGCGAATTTGTGTGAGCTCATCGTCCTTGCCCTCTTTCTGTAGGTTGTAGCCCCAGATGCGGGTTTGCGCCTTGAACGCTATCTTGTTTTTCACCCCGGCGCTGAAGTCGCCCTCTTCACTGTAGATGTACGCCGGTACCCAGTAACCCGGAATAAGGTTGAGACGCCAGCTATCCATGTGGAAGAAGTAAGAGTTCCGCGGTGCTGGGGTGTAGGTGCCGTTCAAGCGGACGATGTTGAACTCCTGATCTTCGACCCAGACTCGGCCCAAGAACCTTACTTTGCCGGAGTTCTTTTTGGGCATGACATCGAAGACCAAACAGCGGATATCGCCCAGAAATTCGCGGCGGACGTAATGAAACTCATAGTGTTCCCCATCGAAATCACTGCGATCAGCGTAGACCATCCAGGAGAATCCCAGGGGCTGATACTGCACCTTGAAGAGCTTATTGAAACCGCCCATCATGCGCGCCTGCATGCCTTTGTCCTGCTCTTTCAGATAATCCTTGCGATCGACGGTTTCGCCCATATCCATGCGGCCCAGAAAATAATGGTCTTCTCTGGGCACGGGGCCTAACTGCGGATCGGCGTTCAGATTCTGCAGGTAAGTCTCAACCACAGGCGTACGAGTGGCGAGAACTTTCATGAGTCCGTGCTCGCGCTCGATGAACCGATCGACCACCTGATCCATGGTGGTTGGCTGAGGCTGAGCCGAGGGCGCTGGCGCCGGCACCGGCTCGATTGCCGCCTGGGTCGCAGACTGTGACGAGGGGGCCGCGGCTCGCGCGGCGTCGGAAGAGGCGGAGCGGGGCACTGACTGAGTTGGCTCGGGCACATTCGGTTGACCTGAGGTTCGCGAAGCAGACGGCTGTTGTGCCGCGGCACTCACCGAGCCCAACAATGCGGCTGTGAGCATCCATTTCGACGTGCGCATGACTTTCTCTCCAACTTTCTGCAATCGATATTTTCCTGGGCGCCATTCTCGATTTGCTTCGCGGTTTCCGGGCCGCGAAACCGCTCCTGTGGACGAATATTTTCCCGTATCCAACTCTTAGTACGCCATCTGAAACAGCACGTGTACCACTGCCGTGGAATCGACGGCCTGCCCCATGCGCAGCGCCGGCTTGAACTGCATCTTGTTGGCAGCCGCGATGGCCGCTTCATCGAGGCCGTGGCCTAAGCCACGAACTACGCGGTTTACCTGGATCGCTCCGTTGGCCCTGAAGCTTACTTCCAGCAAGACTTCCCCTTCCAGCTTCCGGCTGCGGGCCTCATCCGTGTAAACGGGTTGTGGCTTGTATGTGATTTCCACCGGAATGGTGGCTGGTCCCAAATCTGCCTGTGCGAGCTTTGGACCGCTATGGACCACCTGCTCCGCTCCGAAGCCTCCAGTAGAAACTCCGCTGCTGCGGCCGTCGGCTTTGCTTGGGGTTGCGATACCGCTGCCGAAATCCGCGCTGGCAACCGTAGCCCTTATGCCTTTCGCTCCGCCGGATCCGTTGCCTTGTCCCGGGCCCACGGGCAGGTCGAAGGATCCCGCCTGTGCCGCATACAGCTTCGCGTTCGGCTTGCCCGCAGTCAAGCCATTGGGGTCGCCAAAACCACCAGTCTGGACTTTTTGCACCGCGACATTCACCGTGGGAGCTGCCGAACTTCCCGAGAAGTCGCCCGTGTGCAGAAGCCGAGGACGCGCTGCGCCAGCGTTCATCTCGATCCGCGGGGCGGCGAACTGCTGGATAACCACCTTGGGTGCTTCCGCAGGCTCAGGTGTAGGGACCATGCGATGCACCTCACGCGGTATCACCAACTTGGGCTGCTCGAAAACGGGAGCGGGCGGCAACAGCTTCATCTTCAAGGGTTTTACTTCGACGGGTGGAGCGGGTTCCGGCCTCATCGCCGGAAGAGGAATCAGTTCCGTGACGCGGTACGCCGTTAATTGAAGCCGGTCAGGGAAGACCATCCCAACATTCACCACAAGAAAAGTAACCAGAAACACGAAAGCGTAGCTTGCGGCGAGCGCTCGCTTGTCGATCTTGTGCTCGGGGAGAATCCCGAGCTGAAAACTGTTTTTAGAGGCAGCCATGCATTGGACTCCAAGACGCCCAGGCCGAGGGAGTGCGCCCGGATTGGAATCCTCACACTAAGGGAGAAAGGACAGTGCGGGAACGTGTCCACGGCTCTTGACCTAAGGTAACCGCGCAAGAACGCTTACGGGAATGACCCCGAAACGGGCCAGGGGCGCGGCCTAGAACGGCCGCCCTGGCTGACGAAGTCTACGAAATGACCAGTACACCGGAGCGCCTGCCAGAATCACCAGCAGTCCGTAAAACGAGTTCGGCCAGTTTTCCCGGAGCGTGTAATAGAGAAGAACTGCGGCAGCGGCGATGAACAGCGCAGGAACGAACGGGTAACCGAGCACGCGATAAGGTCGAGCTGCCTGCGGATCGCGCCAACGGAAGACAAAAATTGTGCTGCCAGCGATCATGTAGAAGAGCCATTCCGCGAAGATGGCCAAAGAAAAAAATTGGCGGAAATTTCCCCCCAGGAGCAGCAGGATGATCGACAAAACCGCCTGCACCATGATGGCAGCCGAAGGAGTATGAAAGCGAGGATGTACTTCTGCCAGAGCGCGGAAGAAATATCCATCGCGCGCCATAGCGAAGGGCACGCGGGCGCCGCTCATGATGGTGCCATTCAGCGTGACCAGCATGGAGATTGCCATGCCCGCTGAGACGATCGCTGCTCCCATGTGTCCCATCACCAGCGCGACGGCGTCAGAAGCAGGCCGCTGCGACGCCGCGATCACACTTGCCGGCAACACGTACTGCACGCCGGCATTCACCAGTACATAGAGCACGCCGACCGTTGCCACCCCTGCAATCAGCGCGATCGGAATATTGCGCTCGGGTTTCTTTACTTCGCCGGCCACCATGTTCAGGTCGTTCCATCCGTCATAGGCCCACAGCGCCGCGACCAGCGCGGCCATAAACCCGGCGATCCCACCCTTCGCTCCGCTAAATGTTCCGGCAAAGTTGCTCCAGCCGCGTCCGCGCGCGCTGCCGGAGCCGCTGAAGCACACCACCACGATTCCGAGAATGATAGCGACTTTCAGAATTGTGAATACGAGTTGAAATTCTCCGGCTTTCTTTACTCCGAGGTAATTCAGCGTGGAGATGAGAATCGCTGCCGCAATGGCGACGAGTTGTCCCCAGGTGATTGCGAAAGGATGCAAAAAGATGTTCGCGGAGAAAAACGAAAAAACCGGGAACGTGCCTAGAATGCGTACCAGTCCGGTGGCGACCGTGGCCACTGACGCGGGTTTCGCGATTACGAACCATGTCCAGCCGTATAAAAAACCGCCCAGGGGACCATAGGCGTCGCGCACGTAAACATACTCGCCTCCCGCTTGCGGTTTCATGGCACCCAGTTCGGCGTAGGTGAGGGCACCAAAGAAAGACAACAGACCCCCCACCAGCCACGCCAGATAGACCAGCTTCGCCGAGCCCACTGCCTGCATCATTTCGGCAGGAACCAGAAAGATTCCGCTGCCAATGATGGTCCCAATAACCACGGCCGATGCGTGGCTGACACCTAGATCGCGGACGAGCTCGGGACGCCGAGCAGTTTGCTGTACGAGATCTGCCATGGGCAAAGGGTGCAAGTATACGCGAGCGGCCCTGTCTGGTTGCTAAGAAGATCAAGAGCTTATTAACTGCAAAGCTCGCGCAAAAATGCCGCAGAGGCCGCGACGAAAAGACTACTCCTGCGCGGCATAGCTTGCTACGTACCCCACTCCAAAGGTGACTAACGTCCCGATCAGCACCCACCACGTCCACGGCACATGCGTCCAACGCCACAAATATAGGTCGACACTGAATCCGAAAAGCATGCCCAGCACGGCTCCGCGCTGATTGGCCTTCTCAGTTAACACGCCGAGCAAAAACACGCCCAGCAGCGCGCCATACGCCACCGATGCAATCTGTAGCCCGACTTCAACAACGCGGCCGGCTTTGTGCAAGGAAATGACGGCCAAGGCAAATAGCACGATCGCAAAAAAGAATGTGGCCATGCGCGACAGGCGCATGCGTTTTACCTCCTCAGCTTGCGGCCGAAGGCGCACATAGAAATCCATAATCGCGCTGGAGGAAAGCGAGTTGAGCGCCGCACTCAGGTTCGACATGGCGGCCGCTAAGATGGCTGCAATGAGCAGTCCAGAGATACCGTGAGGCATCTCCCTCACGATGAACGTGGGATAGATTCGATCGGGCTTTCCGAATGTAGCCGAGGGCACGCGATAGAACGCCCAGAGCATAACTCCTACCATCAGGAACAACGCAAACTGAAACAGAATTGCAACTCCGCTTGAAATGAGCGCTACCGTGGACTGCTTCTGCCCGCGCGCGGCGAGCAGTCTCTGTACAAAAAGTTGATCCGTGCCATGGCTCGCCGTAGTAAAGGCGGCCCCGCCGATCACGCCAGCCCAGAATGTGTAAGGAACCCACAAGCTCGGGGTGAAGTCGAACACCTTGAGTTTGCCGGCGCTGGCGGCGGCGGCATGGATCGCGCTCCATCCTCCGGGCACAAGATGCAGGATCGTCCAAAGTCCGACCAGCGTCCCGCCGACATAAATGACGGTCTGCACCACGTCGGTCCAGATCACAGCCGTCAGTCCACCTTCGAATGTATAGATGAGCGTCAATACAGTAATGATCGCTATGGATCCCACTTCTCCGGTCCCCAGGGCGATCGCCACTACGATCGACACGGCGTAAACTCTCACGCCCTCCGCCGCCGTCCGAGTCAACAGGAACAGGCCGGCAGTCAGCGAGCGCAATCCCCGCCCGAAGCGGCGTTCGATTAATTCATACGCCGTATAAAGATCGCCGCGAAAATAATGTGGCAACAATACGAAACTGATCACCACGCGCCCCAGTACGTATCCCATCACCACTTGCAAGAACGTGAGGTTGGTATCGTAGGCAAGCCCGGGGATGCTGATGATGGTGAGCGTGCTGGTTTCGGCCGCAACGATGGAAAGGGCGATGGCCCACCACGGAATATCGCGTCCCGCGAGAAAGTAATCGCGCAGCGAGCGCTGCCGTTTGCGAAAACGCAGTCCGAAAAGAGTGATGCCAACCAGGTAAAGCGCGATAATCGCCAGATCGAGTTTATCGAGACCCATGCGTTCTGCCGGTGCATTGCCATTATGGCCGCAGCCGGGATTTCGCGCGAGTGAGAGTCTGAGAACCTGGCGGAAGCCAATCTTTGCCAACCGACAACGTGAACCCAGAATTGCTGTGATAGAAATAACGCGTGGCCTATTACCTGGGTATTGATGGCGGTGGCAGCAAGACCATTTGCGCCGTGGGAGACGAGTTCACAGTTCTAGCCTCGGCGGTTTCTGGCCCCAGCAACATCACACGCGTCGGAGAAAGTGGCGCGCGCAAGGCGCTGCACCAGTCCATCACCGAAGCCTGCAACGCTGCGAAAATCGATCCGCGGGAATTGCAGTGTGCCTGCATGGGTGCAGCGGGCGCCGGACGCAAAGAAATTGCCAATGTTATACAAGAAATTATCGCAGAAGTAATCCCTGGCAAAATTGAAGTCGTGGGAGATATGGAGATTGCTCTGCATGCCGCGTTCGGTTCAGAACCGGGCCTGATTGTGATCGCCGGCACCGGATCGATTGCTTTCGGTCGTGATGCGAATGGAAAGACTGCGCGCGCCGGAGGATGGGGTTTCGCCATCTCCGACGAGGGCTCGGCTCACTGGATCGGCCGCGCCGCGGCCGCAGCCGTACTGCGCGCAGCGGATGAATCGGCGCAGGGTCAATCACCAGACGATCGAACCGCCGAGCAGGCCTCACGGCTCTTCGCTGAGATGAAGCCCATCTGGAATTTGGAGTCCTTCGAGCAGTTAGCGCGCACCGCGAATGCCAACGCAGATTGTGCCGCACTCTTCCCGGCGGTTCTAGCAGCAAACCAAGCCGGAGATGAACTGGCGCGATCCCTTCTCACGCAAGCGGGAAGGGAACTCGCTCGGCTCGCCGATCTTGTGGTACGGCGCCTTTTCCCTGACCCGCACTTCGCGGTTCCGGTGGCCATGGCGGGCGGAGTCTTTCGTTATGCGCCGATGGTTCGCGAGTTTTTCTCCAATGCAATTCGTACGGCGCACCTCCAAGTCATTTTGAATTCGGAAGTGGTCGAACCGGTTCACGGCGCATTGCAATTAGCGCGAAGGTCGTCGTTATCGGTGGCATAGTCCATACGAAGTCCAACCCATGCTAGAGGGAAGCCAACCGAAGAGAACTCACGCACCCGTAGCGGAACACCACGGGACGAATGTAGCTGCCCCGGGCGATCGCCTTCCTGAACTCATCCCGCTGAACCAGGATCGCGCCATCGCTCTGCTCAAGAGCCGCGACCTACTGCCCGAAATCCTCGAGCAACTCAGCCAAAACGACGCGGCGATGAAGTCGCGAAAGGTAGCACTGGCACTCGCCGCTCATCCCCGCGCACCGAGACACCTGGTGCTTCGGCTGATTCGCCAGTTCTATACTTTCGATCTCATGAGCTTTACGTTGCACACGGCGGTCGCAGCCGATTTGAAACATGCGGCCGACCAGCAACTCATCGCGCGCCTGGACTCCGTCACGCTGGGGGAACGCCTAACGCTCGCCCGGCGCGGATCGCAAGCCGTCGCCGCCGCATTGCTGCTCGACAAGGAATTCCGGGTCGCACACACCGCTCTAGAAAATTCGCGCCTGACTGAAGCAGACGTCATCCGGGCAATCATTCGCCCGAACGCTACATCCGCTTTTGTCGGGGCGGCGTGCCATCACCCCAAGTGGTCGGCGCGGCGCGAGATCCGCATGGCGCTGTTGCGCAGCCAGCATACTCCGCTGGCCTGCGCTCTGGAGTTCGGCAGTGCTCTTCCCCCAGCGCTTCTGCGCGATATTCTGCACGCCTCGCGTTTGCCCGAGAAAATCAAAGCTTACTTGCGCCGGAGTTCGAGGATCGAGAGAGAGGAAACAAATCCGCGAGCAACTAACGCCCGCCACCGATTTCCAAAATAGCGCCTGTCGTGTAAGAAGCAGCCGGCGAGAGCAACCAGAGCACGCCTTCGGCAACTTCCAGCGGCTTGCCCGCCCGTTGCATGGGAATGGTTGCGGCCAGTCGCTGCAACCGGTCGGGGGCGCCGTTTGCGGCATGCAATCCGGTTTCGATTAGCCCGGGAGCCACCGCGTTCACGCAGATCCCTTCGGTCGCGACCTCCCGCGCGAGCCCCATCGTGAAGCTATCGATCGCGCCCTTCGATGCCGCGTAATGAACCCACTCACCAGCCGAGCCGGTGCGCGCTGCGCGGGAAGAAATGTTCACAATGGCGCCGCCCGTTCCTCCGTGCCGGGTTGACATGCGGCGCACGGCCTCGCGGGCACACAAAAACGCTCCCCGTAACATTTACCGCCATGACTCGCGCAACCGCCGTCGCCGGGACCGAGTCCACTCGTGAAAATCCGCCGGTGATGGCCGCATTGTTGACCAGCGCCTTCATCGGGCCTAGTTCGCGCTCGGCAGTTTCGAAGAGCCGGATCACATCTTCATCCCGTGATACATCCGCTTGAATTGCACAGGCATGCGAACCAGCGGACTCGATCTGCTCTACGACCGCTTGCGCCTCGGCCTTTCCCGTCGCATAGTTCACGGCAACCGAATATCCTCGCGCACCGGCCAGTTTGGCGATAGCCGCGCCGATTCCTCGGCTCGCGCCGGTTACAACGAGCGTTCCAAAATTCCCTTCGGTTGACATGAAGTCGATATTGGCAAAGCCAAAAGCAGAATACCCGATTCTCGTCTATCGATGAGGGGCGCGTCCATCATTGGAGCGCTACCGCAAAACTTCTTCGCGCCTGCCATGCAGCAACCCCACTAAGGCTTCGTATAGGCGTTTCCTCGTTTCGTGCCGTTCATAGGCACGCGTGATGTAGCGAACGCGGATTTCCACTGCCGAGCCCGTCGGGCGAACACTGATGGCGGGCTCGGCTGAAAAACCTTGTACGTGGTAACGCGTTTTCGTGTTTTGCCATTCCGCCTCGGCTTTAATCGCGTTCGCTTCTGTTTCCTTGGAAACGAGCTTCTGCAACTCGTCGATCACGGCGTAGGGATCCTGATGGTCGGCAATCGTAAGCTGCAGTTCATCCCACATCCACTGACCAGAAGTCGAGAAATTAAAATAGTGACCTTCGATGGCGAAGCTGTTCACGAAAGAAACCTGCCTGCCGGTGGGATGACCAGCGTCTGACCAATTTCCGGTTTCGAGCAAAACTGTTTTCAGCAATCCAATCTCGATGACTTCTCCGCCTACTCCTTCGATCTCCACCCAATCGCCGACGCGTATGCCGTTGCGCCCCATCAGCAGGAACCATCCAAAAAATGCCATGATTACATCCTTGCTGGCGACCGTAAGTCCCGCGCCCGCAAGGCCGAGAATCGTGGTTGTCTGGCTAGGCATGCCAAAGACGATCAACGCGATGACGATTGCGCCCGCTATTTCCGCTGCCAGCTTGGCGATGGCGCGCAATGTGTCAATGCGTTTGTTTTCCGCATTCATGCCGGAGAACAGCCGGTCGATTAGACGACCCAACAGGTATACGGCAAGTGCTACCAGGAGCATCCAAAGAAAACATTCAATCTGGCTGTGCAGTGCGGCGTGTTCGCGCGTTTCGACCAATGAGATCCAGGCCGTGTATATGTCACCCAGCTCTTTTTGGTCTTGCACCCGGCGGCCCAGGTCAGCCAAATTCTTCTGGTCGCGGCTGTATTGCTTCAGCGCGCCGAGTGCGGTCTGCGCCGCCGCCTTCGACTCTTCGCGGCTGCCTGCTTTGGCGGTCGTGGCAAAGCCCCGAGCCTGCTGTTTGCCGGCCTCCCGATCTTCCTTTTCCTTTTCCACCTGCAAAGCCAGAGTGTCGTGCCGGTGGCTGAGTCGCGCCGCCTTGGCACTGGTTTCCTGTAGCGCCTGTTCGAGCTGAGTCTTTTTTTCTCGCAACGCCTCCCACGTGCGGAAAGCCGTCAGCATGGTACGCGCCTGGTAATCGAGTTCGTAAGCGTTCACCGCGGATGCTGCCTGGGTGGCGCTATGGTCACTGCTATCGTGCTCCGCCTTTAGTCGCTTGATCTTCGACTGCGGATCACCACCGGCTCGCTCCAATTCCTCCGACGCGTCATCAAACTCGTCCTGATCGAGATCTATTTGCGCTTTGGTAACGTCGATCTGATCCTGCAGATTATCTTTTTGCGAATTCGGGGCGGCGGCCAGCTTGCGCGTCAAAAGGGAGATGTTTACCTGGTCCTCCTTCAGCGTGAATGCGGCTTTGCTCTTTCGATCCGCAAGCTGAGCGGCTTCAGTACTGAGCTTTGGAGGATTCTCTTCCGCAGTTCGCAGAGCATCGAAAAAAGCCAGATCCACCTCGTGGTCGGCAACTTTTTCGGCTTGGTGTGCCAGGGCCTGTTCTTCTGGAGTCGCTGCCGTGGCCGCCATGCGGCGAGCGGTCTGCAACGGGCGCTGATCCACAAGAGGATGCGGGGCTGTCACGTTCGCGGAGAGAAATTGTTTGGAAGGAGCCTTGGCAGCGTCCTCGGCTTCAGGAGCCTGAGCGCTCGGTCGCGTGCGCAGCAATCCCGCGACGGCGGCGACCAGCAATATCACGAACACGGCGGCGGTGATCCAGGGGCGAAGTTTCATGTAGATAAGGGATTCAAGCATCTTCTCAATGAACCCGTCGGCCTTCCAAGATGCCGTGGGTACACTCTCCAGGGCATGGCCCGTTGGAACCGAGGGATAGAAAGACGTCACAGGTCAGTTCTAGAGAGGTTTAGCAATAAGTCAGAAGCCGAAGAAGCCGACGTCCCCCTCGCTCGAAGACGCCGCTGCGCGTAAAATGTTCGCTGCATTTGGAGGACATGTGAAGATTTTTCCGCTGATTCTTACGTTCACGCTGCTGGTTGCGGTGGTGATCGTGCCAAAGATCCATCCCCTCGCAAAGGCGTCGGACAAAGCCACTGCAGACACGCTGCGGCAGTTGGAAGGGGAGTTCATGAAGGCTGCGGCCGCACGCGGATCTTCCGGATACATGTCCTACTACGCTGACGACGCTGTCGAGGTGCCCAACGGCGCGGCCATCATTACCGGGAAAATAGAGATCGCCAAGACTATGGGATTTCTCGACGACAAGAACAACCAACTAACATGGCAGCCGGTCGGCGCCGATATTTCCGCCGCCGGCGACCTTGGCTACACCTACGGCACCTTCGAATTCCGCGCCGTTGGTAAAGATGGCAAGCCTATCGTTGAGAACGGAAACTACACCAGCATCTGGAAGAAACAGCGTGACGGAAGTTGGAAGCTTGTCCTCGATATGGGAAATGCGAATTCCACGGCGAAGCAGTGACGACAGATCGAAATCAATCCACTATTTTCGAAAGTGATTGCTGATCGCCTCCGCTTGCACCCGGGTAACGACCGCCGATAGCGCCGCTGCGTCTGCCTGCTTGACTGCCTGCAGGCTGCCGAAATGTTCGAGCAGCCGCCGCGTCGTGCTCTCGCCCACGCCGGGGATTTCTCTCAACTCGGTGGAGCGGTCCCGTATCTGGCGGCGCTTACGATGGAAGGTTACGGCGAAGCGATGTGCTTCGTCCCGGATCAGTTGAATGAGATGCAGCACGGGGGAATGGTGATCGAGAACCACCGGATCTTTCTGCTGCCCGTAAACGTAGAGTATCTCTTCGCGTTTGGCGATTGAAGCCAGCGGTTGGTTGATGATCTCCAGCGCTTCCAGGGCTTCGGCGGCCGCATGCAACTGGCCAAGGCCGCCATCGATCAGTACCAGGCTGGGCATGGCCTTCTCTTCCTGTTGCAGGCGTTTGTACCGACGCGTGACCACTTCGCGCATGCAAGCGAAGTCGTCCACGCCCTCAACCGTGCGGATAATGAACTTCCGGTAATCCGATTTCTGCATCTTGCCGTCTTCCCAGACCACCATCGACGCCACGGTTTCTGCACCTTGAATATGTGAGATATCGAAGCACTCGATGCGCTGCGGCAGTTCGGGAAGGCTAAGAACTTCCTGCAGTTCTTCCTGGATAACTTTGGCGTTGGGTTTGAGCACGCGAAAGCGCTGATCATAAGACTGCTTGGCATTGGTTCCGGCGAGATCGAGCAAGGCTCGCTTGTCGCCCCTCTGCGGCGCCAGAATATGAACCCTTGCCGCTCGAGGATCGGAGCCCGCGATCTGCTCGGAGAGCAAGTCTTCCAGAGTCTCTCGATCCTCGAAATCAACCGGCACGTACAAATTTCGCGGCACGTAAGGCTGGCTGATATAGAGCTGTTTGAGCAGGGCGGAAAAGAATTCACCAGGGTTGAAAGGGTCCGTGGCAGGAGAAACAGCCGAGCTTTGCTCGACCGGCCAGGCGGGAGCCTGCCCTCTTGCTGAAGGGGCGGCTGTCCCCACATGAGTCGTGGAAGGCTCCGCCTCAGCGGGCGCTGCGGATTCCGGCAGATCTTCCCAGAAGAATTCGCGGCGATCGACCACGCGTCCGCCGCGCATGTGGAATAAATTTACAGCGATCATGCCGTTTTCACAGTGATAACCGAAGACATCGGCGTCGTCGCCTTCCGCCGCCGCGATGCGCTGGCGCTCCTGCAACTGCTCGACCGTCGAGATCAGATCGCGGTAGCGTGCGGCGCGTTCGTACTCTTCCGCCGCGGCGGCCTGCTCCATACGGTCGTGCAGCGAACGAGCCAGATCCGTTGGCCGGCCTTCGAGGAAGAACTTTACGTCGCGCACCGCTTCCTGGTAACTCTCAGGCGTGGTCAACCCTTGTACGCACGGGCCCAGGCAACGCTTGATGTAGTACTGCAGACAAGGGCGCGGATGAAAGCGGGTGAGATCCACCTCGCACGAGGGGATCAGAAAGTTGCGGTGAATAAGGTCGACGATGCGATAAGCGAGATTGGCAGGGAAGTACGGCCCGTAGTAAGCGCTGCCGTCCTTGCGCAGACGGCGCGTTACATAAACCCGCGGCGTCCGCTGGCCCAGCGTGAGCTTCACGTACGGGTAGGTCTTGTCGTCGCGCAGCAGAATATTAAAACGTGGCTTGCGCTGCTTGATGAGATTATTTTCAAGGGCCAACGCTTCTTTGTTGTTGCGGACGACGATGTAATCAACGTCGACCGCTTCCCGAATCAGGGTTCCGGTCTTAGAGTCTTCCCAGCGGCCTTCGTGAAAATAACTTCCGACACGGCTGCGCAGATTCTTCGCTTTGCCCACGTAGATGACTTCGCCCGCGGCGTTCTTATAGAGATAAACCCCGGGTTCGGTCGGGATGGTACGGATCTTTTGCAGCAGGTCCATGCGATGGTATCTGTATTCTATTCGATGAGGCGAGGTGCCATTTGTTTCTGGGATGCTACATGCAAGCAGCGCTCAGCGCCCGGTTAGACTTTTGCCGGATCTTGGTTTTCGCGGCATCGGTCGCGGTTGGAACGCTGCTGTGCGCTGCACAGGCGCCGCTGTCGGGGCAACCGGACAAAGCGGAGGCTGCGCCGACCCGAGCGCAGAAGACGGGTAATGCTGCTGCGGCGGCTGGCGTGAAATCCAGCGCTCACCACTTTGACCAGGTCGTCATCATTGTGCTCGAAAACGGCGACTACGAAGTTGCTGTAAAGGATCAAAATCTGGCTGATCTCGCCGCCCGCGGAGCCAGTTTCTCGAACTTTCATGCGTTGTTCCATCCTTCATATCCGAATTATCTGGCGATGATTGCGGGAACAGACTTTGGAGTCCATCGACGCGGCCGGTTGCTCGCTGACCGTCAAATTAACTTTCCGAATGACGCGGCTCACAAAACCATTGCGGATCGCCTGATCGCCAGCGGCCTCGACTTCAAAAATTATGCCGAGGAGTTGCCGGAAGGAAATTGCCCCTACCGGATTGACAGCCAGCGCGCGGCCAAGGGCAAGACAGGCGATTATGTTCGGCGGCACGTGCCCTTCCTGAGCTTTGCGGAAGTGCAGGAAAAATGGTGCGACCGCGTGGTGAGAATTGATTCCAGCAAGGGCAAGAATCTTTTAGGGGACAATAACTTCTTCGTGAAGGACGTGAAAGCGGGGCTGGTGGCCTATTCGTTCTACTCGCCGAACATGAATAACGATGGGCACAACACGAACGTGCACGTGGCGGCGGAGTGGCTGCACAAGTTTCTCGACAAGACTTTTCCCGAGAGGCTGCGCAAAGACACGCTCGTGATCGTGACTTTTGACGAGTCCGACCATAATGCCGACAACCGGATTTTCACATTGTTTCTCGGCGACATGGTGAAGGAAGCCAGTCAACAGGATCCTAAAGTGCTTGACCGCCATTACACGCACTACAATGTCTTGCGGACGATTGAAGATAACTTTGGCCTAGAGCCCTTGGCTGCGGGTGATCGCGATGCTGCCCCAATCACGGACATCTGGAAGTAATTGGCCGATGTATTGCGGGCATCGATAGTGGCGGTGGCAGAGCCACTATATAAAATTTCCATTCGTCATGTGGGGTTTGCGCGGCTGGAAGCCATTCCAGTTAATGGTGGTTCACTGGGAGACTCCCCCAAACCATTGAAACCTTATATACTTGTAAGCGGCGGTGTGGATGCGGGAAACTGGCACGTCTCGTGCACAAGTAAGAACGGAAAGCGCAGGCAGTGTCGAGATGCCCAAGGTCTGCAAACGCAGGTAAGCGCGCGGAGAGTTTCCCAGGCGCGCTAAGACAGCTACTCTAAGGAGCCTTTTCCAATATGAACCGCACTTCGTTGACACTTCTACTCGCAGCCAGCATGGCAGCCACCATCGGCTGTAGCACCAAGAACTACGTAAAGCAGCAAACGACGCCGTTGATCAATAAAACCAACGAACTTGATGATATGACGGCGAAGAACAGCAAAGATATCAAGGATGTGGACGCGCGGGCCCAAGCCGGGATCCAAGCGGTGAACACCAAGACGGCGGAAGTTGACCAGAAGGCGCTGGCAGCCAGCCAGAATGCAGCCTCTGCTCAGCAAATGGCAGATGCAGCTAATGGTCGTGTAGGTGTCTTGACCAACACTGTGGCCAATCTGGACAACTATCGTCCGGTGGCCGAAACTTCGGTGAAATTTGGATTCAACAAGGATAATCTGACGCCCGAGTCGAAAACAGCTCTCGATCAGATGGCGGGTAGCATCGCTTCGACCAAGGGATACATCATTACCTTGGAAGGCAGCACCGATTCGATCGGTTCGGCGGAGTACAACTACGATCTGAGCCAGCGACGGGCGAACTCGGTCATTCAATATCTGGCTACGAAATACAATGTTCCAGCCCACAAGATTTATGTGATCGGATTGGGCAAGGACAAGCCGGTCGAGACGAATAAGACCAAACAGGGCCGCGCCGACAATCGCCGGGTGGATGTCCGCCTGATGACCAATACAGTCGGAGATACGAATCCGCCGGCTACGACCCCGGCGAGTCAGAATAATCCGTCGTCGATGTAAGAATTTGAGATCAGTTTTTCCTCCCCCCAGAGGACTTGCAACGGGCCGCTCCCCCCCAAGGGCGGCCCATTTTTTCGCTGCGCGACCAATAGAATTTCTTTCGGTAATACCTATATGCTCGAGGCGCGGTAAGATTAGGCTATGCGAAGTTGGTTCTGGGTAGCATTATTCTTGTGCTTGAGTGGCGTGGCGCTGGGCCAGCAAGATTCCCCGAAGCCCTCGCCACCGTCTTCTCCACCTTCTGGAAGCGGAAACCCGGCAACAAGTTCCGAGCAGAGAAATCCATTTCCGGAGGATTCTCCTGCCACTTCAGCCCCGGAGAATGGCTCCTCTACGAAGGGAAGTACTCCGAACCTCGAGCCCCCGCACTCCGATCGCGTGCGGGCGGATGATTTGGGAACCAACGTTGGG
>JBEKUD010000079.1:0-22660 GCA_049515395.1 Candidatus Sulfotelmatobacter sp. | reverse complement strand
GATGTTCGCGCCATAGTTGCGAAATTCGCGCCGCAGTTTAGCCTGCACGTCCACATACAGATTCAGCATCGCCGTAGCCACCGCAGCGGCCACTACCATCGCGAACAGTGCCGATGCCGCACGTCCCCGCCGCAGCACCGCCGCCCGCACTAGCATCCGAACGAACATGGAAGTATGCGGAGAATGCGCTCGGCGGGCTACAACGTCCCGCGCGAAAGTCGAAACGTCCGCGTTCACAGTTCACCTCGCAGCGCAAATACCGGATCCAACCCCACCGCCTTGCGAATGGCGGCCGCGCTTCCCGCAAATGTCACGATTACCGCAATCGCCAGAATCACCGGAAAGAGCACCGGGGGGATGGATATCTCCGAATTGAAAATAGACCTCCCGATCTGGTGCGCCAGCATCCCGCCCGCAACAAATCCCACAAGTCCGCCGAGCAAGGCAAGCAGTGTTGCCTCCGCAAAGAATATCGATGCGACTGCGACCCGCCCAGCCCCCAGAGCCTTCATCAAACCCACTTCCGCGCGACGTTCGAAAATCGCCGTAGCCATCGCGGCGGAAACCGCCAGCGCCGAGGCAAACAATGCCGCCAGGGTAACCAGGAAAATCAGTCCCTCAATGCGTGTCAGTACCGCTCCTTCATTCTGCGCAACCTGCCGTATCTGTTCCGCGTGCGAGTGCGGAATCGCCTCCTGCAACTGATAAGCAATCGACTGCGGATAGGGCGAGCAGTACCACCGGTCATAGACGGGGCCCGACATGCTTTTCGGATCGCGCCGCCCCAGAGCATCTTCCGGCTTTGTCAGCGCACTTACGAACACGCGCCGCACCGCGCCGGGTCTGCCAAGAATCTTCTGCGCCAGCGCGATTGGCGCCACCACCTCATCGTCTTCACTGCCGCCTGTGGAAAGAATTCCAGTCACACGCAACGGCCGCCCCGACAACGTGATCTCATCCCCGCTCTTGGCTGCAAGCCGCGCCGCCAGCCGCTCGCCCAGCAAAACATCGCGCGAACTGTCGTCGGGCCAACCGCCCGAAACCTTCCACCAAGGATGGGTCGTTCGCACGCCGGTTCTGAACTCCTCTTTGCCAAAAGCAACGCTCTTGGCGAAATAAGTGCCTAGCAGAGTCAGGTCTTGCGTGCGCCCATCCCGCTGCAGCGTCACATTCACCGGCAACATCGGGGCAAAGCCGGTGATGTTGTTATGCCAGAAGGTTCCTTTGATCTTGGGCAAGTCGGCTTCATCCAGGAAAGCGCCATCGCTCGGCGGCTTCAGGTTGACACCGCCAATTTCTACGTCCAGCGTATCTTCTTGCGGAGTGACCAGCAGGTTGGCGCCAATGGTGCGCAGCTCTCGGTTGATCTTATCGCCAATGTCGGTGGCGACCGCAATCATCGCCGTCGCGACCGTTACGCCCAAGGTAATGGCCGCCCCGGCCAGCAATTTGCGCCGCTTCTGGCGCCGGAACGATTCGTATACGAGGCGGACGAACATCCCTTACTGTTTCTCGAACACCCGGCTACCCGCCGCGATGTCGGCCTCCTGGATCATGACGGAGTCGGCGCTCTGCGTTATCTTGAGCGGAATCGGATTGCAACCCCCCGCCGTACCGACCGACTGCGGATTGATCGGCGCGGCGCAGTTTTTGCAAATCACTCCATTGCCCGACTTGTAGAAGCCCACCGCACCGCAGATTTCGCAGGCATCAAAAACCGTGGCGATTTTTCCATCCGGCTTTTGATACAACCAGAAGCGCACTTCAACTCCGTTCTCCTTCGCTTGGTACCGGTGCAAGTCTCCATCGGATACCTGCGTCAACGGAATCGTTAGCTGACCCTTCGTAAAGCTGACCTCCGTGGCCGGCGACAACGCGCTCTGGCTCTTCGCATAAACAAATTCCGCCGTCAGCATGGCAATAAACATGAAAGAGAAGACGTACACCGACGCCATCCACAGGCGCTCCCGGCGTGCGGACCAGGCCGCCTTGCGACGCTCGGCCGGCGAAACGGCCTCCAGCACCGGCTCACGACGCTTCGCGTCAAACAACACCATTAGCGCCGCCAGCGCAAGGATGGTGACAAAAAAGAATAGATCGTTCCGCACAATCGGCCCAATAATTGACATCTCGGTTTTGGACGAAGGAATTACCCCGCTTTCGGAAAGCTCGTGCAATCCCGCGACCACCAGCTGTGCGGCGACCAAAAAGAGAATCGCCGTCGTGACCCGGAAGAATTTCTGCAGATTAATCCGCACGCTGCCCTTCACAAACATCACTCCGAACGCGATGGCGCACAGCACGCCCAGCAGCGTTCCCAGAAAACTCATCAATTCGGTCGAATTCAGCGACACGGCCGAAAGGATAAGCACCGTCTCCGCTCCCTCCCGCAGCACCATCAGAAACACAAAAAAGAAGAGCCCGATCCACGCGTCATTGCCCGCCAGCAGCCCAACCTTGCCCTCAATCTCTCCCTTGAGCTTGCGCCCCGTCTTCATCATGAAAATAATCATGGTGACAACAAAGAACGCGGCCACCAGCATGACCCATCCTTCAAACACATCTTCGTTCAGATTCAGGCGCGACATTAATATCGCCACGCCAATGCTTCCCAGGAAAGCTGCGCCCAGAGCGGCGTAAACCGTCTTCCGCAAGCCTTTGCGCCCAATCTTGGTCAGGTAGGCGAGCGTGATCCCGACGATCAGGGCAGCCTCAACCCCTTCGCGCAGCGTGACGATGAAAGCTTGCAGCATTTATAAAGTCCCGATTGATCTTGCGATGATGATCTTGAACATGACGATCTTGAAAATGAATTTCAATTTCAAATTCAAGGATATGCTGGCAGCCGCGCGGGCGTCAATGTGGGAGCTCACAAACGGTTGTGATTCGCATCACACGGAGAAATATAGGATTAAACGGGCTGGCAGCAGCGGGCTGGCGGAGTCGAGCGTTTCTCAACACCCGACTATCGGAATGAAGCGCGGTGCACCGGAAACAAAAGCGACCCAAGCAAAAGGGCAATCGCGATCATCGGCAAGTTGCTGAAGGCCGGTAGCGGTCCAAATGTCTGGCATCCGCACCATGATTGGTTATTTACGAAACCCGGATAACACAAAGTATCTGCGGTGACTAGCTCTGCTCGACGCTTTCCTTCTGTCTGGACCCCAGCCTTCTGCTTAACAGCCGATTTCGCTCACAGCCTCTTCAAGAACGCATTCGCCTGCTCCAACTGCGGAAACAACTTCTCCTCCGCATGGAACTCCGCCGAGTGCACGCAGCGCCGGCTCCCGCGCAGCCTCACCGGATGCTTCAGGTGCAGCATCTCGTGATAAACGATATATTCCACCGCATAGCGGGGAACCGCGGGATGGTCGAAGATGCGGCTGATGACGATCGCGTTATGCGCCGGATCGTAGTGCCCCAGGATGCGACGGGTCTTCGTCGGACTCCAACCCATACGCGGCCGCCCCATCAGTCCATGGAAGAACCGCCGGTTCAGATCTTCAAAAATAGCATCCAGATCGTAGACGTGCCCCTGCGGAGAATGCAGCCGCTTGCGCCCCCGCATCTGCCGCACCAAGTGCGCCTTACTCACGACTTCATGGCTCGACACATATTTTCGATAACGGGCCGCATACCCACGGTCGATCGGCTTGCGGTACATTTTCGCCAGCAGAATGTGTGCGATAGCCCTTACCACCGTATCGGGCGCACCTTCCAGCAGATCGGAAAGCCTTACGAATAGCCTGCCCTCGCGCAGGCGAATCGTATTGTTGACGTTCGCGAAGGCGAAAAATTCGACGTTCAATTCAGGCAGGGCTGCGGCAGGCCACAACTGCCGGTGCTCGTCATGGAAGATATCAAGCAGTCCCTGGCGCACAGTGAGCCCCAGATTAACACGCCGGACGTACAGAACCAGGCCCGGCGAATCTCTTCAGCAACCCTTCACTCCGACCGGCTTGACTTCTCCGCGTCCCCCTTTTTCTTATGTTTCGCAGCCTCCTGCTGATCGGCCATAAGCTCGCGATGATCTTTCGCGGAACTGTCCAGCGTATCCAGCGCGTTACTCAAGATAAACTCATATTGTTTTGCGTCTTCCTCCGGCACGCCGGCCGCATCTCTCAAGGCTAGCAGTTTGGCCTGGAATTCCGTGTCGGCATCCATGATCACCTTCAGCGGCTTGCGAATATCATTCTTGCGATCGACGTACGTGTCAATGTTGTCGTTCAATTCGTCGTAGATCAGCAGAAAGTCATCCAGCAGGTCATGAGTTTGCTGCGCCCGGTTTTTCGTTTTGGGATCATTACGCATCTGCTCTAGACTCACCAGCCGCGCCCTCGCAAACTTCACATAAAGGCCAAGCCGCAGTTGCGGCTCCCAACTGGTGTCCCGAATCTGGTCAATCTCCGGCGGGGTGAACGGGTCCCGACGGTGCTGCGCAAATGACAGCGCCGCGGAAATCAGCAATAGCCATCCAACCCAGGGGCTCATTCGCAACCAGGATGCATTCATTTCTTACCTCCATTGGGAAACATCGCCGCCAGCAAATCGTCCCGCACCCGCTCCAACCGGTCGACCGTGTCCTGAACTTGCTTCTGGTCCTCC
This sequence comes from Candidatus Sulfotelmatobacter sp., assembly GCA_049515395.1. GTDB lineage: Bacteria > Acidobacteriota > Terriglobia > Terriglobales > Acidobacteriaceae > Sulfotelmatobacter. Next base: position 18,055 of record JBEKUD010000079.1, on the reverse strand, counting down.
CGTGCGACCGTATGCTTGAAGTTCTCCAGTTTCCGTGCCATTTTTCTCACGGAAATCTCGCTTTGCTTGTCATGCTTGTGCGACTGAATCGCGTAGTCGCGGGCTAATTCGGAGAACGCGGTAACCTCCACCAGTGCCGCATGACTTCGATCGATGTCGCCGGCCACGTACAGCCGCTCCGCGGCAGCCAACTGCTTTTCCGCGATCTCAATGCACAAAGGCGGGCGGTCCGGGATGGCCGCGTTGGCGACGCGCGCCTTCAATTCTTCTACCGTAAATTCCTTGGCGAAGCTCAGAGCTGTTAATCCAACCACCAGAAGCAGCGCCGCCGCTCCCCGCAGACACCGTGAATATTCCATCCCCAAGCCCGTTCACTTCCGCCAATGTTATTTCTTCGGCTCGATCGCAATCAGCCGATGCTTCGCCTGCCACTCCTGATCAGGATACTTCCCAGCTGCCGTCTTTAGAAAGAGGTGATAATTCACCGCCGCCGTTTTGAAGTCATGCAAGTGATCACTGGCCGAAGCTCGCAGGAAATACGTGATGGGAATTTCCGGCAGCAGTTTGGCCCGCGCATCGAGCGCGCGAATCGCGAGCTCATACTCCTTGTTCTCGCCCGCCGTGAATGCGAGATCGCCATACGCTTCCCCAAAGTCAGGCTTCAGCTTTACCGCCAGCAGAAATTCCTGCTTGGCCTCGGGAAACTTTCTCTGCCGCAACAAAGCCTGTCCAAGCCCGCGATGCATGCTCGCATCCTTCGGATGAGCCGCCACCAGCACCCGATAACTCGACTCCGCCAAATCGTTCTTTCCCGTCGTCACATACAAGTCCGCGAGGTCGCGCGGCGCAGTCTCGTCTTTCGGAGCCAGCTTAATTCCCGCCGCCATCGCGGCAATCGCTTGGTCATTCTTGCCCTCGGCAGCCAGCACCCGACCCAGCTGAATCTCGACCGCGCCAGAAATCGGATCTTCCGCAAGCAACTTACGTAGATACTGCTCCGCTTCTGGAAATCGCCGTCCGTGCATGTACAAATTCGCCAGCGCAGTGGCCGCGTCCGACGATTTCGGATCGAGAGCAAGCACCTGCTTATATTCCTGCTCGGCCTCGGCAGCTTTATTTTCCTGCTCGAAAAGCATCGCCGCCGCGAAATGTGGTTCAGCCTCTTTCGGTTGCAGGGCCCCTGCATGCTGGAAGGCCGCAAGAGCTTCTTCTGGCTTCGACTTTTCCAGCATATGCCCCAGTGCCAGCCACGCCCGATATTGACCCTCCGCTGCGTGACTTGCGGGCTTCAGACGCGTCGCAGCCCGCAAAAATTCCTCTGCCCCGGGCTGTCCGCTCTTGGCCAGTTGCAATCCCAGATTAAGGTTCGACTCAAAGACGTCAGGCTTCGCCGCTACCGACTTTCGATAAGCCGCCACGGATTCATCCACATTCCCCAAAGCGTTTTCCACGAAACCAAGATCGAACCAGCCCACATAGGTTGTCGGATCGCGCTCCACCAGCTTCCGAAGCAGCGGCTCCGCCGCAGCGTAATTCTGTTTTTCGATCGCTGCCTCTGCCTGAGTAAGTTCTGCCGGTTGCGCCGGAGAATCGTCATCCGGAACCTGAACGTGATGCCCCGCCCGGTGCCCGGAAGAAGATTGTCCTTCAAAAGACGATGAAGAAGAAGTTTGTCCAGAAGAAGCTTGTCCGGAAGATGTTGAAGAAGTCTGCCCCGAGTTCACCGTGGGCGGTACCGTATCCTGTGCCGTCGCGCTCGCGCAAACGATCAAAGCCATCAGCAGGCCCGCGAGAGTTTTATTTGCTGCCATCGGGCTTCGATGCTCCATTGCTGCCGTGGCCATTCAGCAGGCGAGCCAGATATTTGCCCGTGTAAGACCCGGCCAGATTAGCAATCATCTCCGGCGGCCCCGCTCCTACGATCTTGCCGCCACGCGCTCCGCCCTCCGGCCCCAGATCGATCACCCAATCCGCGGTCTTGATCACTTCCAGATTATGCTCGATCACAAGAATGGAGCCGCCGGCATCAATCAGGCGGCGGAATGCGGCCAGAAGTTTGCTCACGTCGTCAAAGTGCAGTCCAGTAGTCGGCTCATCAAAAATATAAAGCATCCTCCTCCGCCGGCGAGGTTCATCCTGACGCCCCGAACTCGGCCTTCCGACCTCTCGCCCCGCCGGCTGCAAATGTGCGGCCAGCTTCATGCGCTGGGCTTCTCCGCCCGACAATGTAGTTGCCGACTGCCCCAGCCGCAAATATCCCAGCCCCACTTCCTCCAGAACCCGCAACTTCTCGGTAATCTTAGGCACCTCGGCAAAGAACTTCAGTGCCTCCTTGATTGTAAGGTTCAACACTTCGTGAATGTTTTTGCCGCGATAGCGAACCTCGAGCACCTGCGCCTTGTATCGCGTTCCTTTGCACTCTTCGCAGATCAGTTCCACGTCCGCCAAGAACTGCATCTCTACCGTCACCGTGCCGTCGCCCTGGCAAGTCTCGCACCGCCCGCCCGGGATGTTGAACGAAAAGTGGCCGGAGCCAAAGCCGCGTCTCTTAGCCTCGGGCAGGGAAGCAAACAGCTCGCGGATCGCATCGAACGACTTGATATAAGTCACGGGATTGGAGCGCGGCGTTCGCCCGATCGGCGATTGATCGACCAGTACCACCTCGTCGATAAACTGATCTCCCTCCAAACTTCCCCACGTAGCCCCTCCCCGTGTCCCTCCTGAGATTGGCTGTTGCTTCGCCTCGGCCAACGCCAGATAGAGCACCTGATGCAACAACGTTGACTTGCCCGAGCCCGAAACTCCGGTGATCGCCACCAGCATCCCCAGCGGAATGCCGATATCAATCCCCTTCAAATTGTTGGCTCGTACATTCTCGATTCTGATCTGCTGCGTCCCCGGCTGCCGTCGCACCGTCGGCACCTGAATCCGCAAATCTTCCGCGAGATACCGTCCCGTCAGAGAGGCCGGGTTCCGCAAAATCTCCTCGTAGGTTCCCTGCGCCACCAGGTTGCCACCATTCTCCCCAGCTCCCGGACCAAGATCGAGAATCCGGTCCGCCGTGCGCATGATGTCAGGATCATGCTCCACCACCAGAATCGTATTTCCCAAATCGCGGAGGTCATGCAGGATCTTGATCAGCCGGTGCGTATCGCGGCTGTGCAGGCCGATCGAAGGTTCGTCGAGCACATACAAGGTTCCCACCAGCCGTGAACCCAGCGAAGTCGCCAGTTGAATGCGTTGCGCCTCTCCTCCGGAAAGCGTCGAGGCCAGCCGGTCGAGCGTCAGGTACTCCAGTCCCACATCGTTCAGAAACCGCAATCGCTCCTGGATCTCCTGCAGAAGCCTCTCCGCAATCTCGGCCTCTTCCGGAGTCAACTTTACGAGGTCGAAAAAGACCGCCGCATCCTCCACCGTCATGCCGCAGACGTCACAAATATTGCACCCGTCAATCTTGACTTGCCGCGCCTCCAGCCGCAGACGACTTCCACGGCATTCCGGACAAGTCGAGTACCCGCGATAACGGCTCAGAAAAACTCGTACGTGCAGCTTGTATTTCTTCCGCTCCAAGTACTGGAAGAATCCGCGCACTCCCAAAAAGTCACCCTCCCCGTTCAGAATGAGCTCCTGCTGTTCAGCTTCGAGTTCGCCCCAGGGCAGGTCGAGCGGAATTCCGGACTGCTTGGCAAAGCGCTTCATCTCCGTAAACAAAGGCCGGTATTTCGGTTTGTTCCACGGATCAATTGCCCCCTCGCCGAGCGCCTTCGTCTTGTCCGGGATCACCAGGTCAAGGTCGAAGTCGATCGTGTTTCCGAAGCCCTGGCAGCGCGCGCAAGCCCCATAGGGATTATTGAACGAAAACAGCCGCGGCTCCGGCTCTTCATAACGCAAATTGCAGTTCTTACACTCGAATCGCTGGGAGAATCTCAACTGCCTCGCTGGCTGCTCATCATGCACTGGCAGATCAAAAATCACTTCCCCGGATTCCCGATAAGCAGTCTCCACAGCATCCACGATGCGCGTGCGCGCCTCGGCTGAGACCGCAAGGCGGTCCACCAAGACGAATACCGGCTGGTTGAAATCGAGGTCGAGTAGTGACTCTGGCGTGGAAAACTCAAACACCTGCCCGGACTGATACAGCCGGTTAAAGCCAGCCTTGCGTAAATCGAACAACCTGGTCTTCAGTTGCTCCGTCAATCCTGCAAGCGGCCCAGCGCCCTGCTTTCCGGCCTTGCGGGCACGGCCAACCTTTTTTGCCGGCTCGGGTGGCGCCGTCGCAGCCGCCTGCAGCGGAAACACCACTTGCACCCGCGTCTCCGGACCAAGCGCCAGGATCGCATCCGCAATCTCATCCACCGTATCTTTCTTCACCTCGCAGCCGCAGTTGATGCAGTAGGTTCGACCTACGCGCGCAAACAACAACCGCAGGTAGTCGTAAATTTCGGTCGCGGTCCCCACCGTCGACCGAGGATTGCGGGTAGTATTCTTCTGCCGGATCGCGACCGCCGGCGCGATTCCGTCAATCGAGTCCGCATCCGGCTTCTCAATACGCTCCAGGAACTGTCGCGCATAGGCCGAGAGCGACTCGACATAGCGCCGCTGGCCCTCCGCGTAGATGGTGTCGAAGGCAAGCGAAGACTTGCCCGAGCCGGAGACCCCAGTCACCACGGTCAGCATGTTGTGCGGAACCTCAAAATCGATATTCTTGAGGTTGTGCACGCGGGCTCCGCGCACCACAATATTGTCCGTAGATGAAGTAGAAGACATCAGGTGAGTAAGCCAGCATCATCCGCATTTGCTCGCTGGGTACCTCCCAGCAGCGTCCGCGAGTGCCGCCGAACCTTTTATTATAAACAAGCTTTTTGCTGCGTCCTGCGAAGACGTTGAACCGAGGTCCGCACTGAATCGAGCTTAGGAGAGAACCTCGATGCTCTCCACCCGGATCGTATTGCTGTCCTTGTCCAGTTTGCCTGTGACCTTCACCCGCTTGCCCATGAATTGCTTGGCCTTGGCCGTATCGTCCAGTTTATGGGTGACCTTGGTGACTGGATCTTGCAATACCACCTCGCCATTTTCCTGCACGATGAGCCCGCTAAAGAACTTAGTCTCCTCCGTCGTGGCCTCGCCGGAGGCCGGTATCTGCCCTTCATTTGCGTGCTGCGCAACCGGATCCGATTCTTGAGGGGCCGTCGCAGAAGCGTCATGATCGGCTTGTTGCGCATCGGCCGGCCTGACAGCGGCAGGCAGAATCATGAGAGCGGCGGCTAGGCAAAGATACATAACAAAGGCTTTCATCGCGCACCTCCAAAGCCAAATTTCCCTATCGAGCTGCAAAAGCGTTGCTATCCTTGCCGGCTTGCAAACAGATCATGCCAGCCGACTTGCGGATCCACCCGAGCTCGTGAGGATTTGATAGACAAAATTCTACAATTTCTACAGCATTCACCCGAGTTTCAATTTCTCCTGGTCAGTGTAATTTTAAATCCGACCTTTTTAAAGAGAGCCAGTCCCGACCGTCTCGAACTCAATTTCGACCAGCACTACCTCCGTCTTCCCGGTTATTGGTTGGCACTTAATTATCTGTCGTTGTGGAGAACTCGACATGGCAGTCAATCCCCCCGCCGCCTACGGAATGTACTCTCAGGATGCGTCGCTGAATGACATCGTGCACACCCTAAATCAAGCCGGATTCGATAACGAAGACATCTGTATGATGCTATCGCCTTCTCATCCGATCGCAGCCGTCGTGCGGAACGCCCGCCTCTTCGGTTCCGAGCGGGGACCCAATGTCGGCACCGCGGGATTGATCGGATGGCTGTCAGAGTTCGGCGCCGTCATGATACCCACGGTCGGTTTCTTTATCCGCTCACAGGCTTTTTTTCACGCTCTGATGGTCGCGCGCGACGCTCCTGCTCTCTGTGGAAACTCCAGATCTCTCGTCGGCCTCGGTTTCTCGGACGACGACGCCGATCGCTTTGAGGGCCAGCTCCGTAAGCTGGGCGTTCTGGTTTACGTTGCATGCCCGGAGAGCGCCAAGACCTTATGGGCTTGCGAAGTCCTGCGCCATACCGGCGCGCTTGAAGCGGCTATCTTGTATGAATGCGAGGCCACGACCGCAGCCGCCGCCTGAGGAGTCAGCGATTGTGTGGGACGGTCACTCCTGTCCGTCGCCTTGGATTTTTTGATTTTGTATTCTGAACTCTTGGACGTAACGCCCCGCAGCACGCGCCAGGTTTGACTGACCTACTCTTCTCCGCGAAAGTGTTCCTCATCCCGCCTTTTTCCATACCGGAACGCGAATCCCACGCCGAATACCATTATGCTGATCGGCGGGACCAGCATCACCAGAATCGCCCGGTTCAGCGCTCGCTGACCCTCTTTGGGCGTGCTTCTCGCCACCGCGTTGCACATTGCGCAACCCTGCCCGAAAGCGGGCACGGCAAACAATCCCACGACAACCGTCAGCGTCATAGCCCGCAACTTGGCGTGAGGACCTTTCACTTACCTCACCCCCAGCCGCAAAATTCGCCCCGCGTCGGGGAAGAAGAACAAATACATGATCACGAACAAGCCAAACACTGAGATCACAATCATCCAGCGCATCAACGCCGTTTCAAACTTCAAGTGCATGAAGTATGCAATGATCAGCGCCGATTTAACGACCGATAGCACCAGCAGCGCCTCCAGCATGCGCACCGGCTCGAAGACCTGCCTGTAACCCAGCCAGACCTCGACCCCAGTCAAAACCAGCAGCGCCCCCCACACCCAGAAATACTGCCCCTTGCTATCGTCGTGCTTCGCCACATCATGCATGGTCAGTTTCCTCATCAGCCCCTTCAGAGGCGGTATTCATTAGCCCCGGAGGTAAGTCCGCGGACGTCGGGCAAGACAAAAAGAATGAGTCCCCTAGGAACGGCACCAGCTCCCGCGCACAACTTGCCTCAAACCTTCGTCGACATCAAATACACCAACGGGAAAATAAACATCCACACCAGATCCACAAAATGCCAATACAGCCCCGACACTTCCACATCATGCGCGTCATAATCTTTCGGCTTCAAAAGTAGAATGACACTGGCCACAATCAGCCCAATCACGAGCGCATGAATTCCGTAGTGAAAAACATTGTCCGAAGGAATCAGGAAGTATCCCGCCAGCCATACCAGGCCCAAAATCGGCAGAAACCATTTCCGCAGCGCCACCACGCCCAGATAGATCACGCCAATCGTCACGTGCAGCATGTGCATCGCGGTCAATCCAAAAAACGTCGCCGCAAATTGCGGCACGCCCGCCGAGATCTTGGCGTAATCACCTTCACCGTGCTCCACCGATTTCGGGAATCCCGGTAAAGTTAGGCCTTCGTGAATTAAGTGCGTCCACTCCATCCCGTGCAGCACGATGAACGCCGTCCCGAACGCCATTGTGGCCAGCAACCAGTTCCGCGTCCATGCACGATCATGCCTCTGCGCCGCGAACACCGCCATCACCATTGTCAACGAACTCGACAGCAGGCACGCCGTCATCACCGTCGCATTGATAATGCTTTCCTTGCCAAACGGAGTCGGCCACACGGTGTAGATCCGGTTGTAGCTGAAGGCAAATAGCAGTGCTCCAAAGGTCAGCGAGTCGGAGGCCAGAAACAGCCACATGCCCACCTTTTTCGAATAAGCCCCAAACAGCGGAGCTTCATACTCGCCCCCGATCCCATGTACCGCAGCACCATGTTCCAGCGTGGCGTCAGCCATTCCCCAAGTTCCCCTTTCGCTTGTCATCCTGAGGGCGTTCTTTGCCCCGAAGGACCTATGCAACTCGCGTGAAAGCGTCTAATTTCAAACCGGAGTACTACCGTGCAAACCCTAACAACGCAAAAACGTAAATCCACAACACGGCCATAAAATGCCAATACCATGCCGTGACGTCCACCACAATGCGTCGACCCTCAATCGGCCGCAGCAGCAGGGAAGTCGCCGCCGCCCAAATCAATGCAATCATCCCGCCTGCCAAATGCACCGCATGCGCCGCCGTCAGCAGATAAACGAACGAACTGTTCGGATTGGTGTCGACAAAAAAACCCCGCGCCTTCAACTCCCCCCACGCCATCCACTGCCCCACCAGAAATCCAAACCCCAGCAGCACCGTCACTCCCAGCCACGGAAAACTCTTTTCTTCACCGAGCGAGATTCCCGGCATCGCTTGCAGCGGAGCCAACGCCGCTCGCCGTTTGATATCCCGCCGCGCAAATTCCACCGTCACACTGCTGATCAGCAGTAATGCCGTATTGATGGCCAGCAACAACCACGGCAACTGAACCTGGCCCCAGTCGCGCACATAAGTATTCGTCGCGCCGTCAAACGTCGGCAGCCCTTGCCGCACCACGTAAGCACTGGTCAGCGAGATGAACACCATGCTGACCGTCGCGATCCCGCAGACCAGCCCCAGCCGCGCCCTGCGCAACCGCGCGCCATAATTTGGAAAGTTTGAGCCGTGCGAGTTCTCGCCGCCGTCACCACCGTTCGGCGGAACAGGAACATCTCCGCCGCGGCCTAACCTGTTTACCGGAGTGCTTGGACTATACGTCGCCATAATCACATCAGATGCTTCAGTGCGTCGCCCTAGGTTAACCAAGACTTTGGGTGGCGCAGCGCTTTCGGCGCTGCGATAATTCCTCCCCTACCGGACGGGCTTTAGCCCCTGGTCTACGTCTTCAGTGCGTCGCTGTCGTTGCCGGATCCGTCTGCATCACGTAGTCCCTTGCCGCTCCCGGAACTCCATATTCATACGGTCCATGATTCACCACCGGTGTTACGCCGCCAAAATTATCGTGCGGCGGAGGCGTCGATGTCGTCCATTCCAGCGTCGTCGCTTCCCATGGATTGTCGCTCGCCTTCGGCCCTTTAAACATGCTCCAGAAGAGATTGATCACAAAAATAAACTGCGCCGCAATCGTGATGATCGCCGCGTAGGTCATAAACTCGTGAATCGGCATCAGCTTCTGCAAGTACGCCACCTCTGTGTATTGCGAGTAACGCCGTGTTCCTCCCGCAATGCCCAGGTAGTGCATCGGCATGAAGATCGCATACGTTCCGGCCAGCGTGATAAAGAAATGCACCCGTCCCCAGGTTTCGTTCATCATCCGCCCAAACATTTTCGGGAACCAGTAATATGTCGCGGCAAACATTCCGAAGATCGCCGCCACCCCCATGATCAGGTGAAAATGCCCGACCACAAAGTAAGTATCGTGCAATTGAATATCGAGCACCGGCTGCGCCAGGAACGGCCCACTCAATCCGCCCGAAACGAATAGGGAAACGAAGCCGATGGCATACAGCATCGGCGTCTGAAAGCGAATACGCCCCTTCCACATCGTGCCCAGCCAGTTAAACGTCTTGATGGCCGACGGCACCCCGATGCACATGGTCAGCAGCGAGAATGCAAACGCCGAATACGGACTCATGCCGCTCATGAACATGTGGTGGCCCCACACCATAAACCCAAAAAATCCGATGGCTAGCATCGCGTAAACCATCGCCTTATATCCAAAGATCGGCTTGCGCGAAAAAGTGGAGAGAACCTGCGACGCCACGCCCATGCCCGGCAGAATCGCGATGTAAACCTCGGGATGCCCGAAGAACCAGAACAGATGCTGCCACAGCAGAGGCGACCCGCCCTTGTGCCCCATGATCTGTCCGTTCACCACCACCAGCGGCACATAGAAGCTCGTACCCAAATTCCGGTCCATCAGCAACAGAATGCCCGCCGAAAGCAGCACTCCGAATGCCAGAAGACCAAGAATCGCCGTGATGAACCATGACCACACCGTCAGCGGCATGCGCATCATGGTCATGCCCTTCGCCCGCAGATCGAGCGTAGTCGTAATAAAATTCAGCGCCCCCATCAGCGACGCGATACAAAAGATCGCAATGCTCGTGATCCACAGATCAGCTCCCAGACCCTGACCCGGCCCCGCCGATGGCAGCGCGCTCAGCGGCGCATATCCCGTCCATCCATGCAGTGGCGCTCCGCCGGTCACAAAAAACGCCGCAATGATGGTGATGAACGCCACAAACGTCGTCCAGAACGAAAGCATGTTCAGCACCGGAAACGCCATATCCGGCGCACCAATCTGAATCGGCAGAAAATAATTTCCGAAGCCGCCCTGCGGCGCTGTAGTCAGCATGAAGAAAACCATGATCGTCCCGTGCATCGTCAGCAGGCTGAGATAAGTCTCCGGCTTGATGTCTCCCACCAGTGGCAGCACCCCATTCGGCCAGACCAGATGCAGCCGCATCAGCAGCGACAAGAACATTCCCACCCACACGGCCGTGAGCGCGAGAAAAAAATACTGAATGCCGATGACTTTGTGATCCAGGCTGAAAATGTATTTCCGGATAAAACCCTGAGGAGCAGCGTGTGCGTGAACCGTAACCGGGGTCGCCATTTTATTGTTTCTCCGCCTCCCGTGCCGCCAGCCACTTGTCGTAATCTTCCTGGCTGACCACGTGCACCATCCCGTGCATTTTGTAATGTCCCAAGCCGCACAGCTCGGCGCACGCGATCTCATATTCGCCGATCGCTGTCGGCTTGAAGTGCATGTGAATATTCAATCCCGGAACCGCGTCTTGCTTGAACCGCAGCGAAGGCACGAAAAAGCTGTGGATCACATCCACCGCTCGCAAACTCAGATCCACTTCGCGATTTACCGGCAGATACATCGTGCCCGTCACCACGTCATCCTTGGCCGCCGGGTCGGAAGTGTCGAGCCCCACCGCAGCCTCGCCACCGGCCGATGGATCCATCAGCTTCGGGCTCGTCGCCCCATACTTTCCATCCGGTCCCGAATACCGGAAGTACCACGCAAACTGCATCCCGGTGACCTCCACTTGCACCGCTCCCGGCCCTGCCTGATCAAATCGCTGGCTCGCCCACACCCGGCTTCCCATCAGATTCAATCCGATGAACAGAATCGTAGTGAGCACGGTCCAAATCATCTCGAGCTTGACGTTGCCGTGCGAATATTTCACCGGCGGCGAGGAAGGCTGTTCTCTGTATCGCCAAGCGATGTAGCCCAGGGAGAGTTGTGCCGCGAGAAAGACAATTCCCATCAGCGCAAAAGTGAGAGCAAGTTGTCCGTCAATAAAGTGCGCGGCTTCGGCGGCCCCCACGGGCAACCACCAGGTCTTGGCGACAAAAAAGTAAGTGCTGGCTAGTGTGATCAGCCAGATCAAAGCCATTAACGCGAGGCCCATTCCCCAGTCCTCCCAACAAGAAGCGACGCGGACGATTTCCCCACGGCTGTTGCCACGCCCCACAGCGCTAAGCACCAGTCGGCGGCGAGTTTACCACAGGTGCTTCACATAAAAGCAAGCGACTTGCGCAAGAAACAAAAAATGCGCCACGGATATAACGGATTCCACGGATAAAGCAAACCTCAATAAATGAAAAAAACCATCTCATTTAATTTCCCTGGGATGAAGGTCTTGGTTTCTCGATCCGGGAAAATCCGTGCAAATCCGCAGCCGGTTTCTTACTTCTCGCTCCACTCCGGCACTCTTTCCGGCGTCCAAGGCGCACCCGCAGCCTCCATATCTTTCTCCAGCTTCGCCAGGTCAACCTCAACCAGCGTATGAAGTTTCCCCAGCTGCTCCCCAAACTCCTCCGCCGCAATGTTGTAATCCTCAACATGGCTCTGCGTCGGCTTCGCCAGCGAGAATCTTTCGCCCTCCATAATCGCCTCGACCCGATCGTGAATCGACGACGGCATCGGTTCATTCCGCTTCTTCATTTCATTGTCGCCGCTCAGCGCTCGCTCGATCAAACGATTCTTCTGCTCGATTGCATCCGCCGCCACGCCCAACTGCTTTTCCGCCGCGGGCGTTTCCCGCAGAGCTTCGCGAATCGATTTCAGTCGATCCTGCACTTCGTGAGACGAACGTGTCGCTCCCGATACCGCCCGATAGAGGCGCGCCACCTTGCGATGAAATTCCTCCCGCGCCGCAAGATCGCCGGCATTCATTGATTCTTGCCCCTCGGTCACCACTTTAAAATTCTGCGCTGCGCCCAGCTCGCTTACGACTCCATCCATATTCTTAAATGCGCTCACCGAATACGATCCGGGCAGCACCAGCGTCCCCTGCGTCGAAGCTGGCGGAAAATCTTCTTCGTCATCCTGATGCTCCGGCAGCGCCACTACGGGATACCTCAAATCCCATGCTGCCCGCTGAAACCCCGCCGCAATGCTCCCATCCACACGCCGTATTGGCGCTCCCGATTCGTCATAAACCATAAAGTAAACTTCCGGCTGACGCTCTTCCGCCTCCGCCCGCAACTCATCGTTTGTGGGATAAGGCAGCGTCTGGTTCTTCTTCGCCGCTTCCTTCTCAGCCTCCTGGCGCTTCTCTTTTTTCGTTTTCAACTTATCCTTCAAGTACGACGTAAACACCGCTCCATACGGAGGATTCTCCGCCGTGTAAAACGCATCCCCCTGGAACCCTTTTCTCGGGCCGCCCAGCGGATGCCGCTCGATATACAAGAGCGCATCTCTCATCGGAAATGTCGATGCCGCCTGCTCCAGTAATTTCGCCTCCGCCTTTATCTGCCGCAGCGCCGAAATATCGTCGAGCACGTAGAACCCGCGCCCAAAGGTCGCAATCACCAGATCTCCCTCCCGCGCCTGCAATACCATGTCCCGCACCGCAATCGTCGGCAGCCCACCCTTGAGCTGCACCCAATGCAACCCACCGTCAACCGTAAAGAATGCCCCAAACTCCGTCCCCGCAAACAACAGATTCGCGTTCACCGAATCTTCCGCAAACGCCAGCACCGACCCATTCTCCGGCAAGTTCCCCGCAATCGAAGTCCACCTCTTCCCGGCATCACTCGACTTTAGTAAATAAGGTTTGAAGTCCTCATTCTTATGATTGTCGAACGCCGCATAAACCGTATTCCCATCATGCTGCGAAGCCGCCAACCGGCTCACGTAAGTCATATCCGGCACGCCGGCGAACTTGTCGTACTTGGTCCAAGTCTGCCCGCCATCCGCTGTCGCCTGAATCAGCCCATCATCGGTCCCCACATAAATCAGCCCTTCTTTTTTCGGCGACTCCGCCAGCGCCACAACATTTCCGTAAAATGATGTCGACGCATTTTTTGACACCGCATCCGGCTCCCATACCTTCCCCATCACCGGTAACTTATTCCGATCGATCTGCCGCGTAAGATCGCCGCTGATCGCCTTCCATGTATCCCCGCGGTCGTCACTGCGAAACAAACGATTCGCTGCAAAATACAGCCGCGTGTGCGAGTGCGGACTGATAATCACCGGCGAATCCCAGTTCCACCGCAGCGGAGGCTGTCCCTTACCCTCCTGCGGCTGCAGCGTCAGTTCCTGTCCCGTCGGCTTGTTGTACCGCACCAGCACTCCATACTGCGACTCCGCATAAATCGTATTCGGATCCAACGGATCCACCACTGACCGGAATCCATCCCCTCCCGTCGTCACGAACCAATCCGAATTCATAATCCCGTTGACGTTGCGCGTACGCGACGGCCCGCACCAGGAAAAATTATCCTGCGTTCCGCCGCACACGTCATAGAAGGGAAGCGCGTTATCCACCGCCACATCGTAAAACTGCACGGTCGGCAGATTCGCCTTGAACTGCCAACGCTTCGCGTCATCCCACGTCTCATACATCCCGCCGTCCGATCCCAACAGCCAATGTTTCGTATCCTCGGGATCGATCCAGATCGCGTGATTGTCCCCGTGATGATTCACCTCCTCCACCTTATGCAATGTCTTTCCGCCATCCAGCGACTCGCGCAGATTCACATTCATCACAAAAATGCGATCCACATTTTTCGGATCGCAGACCACCCGTGCGTAATACATCGCGCCCACATCGAATTCATTCCTCCGCTCCCACGTCGCCCCTCGATCGTTCGACCTGAAAATCCCGCCTTTCCCATCCGCCGCCTCAATCGTGGCATACAGCACGTTCGGATCAGCCGTCGAAACCGCCAACCCGATCCTTCCCATATCCGCGGTAGGCAGCCCCGATTTCAATTTGTTCCAGGTTGCCCCCGCATCGGTCGATTTATAAATCGCACTCTCCGGCCCGCCATCGATCAGCGTAAACACATGCCGCCGCCTCTGATAAGCCGCCGCATAAACAATGTCCGGATTTGACGGATCCATCGCCACATCCACCACGCCCGTGTTCTCGCTGATGGTCAGCACCGCCTTCCAGTTCTTCCCGCCGTCCGTCGTCTTATAAAGCCCGCGATCCCCACCCGCTCCCCACAACGGCCCTTCCGCCGCCACATACACAACTTTCGAATCCCGCGGATCGATCACCACCTGCCCAATGTGCTCCGACTTCTTCAACCCCAGATTCTGCCAATCCTTCCCCCCATCATCCGACCGGTAAACCCCATCCCCGTATGCCACGCTGCGCTGCGAATTGCTCTCGCCCGTCCCCACCCACACCACCGCCGGATCATTCGGATCAAGCGCCACCCACCCAATCGAATACGACGCCTCCTTATCAAACAACGGAGTCCACGTCGTCCCATCATTCACCGTCTTCCACACCCCGCCCGACGCCACGCCCACGTAATACTCAAACTTATTCTTCGGATTCACAGCAATCGACATCACCCTTCCCGAAGCCACCCCCGGCCCAATCGACCGAAACTTCAGCCCGGAAAAAGTCTCCGCCGTCATCCCACCCTTCTTCTCCTCGGCGGGTGTTTCCTTCTTGTCATCTTTCGTCTGAGTTTTCTTAGCAGCAGGCGCGGACACTGCAGTCTTGTCCGCATCCTTATCCTGCGAAGCCGCGATCAAACTCAAAAATGCAGAGAGAACGGCTGCGAGAGTAAAAGCAATACGTGATTTCACGAGTGCTCCAATCCAAGATTTCCAAAACCGATATGTATACAGGATTCCAATGCGAGTTAGAAGGACGATCTCTGTAATTCCCCGACTCTGTCATCTTGAGCGGAGTGTTGGGCTTCGCGAACGCGAAGCCCAACCGTAGTCGAAAGATACCTTGCCCCACCACGCCATCGACAGCCTCGCAAGGCGTTTTCGCCACGGTGTCTAAACAGCGGGTGCCCCACCCTTGCGCACTGTTCGCGCAGCGCGGGGATTTTTCGGAGAAGAGTGGGGGCAATTGGCTCGGGGTTCCTCTGCGGGGCTACTCTCCCGGCAATCTTCTTAGGGCTAATTGTCTGCGCCCGGTCGATCAAGTCTCACGGGAACGACTAATTCAGCGCTCATCCTTTAAAATCATCTCCATGCCACCCAAGCCCCACGGCCACGAAACCCGCTACCTCAAACTGCAAAAAAACAACTGCTTCGTCTGCGGCCAGAACAATGCCGACGGCATGCGCCTCAAATTCATCCTCGACGAAGCCCGCCAGATCTTCATCTGCCGCTTCCGCCTGAGCAAGCGCTACACCGGACCGCCCGGCCACTGCCACGGCGGCGTCATAGCCTGCATCCTCGACGACGCCATGGGTAAGGTAAACAAGCTCCACCACGTCGTCGCCCTCACCAAAGAGATGACGGTCGAATACCTCAAGCCCGTGCCGTTACACAAACCTCTCCGCGTCGAAGGCCGCGAGCTCAGCGTGCACGGACGCCAGCACGTCAACACCGCCGAGATCCTCAACGAAAAAAACGAAGTCCTCGCCCGCAGCCGCGGCACCTTCATCGCCATCGACCCCGAAAAAATGTTCGCCAAGTATGTCGAAAGATAGCCATCAAATGTCAGCTGTCAGCTATGCACAAAATGTCGGGACAGCCGCCCTCGGCTGTCCGCCCGGCGCAGCCCAGCATTTTCGAGTGACCGTCGATAGCCGGTCTCCAGGAGTACCGCGAATCCCAAACGCGCTGTAAAATAAGTACAGCGTCGCTGATAGCTGACGGCTGAAAGCTTCTCCAGAAAAGAGTCCACCCATGTCGAAAAACAACGGTAGCTCCACCTCCCTCCGCCTCAAGACCGGCCTCGCCGAAATGCTCAAAGGCGGCGTCATCATGGACGTCACCAACGCCGAGCAGGCCGCCATCGCCGAAAAAGCCGGAGCCGTCGCCGTCATGGCCCTCGAGCGCGTCCCCGCGCAAATCCGCGCCGAAGGCGGAGTTGCCCGCATGGCCTCGCCCAAGAAAATCCGCGAGATCATGTCGACCGTTTCCATCCCAGTCATGGCCAAGTGCCGCATCGGACATTTTGCGGAAGCGCAAATCCTGCAGGAACTCGGCGTCGACTACATCGACGAATCCGAAGTTCTCACTCCCGCCGACGAAGCTCATCATGTCGATAAGCACGCCTTCAAAGTCCCATTCGTCTGCGGCGCGCGCAATCTCGGAGAAGCCCTGCGCCGCATCGCCGAAGGCGCAGCCATGATCCGCACCAAGGGTGAGGCCGGCACCGGCGACGTCGTCCACGCCGTCAAGCACATCCGCCAGATCGTGCAGGAGATGCGCATCCTCACCGTTCTCGGCGAAGAAGAACTCTACGCCAAGGCCAAAGAGCACGGCGCGCCCTACGAACTGGTAAAGATGGTCGCCAAAACCGGCAAGCTCCCCGTCCCCAATTTCTCCGCCGGAGGCATCGCCACGCCCGCCGACGCCTCCCTCGTAATGCAGCTAGGCGCCGAAGCGGTCTTCGTAGGCTCCGGCATCTTCATGAAAGACAGCACCACTTTCGCCGACCCCATAGAAGCCGAAAAGCGAGCCCGCGCCATCGTCAAAGCCGCCACCCACTTCAACGACCCTAAAGTATTACTCGAAGTCAGCGAAGACTTGGCAGGAGCGATGAAAGGACTGGCTGTCGCGGGCTTGGATGAGGCGCACTTGCTGCAAACCAGAGGCTGGTGAGATCGATGGCCGGCGACGAAATGTTCGTCATTGGCCGCAACGGGTCTCGCCTCCCTACCCAAGTTGCAAGATCCCACAATTATCGAGCAGCTACTCCAAGACGGGCTGCGGTACTGGCGAAACTGTTGGCCGGATGGTTCGTTGCGGGAAACGGATTCCTGGGGCCGCCGGATGCCGCATCACCCAAGCGGCATTCAAGGGCGACGTTTTCCGACAATTTGCCCGGGGATTTAAATGCCTGCGGGACAAAGGGAAATCCCCGATGATTGCGGAGGAGAAGAAGTACCGCCGAAAGTCTTGGGCCGAGATACTCACGGCGGCCCTGGAGGAAGAGACGCCCGACCAGGGCAGGCTCGAAGCCCTCAAGGCAATGCTTTATGCGCTGAACCAACTTAACGCGACCGAGGCGCAGAGAGTCGTCAGCTATCAGCTTTTGCAGATGGCCAAGGCGCTTACATGGGGAGAACTCCTTCTATTGAAAGCCGTCTATGATGCGTATAGAAACAGCGCTTTTTCTGGGTCTCCACAGGAAACGTTACGCTGGAGGGATCGGCCCAGACCATGGGGGCGGGATGGGCCATCGCTGGTTTACCCTGGTGACCAGAGATTCGATCGCGCTGGATAACAAGGAACGATCGGATCACCCCGCAGGCGGGCAAATTGTTATCACTGTTGCGGCGACTCCACCATGCCCCGAGCTATTGGATTGCGATGAATGTAGCGCAGCTTCTCAATCCGCTTCTTCCCAGTCCAAACGTTGAAATCATAAAACCGCCTGCCGAAATGACTCGACTTCGATCGAGGATCACGACTGCGGGTGCGGCGCAACGGCGGCCTCAACGTTAGAAATCTGTAAACTGCGCACCAACCCAAGCTTCAGGTGCATGAACGGCAGTTGACAGCGTCGCCCGCTGTGGTTCACCTACCAGCAAATGAATGTGTTCGGGCATAACGACATATGCTCAAACCACGAGCCGATAACGCCGGCGCAAATGCTCAAGGATTTGCAGGAACAAATCACAGCGATCAAGGCGCTTTTGAACAGTGGCTGCCTCTGGTAAACACAGCGTCTTAAATAATTGCGCATAATCTGCGAAGGACATCATTGCGAGTCGTCCAATTTGCGAACTCGGATTCAACCGCGCTGATGATGTCTTTCAGATTCTCGAAGTAGCGATT
>JBEKUD010000078.1:0-23406 GCA_049515395.1 Candidatus Sulfotelmatobacter sp. | reverse complement strand
CTCGTGTTCGGAGGCCTGGGGACTGGTCTTTACAGCATGGTTATGGCAGCTACGATTACTGTGTTCCTAGCGGGGCTGATGGTCGGGCGTACGCCTGAATATCTGGGCAAGAAGATAGGGCCTGCGGAGAACAAAACGATCATGCTCTACGCTTTGGCCGCGCCGCTGGTCGTCCTCCCACTCACCGCCATTGCCGTGAGCACCAGGTTGGGACTGTCCGGGCTAACGGTCAACACAGGCCCGCATGGTTTCACGGGGATTCTGTTTGCCTATACTTCTTGCTTCGCCAACAATGGCCAAAGCTTTGCCGGTCTGAGTACGAACACTCCGTTCTACAACCCCACGACAGCATTAGCGATGCTGGTGGGCAGGTTCGGCTTGGCGATTCCTGCATTGGCGTTTGCCAGTCTCTTTGGTCGTCAGAGGAACACCCCTTCTTCGTCGGGAACTCTTCCGACCCATTCTTTTGTGTTCGGGGCGCTACTCACGACCTGCTTGATAACCATGGTGGCCCTGAGCTATCTTCCTGCCTTGGCCCTCGGTCCCGTACTGGAACGATTGCTCTTGGGAAGATAGAGCGTTTGAAATTCACATCGCATGCTCGCCCTGCGCCCTACCAAGCTCCGTTCGCAACGCGACATTAACCTCTGGCGGATCCCTCTGCAGCTCTCTCTCGCTGCGGTCGCGCTGTTCGCGATTACCCTGATTCCGGACATCCTCGACAAGTATGGCGTCATTCACATCCCCTCGTGGTTGACGATGGGCAGCATCGACGACGCGCGCGCGATCCTGTCGGCGATGATGGGCGCGGTTGCGACCGTGCTCGCACTGATTTTCTCGGTCGCCCTGCTCGTGCTGTCGATGGTCTCGACGTTGTTTGGCCCACGCCTGCTCTACCGGTTCCTGCAGGACTGGGTTACCCAGGTGACGATCGGCATGTTCATGGGCACGTTCGTGTACATCTGCCTCGTCTTCCTCGTCACGCATCAGGATCCGCAGTCGACGTTCATCCCGCAAACCTCGTTAATCACGGCCTGGATGCTCGTCGTGCTCAGCTTCGGGTTCCTCGTCTACTACAGCCATCGGGTTGCGAAATCGATCCAGAACCCCGACATGATCGGCGCGATCGTCGACGATTTATACGTCGCGGCCGGCGGAGCGCACGTGCCCGGCCCCGGCGAGGGTACCGGCGCGGTGCCCGACGACGCCGCGATTCTGAGCCAGGCTGCGGCCGGCGCTATCGTGTCGTCCGTGAAGAGCGGATACCTGCAGCATGTCGATCACAGCGCGCTAGTGGCAGCCGCTCGCGCGGCGGACGCACTGATTGTGCTGAGGTTCCGCCCAGGCCAGTTCGTGCTCCGCGGCGAGCCGCTCGCAGCAATCGTCCCGGCGAATGAAGTCGGCACGATCGAGGCCGCGCTTGATCGAGGAATTCACATCGGCCGTCACCGCACGCTCACGCAAGATAGCGAGTTCGGCATCGCGCAGGTCGTCGAGATCGCGATCCGTGCGCTGTCTCCCGCAGTCAACGATACATTCACCGGCGTTGCGTGCGTCGACTGGCTCGCCGACGCGCTGCTTACACTGGCCGAGCGTCCGCCGCTGGAAGGAAACTGGTACGACACTGGCAGCCGTCTGCGGGTGTGGATGCCGCCGGTGCGGCTAGAGCGCCTCGCCAAGCTCGCGTTCGATCAGATCCGTCAGGCCTCGTCGACGACGCCCGCCGTATCGATCCGCCAGCTCGAAGCGATTCGCCGGCTCGCGCCCCGACTTCCGGACGCTTGCCGTCAAGCGCTGTCGGATCAAGCGGACGCGATCCTCGAAACCGCGAGCGCGCTGATCGCGCTTGATCGCCGCGATCTCGATGCGGCGTGGCACCAGGCACACGCCGCGCTCGAAGCTCTGCCCCGGCATTCGCGATGATGGTGGGGAAGTTCGGCTTCGCGATTCCTGCATTGGCATTCGCGGATCTATTTGGCTGTCAGAGAAGCACCGCTTCTTCGTCGGGAACTCTTCCGACCCATCCTCTTCGTTCGCGTTCTGCTCACAATCTGTTTGATAACGATGCTGGCTCTGAGCTATCTTCCTGCTTTGGTCCTCGGTCCCGTACTGGAACGATTGCCGCGTCATCGCCTATCTTGCGGGTCAGGGGCAAATAATGGGACATCGCCGCAGCAAAGCGGTAGTCCGTCCGCCGAGTCCGCGCATTCTCGTCGCAGAAATTGGAAACTCGTACCTGTTTATTCCGGCCGAAGAGGTGCTAGCTCATAAAAATCACAGCTACTCGGTCACCGTTGGTCGGCACCTCCGGTTCTCCTTCATTTGCCACAATGGCAAAGGAGGACAGCACGCCTTCGACCGTACTGCCCTACTTCATCTCGAGAATGCTCAGAACTCCAACCGCGCCTGAAAGGCGATCATGCGTGGACTGCTATCGCCACCCAATCCGACTCCCAGCAAGCCGGTCGGCGGAGAAGTTGTGGACGCGAGCGCTCCAAATCCACTCTGCGTGGAAAGATTTCCTGGAATGCCGGCCTGCACCATGCTGGGAAGCGCAAAATTCGGATGGTTGAAGACATTAAAGAACTGACCTCTCAAACCGTGTCTTGCGCGTAGACATCGAGATTGAGAAAGTTGAAGGGTTCATTTGGGTTCGAAGGAAACGTCTCCGATGCGGTATTCGCCACTCCATCGATAAATTGCTGCAAGTTCGCGTAGGTCACGGTGGGAACCGTTCCTTCCCCAAAGACTCCCGACACCGTGATGATCTATGCCAAGCTCTACTCCAGTCAGCTCATCGAGGATTATCGCAAGACCGTGCGCAGTCTCTATAACGCCTACTACGGCGAAGACGGTCTGAAAAACCCGACCGCGGAGGAATGGGCCGCCTTCGCGGCGAGCTGCAACTTGCGCGATATGGGCACGCACCTATGCGCCTTGCCCACTGGAGAGCATTGTCCGAAGGGATTGATTTGCCTTGGCTGTGCGCATGCGCAGCCGAAGAAGAGTGCGGTGCCGATCTTTCGGCGTATGCTGGCCAGCCACGAGCGCAGCCTGGTGGCTGCGCGCGGTCACAGCGAACCTGCCGGACAGATCGCGGCCCGCGAGCTGGTCTCACATTGAGACACATTTGTAGACGTGGGAACAGAAGCTCTGGACGATATGCTGCTCGACGTCCCAGAAGCTGGGCTTTGAGATGAGTGCAAGTGGGAGCACTATGGCGTCTCCAGTCTTCGGCTTTACGGGCTTATGAGGTCGTCAGCCCTCGTGGCGAAATCGATCGATTTCACGGCCTGCCTGCGGCATGTGTTCGCCCCGAATTCCTCGACAGAGCCCCGCTAGCCGTCGAACCTCCGCTCTCTCCCACGGCGTCGCTGTTCCGCTGCGCGCCTTTGAGGTCCCATCGGCAAAGAACGCAGCGCATTGCTACGGTGTAAACAAAGTGCGCATAAGCCGGACACTTGCTGTTCGTGCAAGCTTTCGTCATCATTTCGAACCGCCTCATCGGCCCGGCTTTTCAAAGGGAACCGGACTCAAATCCAGCTGCGACGGTAGCACGCTTCTTGGGCACACCAACGCGCATTTTTGGCGGCAGATAATCGGATTTGTTTCTGAGGGGCTTACGGGAAAGGTGCTGGCGGACCGAAACAAAGCGATCGAGGACCCGACTTACACGCCGGCTTCTGACCCAGAGGAGCCAGAATCGTCAAACTGCGCATCGTCTGAATCTTCAGACTCTCCTGCCGATCGGCCTTCTGCGCGGGTCTTACGGTAAAGCGGCGCCAGAATGCTGTTTTCCAGCACTTGGGACTCTGCTTCAACCCAGTCTTGCAGGGCAAGGCCTTCAGCCTGGCCGCGCTGGTCGTATAGATGCTGCGCGTGCAAACGTATCTTTCTTTCGAGCAACTCGGTCATCATTGCCTGCTGCTTTTTTCTACGGACATTGTGATCCACGACTACTCCTTGGGTCTAAATTAGCCTGTTTGCCTGACAACTCTATGATACGGGAGTGCCGTTAACAGAAGGTTACATGGGGGGAGGGTTGGAGGTTACTTAAGTACAATCATACCCCCTATCAGATGCGGTCTTCTTCTGTATAGTCGCAAACAATAGGTAAATGCCTTGTATTTAATAATATGGCGGATCCCTTTCAAGCATCTTCTACGGAACTCCGAGCCCCGGCAGCCTGGGGTCAAAGGCTGGGATTGGCAAATCGAGAAGGGTTATCCTTGAAACGGCACCTAATCGAAAATCAGCACTGCCGAGGCAATCACCGTAGTCCATAACCCGCGCTTATCTCCGACGGCCGACTGCGTCACATTCGCGGTGCGGACGATTTTGTTCGACAGGCAATAGATTTGTTTCTTCTCGTCCCACGAGCGATCGGGATCGAACTCGACATTCAAGCTAGTGGCCAGCATCTCGGCGGCGAGTTCCTCCGCGTATTCTCCGGCGGCGTCTTCGGTCTCACCGAAGGAGTGGTGCTCGCTGAGATATCCGTAGGTGTTTTTGTCGGCGGGAATGGCCACGCCGATCGAAGAAGCGAGCAGGCGGTGAGCTTCGTGCGTGGAGTTTTCCGCCACCACCGCGAACACCACTTCGCCGGGGCTGAGATACTTCACGCCCTCTTTGCGTGCGAGCATCTTGCAGTTGGGAGGAAAGATCGAGGAGACGCGAACCAGATTCTGAGCTGCGATGCCAGCGTCGCGCAGGGCCAATTCGAATGATGTTAAACGCTCGCGGTGCTTCCCGACTCCTTTGGTGAAGAACATTCGCTTGGGAACCATGTCTTTGCCCAACTCTTTAGCCTCCCGGCAACAATATTTATGAGAGTGAGAATGCACAATCTAACACAAGGGTTTGTAAAGAAAGTGTGAATTTCACAGGAGAGCAAGAAAAGCGAGCAACCGGTGGCGAAGATCGATGGTTGGGCGGATGGGAAGCCGAGGCCCGTTTCGGCTGATCGTAATGAATCACTTCGCGATGACCGAACTCACTTCGATGGTGTCGTCGTTCAAGGTGCCAGTAACGCTGGCAGTTTTGCCCGCCTGCTGGTCCAAGGTGGCCAGCGCGGTTTTGTCGGAGGTCTCGAGAGTATAGATTTTGTCGCCTACGACGAGTGCGAACTTGGATCCATGCGCGACGCAGGCGCGAGTACATTCGGCTGCGGACTCGCCTTCCAGGTGCTTTCGTCCGCACATCGCGTCGCCAACCTCACCAGTAAACGTACGCATGCCGCCAGCCGCATAGACATTGAAAAATGCGGTGCTGCAAAAGATGAGTGCTGCCAGTGCGGGGAGCCATCTCGAACCAGGATTCATGCCATGATCTCCTCTAAGACACTTAGTAGTTTATTCCAGACGGGCCTGCAGTTGCACAAACAGACATCGGCTTCGTGTGAGCTGAGATCAGGCTTACTGCGGGGCCTTGGCCGTGTATTGCAGGTCGACGTCGACCACTCTGTCGCGAGGTATAGCAGTCACATGCGGGGCGACATCCCAGTCGATGGTGGTCGGCAACAGTTTCCGGGCGAGCGGGAGGAACTCCTTGAGATAAGTCGCGTCGTACACATCGCCGGGACGAATCTTCCATGCGGCGCGTAGCTTGGCGGTTAAATTATTGTCGATGCCGCGAAACTCCAGCTCTCCCATGTGATAGACCGGACCTTCGGTGACCACCAATTGGTACGAAACCGTGCTGGCCACGTCGTCAAACTCAGCGTTTGCCTTGATGGTGGCCGTGATGAACCCGCGCGAACCATATAACACCTGCACCGCGCGAAGATCATTTTCCAGTTGAACCGTATTGGCGGGCTCACCGGTCTTTGCATGAAGCAGCGACTGGAGACTTTCGCTAGGAATATTCTTGTTATCCAACCACGTCCCTCCGGTTAGTTTGTATTGATTGCCGGAAGTGATGGGAACGGTAACGTCCACCAGGGTGACTGCCTGCTTCTCGTTGCCAGTCTCGGCGCTGGTTTCCGAAGCGGCTTCCTTGACGACCTTCGGCTGTACCGCGTCGCACGAAGCCTTCAGATAACCACGCTCGTGGTAGACGGGAAGCACAGAGTGCTCGACGAAAGCTTTAAGAAGCGCGCGGTAATAATCACGTCCAGAGAGCTTTTCGGCGGAGGCTTGAAGCATTGACAATTCGGTGGGACCGGCACCGGTAAACTCGATGTGATGAATCCGGATGGTGACGTTGGCGATTGCGTAGTCGATTGCCTCCACGTGACCAGCGCCCGTGCGCGCGTATTCGACGTGGCCGGGGACGCCGTTCTCCACCAGCAAGGCTTGAAGAACATCGGAGACTTGGTCGGGTAAACGGCCAGTAGTAGGCAATTCTCCATTGAAAAGAGGAACGCGATCGTGCACCTTCTGCAGCACTTCCTGGTCAGTGAACCAGACAAAATCGGCAAAGTGTGCGGGCACAAACTTATCGGCGTCGGTCACCTGAAAATCTAGCTTGGTGCCTGCGGAAGAGAAGCTGTAGGTATAAGAAATGTCCTTGAACGCACCGGTTTCGCCCAATTGGCGGGCGGCTTTGCGGAATAACTCATTGTCCACGGTGGCGCCCAGCGGAAGCCCGCACGCGGCGGCAACCTCAGCCGGAGTGAAGCGCTTGCTCCCGAGGACTTTTATCCCGACAAGCTTGGAGTCGGCAGCAGGGATGGACTGCGCGGCCGCTGCCGGGTTCTGTGCCGCAATGAGCCCTGCTAAGCATATGGCCGGCAAGCAAGGCAACGCGACCAGGAGTCGCCCGAGAGCGATCTTAAGGCGTGTCCGCATCTGCGTGGCTGATTGCATCCCTGGGTGCATGTTACGGCAGATAGGCGGGCCGGCCAACGTCCAGAGAATGAGAGGAAGGTATGGCCTGAGCAAGCGTGCTTGCGAACTATCGCTTCAGCTGTTGCTCGATCGCAGCAGTCATTTCCTTCGAATCCGGCGTAACCGCCGGTTCGAAACGCTGGACCACGTTTCCGTTGCGATCGACCAGGAACTTGGTGAAGTTCCATTGAATATCGCCACGGATCCCCGGCCCGGTGTCTTTGGTCAAGTAGGTGTAGAGCGGCGCCTGGTTGGGCGCTTTCACCGAGATTTTCGCATAGATCGGGAAGGTTACGCTGTATTTGCGGGTGCAGAAAGTTTTGATTTCTTCATTCGTTCCAGGTTCCTGGGAGCCGAAATTGTTGGCAGGGAAGCCGACGATGACGAATCCCTGATCCTTGTATTTTTCGTAGATGGCTTCCAAAGCACTGTACTGCGGAGTGTAGCCACACTGGCTGGCCACGTTGACGACCAGAATTACTTTGCCCTTGTAATCAGCGAGAGGCGCTGGTTTTCCATCGATCGAGTTCAGTGTGAAAGTGTAGATTCCCGACGCCGCGAATAGTGACCCGGCCATCATCAATAACGCTCCACACAGGAGATAAGTTCGGACAGCGAGCAGAGCCTGAAGGTACGATTTCATTTCGAGATTCCTCTTGGTTATTTTGCGGGCGTCGCGCCCGATATCGCGGTAATCAGTTGAATCGAGGATACCGGGGCGAATCGCAGGGATGCAAGCGAGACATTGTAAAATTCACGTCTCGTGGGCGAGACCTACGGATTAGGAGTCCGGGAGCCGCCCCCTACATGCTGCTGAAGGCAGCGGGCTTGCTACTCTGCTTGACGACTCTCTCAACCAGCTTGAAACCTCTGGCGGACTCGCAAGGCCGAAACGCATCCCGATTGGTGGCGTCAGTCAGGCCCTCTTCGATGGCGTCCAGCGCCTGACATGAGCGTCCCAAGACAAGGACGAGATACTTCTGAGCGATTGGACGATCAGCTGGGTGAATGAGCTCCCACCAGCGACGAATCGACTCCTGTACGTCGACCTCCGACTTCTCCCCCACAACGAGAGTGTCAATCAGCCGGTAGACCTTGCTCTTGATAGCCTGATAGGAAACGGATACTTCTTGTGGCATGTGGCTCCAGGGCTTCTAATACTTAAAGACTAGCAATCCGCTATCCAAACGCTACGTGGTTGAGATTGCAAGCCTTTCGTCCTCGGTCTCCGAAAAGCGATTCTATGAATGGAATAAATCGATAAGTGAATATGAATTCTGGAAGCATCGGGCCGCCGATTCTCGACGGTAACCGGGCACAATCGAGTCCGAATCCAACTCAGGACGAATCTCCAAGCCGTCCTCCCGCAACAGGTTACAATGTTTCGCTCCCGTGGTGCGCCGAGTTGATCCTCTGCAAATCGTCGAAGAGGAAGGGCTATCGTTGTCCGTGGGAGATCGACTTTTCCTGAGTAAACATTTCCTTGGAGGCGGGATGAAAACGTTGGCGTGGATCCTTGCATTACCGATGGCGATTTGTACGTTGAGCAGTGCGCAGAGTTCGTCGCCCGAAGCCGCTCCTCAGAGCTCTGGCGAAGAGCGAATGTTCTTTCCGCGCGACACATTTTGGGGATGGGGGCAATTTGATCTGGCGCCTCCGCACAATGAGATCGATCCGAACATTTGCGCCGGCAACGCCGGGCAATATGGCGGAGTGAACGCTCCGTGCAGCATGTTCGCGCGCTACATGTTATCGGGGATGCTTGAGGTGCGGCCGTTTGGCCGTGGAGAGTTGCGGCGTTTCATGGTGTTTGGCGCGCCTTCGTTTCTGTTCGGCAAGACCATTCCCCAAACGCTTTACACCTGGTCGCCGGATGCCATCGGCATTGAGCACTCCTGGGGAGTGGGAATCTTTATCGCCAAGGGATTCGAGTTCCGTGTAACACAGCACTTTTTATTTGACCGGCTGGGTGCCCGCGACACTTATCTGGGCATAGCCGACCTGGGCAATAACGGCCCTTGGGGACGCTACATGACAGTGGGGGTGCATAAATCGTTTGGGACGAGACGGTGGTGACGACCATCACACACGGCTGTGACGCGGGACTTCGTTAGAGTGCGGATGAGGAGGTATTCTCTATAAATTAACGATTTTCCGGTGTCGCGGCAAAACTCTATAGGAGGCATGAATGGCAGGTTCTTACAATGGCGTGAATGTTCCGTCGGATGGGAAAAAAATTGGCTATGCGGACGGGAAATATGATGTGCCGGACAATCCGGTCGTTCCATTTATCGAGGGCGACGGAACGGGGCGCGACATCTGGAAAGCATCGTTACGAGTCTTTGACGCTGCGGTCGAGAAAGCATACCAGGGCAAGCGCCGGGTCGCGTGGTTTGAAGTGTTTGCCGGGGAAAAGGCCAAGGCAAAATTCGATAACTGGTTGCCCGATGACACCGTGGATGCAGTCCGCGAATTCCGCGTCGCTATCAAAGGTCCTCTGACCACGCCGGTGGGCGGTGGAATTCGCTCGCTCAATGTGGCACTGCGGCAAATTCTGGACCTCTATTGCTGCGTGCGGCCGGTGAAGTACTACAAGGGAGTGCCCTCGCCGGTGAAGCATCCGGAACGCATGGATGTGATCATCTTCCGTGAGAATACCGAGGACGTTTATGCCGGCATCGAGTGGGAAGAGGGAACCGCGGAGTGCGCGAGGCTGATCGAGTTTCTGAACAAAGACATGCTCAAGGGTGGCAAGAAACAGATCCGGCTGGATTCCGGGGTCGGTATCAAACCGATTTCGGTGACCGGAACCAAGCGACTGGTGCGTATGGCGATTCGGCACGCGCTCGAGAGCGGCCGAAAGAGTGTAACGCTGGTCCACAAGGGAAACATTCAAAAATTTACTGAGGGTGCATTCCGCAAGTGGGGATACGAACTGGCCACCGAGGAATTTCGCGACAAGGTGGTGACCGAGCGCGAGAGTTGGATCGTCGACAACAAAGACAAGAATCCGAATCTGACGGTGGCGCAGAATGCGGAACTGGTTGAACCAGGAATGGAGTTCGCTCCCCCCGCGTTTCGCCAGGCGGTGGAGAAGGAAGTAAAAGAGGTGCTGGACCGCATTTACCTCACCCATGGCAACGGTCAGTGGAAGAAGAAGATCATGATCAACGATCGCATCGCTGATTCCATCTTCCAGCAAGTGGTGACGCGGGCTGACGAGTATTCCGTTTTGGCGACGCCGAACCTGAACGGCGACTACATCTCTGACGCTTGCGCGGCGCAGGTGGGTGGTCTGGGCATCGCGCCGGGGGCGAACATTGGCGATGGCTATGCAATCTTCGAGGCGACGCACGGTACGGCCCCGAAGTATGCCGACAAAGACGTGATCAATCCCGGTTCCGTCATGCTCTCGGGTGTGATGATGTTCCGCTTCCTCGGATGGAACGAAGCCGCGGAGCTGATCGAGCGCGGTATCGAACGTACGATTCTTCAGAAGAAAGTTACGTATGACTTTGAGCGCCTGATGGAGGGCGCGACGAAGCTGAAGACCAGCCAGTTCGCTGACGCGATCGTCGAGAACATGGGCGCGGCGGTGCTGGTGTAGCAGATAAAGGCTTAAACACAGGGGACACAGAGTAGCACCGGGCAAATATTCTTCTGGCCTGAGGTTTACCCGGCGCGACCCTGTGGCTTCTGTGTTAGCGATCTGATTTTCCTTGAAAGGAATCATTCATGCGAAAGAAAGTGACCATCGTAGGTTCAGGAAACGTTGGAGCGACCGCGGCTCATTGGATCGCTTCGAAGGAGCTGGCTGATGTCGTGCTGATCGACATCATTGAAGGCGTTCCGCAGGGCAAGGGCTTGGATCTGCTCGAGGCTATGCCCATCGAAAGACGCGACTCCTACATCACGGGCACGAACGACTACAAAGACACAGCGAACTCCGACATCGTCGTTATCACCGCAGGCATTCCGCGCAAGCCTGGCATGAGCCGGGACGATTTGCTCAATACCAACTTCGGCATCATGAAGGCGGTAGTGGGCGAGGCGGTAAAATATTCGCCGAACTGCATCCTGATTATTGTTTCAAACCCGTTGGATGCCATGGCGCAAGCCGCCTACAAGCTGAGCGGGTTTCCACGCGAGCGCGTGGTGGGCATGGCGGGGGTGCTGGATTCGGCGCGTTTCCGCGCGTTCATTGCCGATGAATTGAAGGTCAGCGTGGAGAACGTTACCGCATTCGTGCTCGGCGGACATGGCGACACGATGGTTCCTCTGCCGCGCTATTCCACGGTCGCGGGCATTCCGATCACGGAGTTGATTGAGAAATCGAGACTGGAAGCTCTGGTGCAGCGTACCCGCGATGGCGGGGCAGAAATCGTGAAATATCTGAAGACGGGCTCGGCGTATTACGCGCCATCGGCGGCGGCTACGGAAATGGTCGAGGCGATTCTCAAGGACAAGAAGAAGATTCTGCCATGCGCCGCATACTTGCAGGGCGAGTATGGAATCAATGGGCTCTACGTGGGTGTGCCCGTGAAGCTGGGCGCGAAGGGAATCGAGCAGATTATCGAGATCAAGTTAACTGCCGAAGAGAAGGCCGGGCTCGATAAGAGCGCGGCGGCGGTGAAGGAGTTGGTGGGCGTGATTGGAGTGTAAGCGCGAGGCATCCACCGCCCTATTTGGTCGGAGACGGGAACACCCAGATTATCTGGTAGGCCTTGGGGTTGAGTTTCTGCATCACTGGGTGACGCGATGTGAAGTCGCGGTCGCCCATCACTTGGGACTGTTCCGCCTCGGGAACTCGGTCATCGTAAGGCGGATCAAGTCTCACGATAGGGCGGCCGTGTCCTCCATCGAGTTCTGCCGCGAGCGACCCGCGATCCCAGGACAAGACTGTTCCAGAGTAGTCCCACGCGAAACCCGCTAAGTGGAACGGCCGACCATTAGGCGCTCTAACTCGCTTAGCGACTGTCCGATGAGTATTCGGTTCCGGCATCCAGTTGAAGAAATTCCACCGCCCGCGAGTAGTTTCCCAGTTGGTTGAAGGTGAAGACACAGGAGCGGAACGTATAATTCCCCGGATCAAGCAACAGCGCGGTGTCGCACTCGCGCGCCGATTCTTCCATCGCTCCTCCGTAGCGAAGGACGTAGGACAGCCCGAAGTGTGCCGAGGCGTTTTCCGGGTGGCGCTCGACCAGAGCTTTTGCGTCCTGATCGGCCAACGATCTCGCCCCTTCCACCCGGTTGGTGATGAGCTGGCTGGCCGCGCCGATGAGGTTCGGATCAAGAGCCAATGCCCGTTCAAACGCAGCGTTTGACTTCTGAAACGCTGCTTGACCGCCGTCCGAGTAAGCCGAATCGTAATGGTAGCGAAGGGCGACCGCTTCCCAAGCCGGTGCGTAAGCAGGGTCCAGGTCCACGGATCGCTCCAGCATGGCAATGGCATCTTTATTGGGAAGAGCATCGTGAGGCAGCGCGATGCTGCGCAGACACAGATCGTAGGCCTCTTCATTCTTGGGGCGCGTGGCGCCTTCCGTGGACTCGTTTCCCGCGCCGAGGGCCGGCACTAATCCTTGACGAACCTTGGCGGTGATCTGTCCGCGCATGGCGATCATATCTGGCGCGGCGATCGTCATTGTGTCGCGCCAAAGGGTGCAATTGTTCTCGACATCGTGTCCGGTGACTACGTCCGACACTTGCATGGCGCGGCCGGTTTCCTGTAAGTCGAGAGTGGGCGAGTCGTATTTACGGGTGGTGGCAAACGGACGGATGGTCAATCCACGGACATAGCTGAACGAGGTGGCAATCTCGACAGCCAGTGCAAGGCGGAGAAAATCCAGATCTTTGTCTGCGCCCAGGTTTTGCAGCGGGAGCACGGCAAGGTTTTTGGATTGACGGAACCCAAGGCGGGCGCTGCCGGACGCCGCGGTTGCCAAAAAAGAAGCGCGATTCCAACCACCACAACCCCAGCCACAGCCAACGCGATCTTTCCGGAGGAACGATTTGCCGCGACGAGAGCCGCGCCACTATTTGCGGCTACAGCGGCGCGCGAACCGGAACTGGATAGCCCTGACGCGGCACTCGGGGAAGAACCAGCCTGGGATGTGGTCAGCGCCATGCGTCCGGAGTCCGTGTCCCGCTTCACACGCTGCAGGTCGCTGCGCATTTCCGATGCGTGCTGGTACCTCAGGCTGCCGTCCTTCTCCAACGCCTTGTTGATGATATCTTCGAGCTTGGCAGGCACATCGTGATTCAAACGCACTGCGGGAACCGGGGCGCGATTCATGATGGCTTCGCAAATGACCGCCGAGCTTTCGCCGTGAAATGGTACGTCGCCAGTGGCCATTTCGTAAAGCACTGCTCCGAACGAGAACAAGTCGCTGCGGGTGTCCAGATCGCGACCGCGTGCCTGTTCCGGCGACATGTAGGCCACAGTGCCCAACATCGTGCCGGGCTCGTGAGGTGCGTCTCGTCCAAGGTTTGGGCATTATCGGCCACAGCCCTTTCCGTCCCTCGGACCGTTCCCACTTTTGCCAGGCCAAAGTCGAGGATCTTGGCGTGGCCGCGGTTGGTCACGAAAATGTTCGCCGGCTTGATGTCGCGGTGCACGATTCCCTCGGCGTGGGCGGCATCCAGCGCGTCGGCGATTTCAATGGCGAGGTTGACCAGCGTGTCGTTGTCCATCGGACGGGAACCGTGGGACCGTCCAGGAACTCCATGAAGGCCCGGCCGTGATGCTCGTCAATCTCGTAGATGGTGCAAATATTGGGATGGTTTAACGCCGAGGCGGCCTGGGCCTCGCGTTCGAAACGGGCCAGTGCCTGCGGGTCTTTGGCGACCTCATCGGGTAGGAATTTCAGGGCCACGAAGCGCCGCAGCTTGAGGTCTTCGGCCTTATAGACCAACGCCCATGCCGCCGCCGAGCTTCTCAGCGGTCCGGTAGTGCGTGATCGTTTGTCCGAGCAGGGGAGAAGAATCGTACGTGGGTGAGTCAGGCAAGTCAACGAAACGAAACGGGTTGGAGCGATCATACCTTCTCGATCGTCAGCTTGTTCACCACCACATCTTTCGCTGGCCGATCCTGCCGGTTGCGCGGGACTTCGGAGATCTTCGTAACCACGTCCTGCCCTTCAACGACTTCACCGAAAATTGTGTGCTTGCCGGTCAGCCACGTCGTGGGCGCGACGGTGATGAAGAACTGCGAACCGTTCGTGTTAGGGCCGGCATTCGCCATCGCCAACAAGCCTGGCTTGTCGAGCTTGTGGGGCGAGCCTTTCGTCTCATCTTCGAACTGATAGCCTGGACCTCCCATGCCGGAGCCTTGCGGGTCGCCGCCCTGGATCATGAAGTCGGGAATCACGCGATGAAAAATTGTGCCGTCGTAGAGGCGGTCTTTGGATTTCTTGCGGGTCGAGGGATGAGTCCACTCGCGCGTGCCTTCGGCAAGTTCCACAAAGTTGGCTACGGTTTTAGGCGCTTCTTTTTCAAAGAGGCGGCAGACGATGGTTCCTTCGGAGGTGTCAAAAATGGCGTAAGTACCCGCTGGACGGCTCATAAATACACTTTCTCCTTCGGTGGACGGACCTTGATTCTAACAGGGGTGAAGAAAATGAGCTGCGCAGCGCGATCGCCATTCGCGCATCCATTGGTCGGATGCGAATCGAGTTGCAATTCTAACCAGGCATGCTCTGAGTAATGCTCAACCTATTTGAGATTCCCCGGCCGCAGGTATTGCGTGAAGAAGGCCTGCGTCTCAAGAGCCAGGCGCTTGCGCGCCTCAGGAGTCTGGAAGGTATGAGCATCTTCCACTTCCACCAACTTTACTGGAACTCCTGCCTGCCTCAGTTTGTCCGCGAGCGCCTCGGGCTGCGCAATCGGCACGTTTTCGTCGTGCGTGCCATGAACAATAAGGAAAGGCGACACGTTCTTCGAGACCTGAAATAGGGGCGATGCGTCTCGCCAGATTGCGGCGTGGTGGGCATAGTCGCCGCCAAGGAACTTCGCCAGAAAAGCCTGGCCCTCTGAGTCTCGAGGGATGGTGAAATCAGTGGGTCCGCTGACATCAACCACCCCCTGCACGGTGCTCGAATACCTGGCCAGGGCTGCGTCGGAATTGTCGCGAGTCGCTTCCATTCCCAGCAGAGCCGCCAGCTGCGCGCCCGCAGAGTGCCCGAATGCGCCGATATGATCGGGCTCGACCTGGTACTTTGCGGCGTTGGCACGAACCCAACGAACCGCACGCTGCACGTCGTCCAATTGCGCCGGCCAGAGGTTCGCGTTCTCACGGAATAAACGGTAGTCGACCGCGAACGCGACGAAGCCGCAACGGGCAAGAAACATGCCCATGCTGCGCATGGTTCCCTTGTCAAAACTCGTCCACCCTCCGCCGTGGATGAGAACCACCGCTGGACGCAGATGGGGAGAGTGTTCGCCCGGCTGGTAAATGTCCAGCAACAGCGGATGCCCCCCCGCGGTGCCGTAGGAAACGTCCCGTTGAACGGAAATCGGCGCACTCTCCGGCAAACTCGCTGGCCCCTGAGCATCCGTTGACGGCGGTATAATCCGGGGCGCTTGCGCTGGAACGCCCAGCCAATTGCTGAGCATCACGATCGTTACGAAAAGAACACGCGTAGTCATCAGGAAAATGTTTCAGGTCTTGCTCAGCAGCGCTTCAATCAAGGTTGTAGCAGGCTAGTTTGAACTCGTTGGCGCCACGGGTGTCGTGCCTGCGGTCTTCATTGCCGGAGACGCAGGCTTAGCAGCATGGGCTGCCTCGCCGCGAACAATCTTGATATGAATGATCTTCACCGGGCGAAAGGGGCGATCATTCTGCGGGTCGGTGGCCATGCGCGCAATCTGTTTCACCAGGGCTACGCTGGCTTCATCACACTGACCAAAAATCGTGTAGTGACCGCTCAAGTGCTGGCTGTGCGCAACATCTTCGGTGATAAAGAACTGCGAGCCGTTGGTGTCCGGGCCGGAGTTGGCATAGGCCAGGCGGCCCGGACGGTCAAATAAGAGGTCAGAGGACACTTCGTTCTTGAACTTGTATCCAGGATCGCCCGTCCCATCGCCCGCAGGATCGCCACCCTGGATCATGAAACTGGGAATCACACGATGGAAAATAGTTCCGTCGTAAAGTGGAACGCCATGCTTGGTGACTCCTCTCACCGTCTTCCAGTCTTTGGTTCCGGTGGCGAGGCCGATGAAGTTCTCCACTCCGATGGGTGCTTTGTCGGGAAACAGTGTGCAGGTCAGGTTGCCCACGCTGGTTTCAATGACCGCTGTAGGCTGACCAGCCGTCGCGTGGTGGACCGGCGGCTTGGCCGGAGTCGACTGCGACCCGGCGGCGGATTGCGCCGAAGCTGCCATGGCGGCGAGCGAGAATAAGACCACGATCATCGAAATGTGACGCATGAGGACTCCTAACCGGCAAATAAAAATGTCGAATGCGACCCAATATTGTACGACAGGTAATCTCAATTTGGACGAGACGGCAGTTCGTGGCTGACGTCTTCTACCTGGCGAAAGACCCGTAAAACATTGCCCCCGAGAATTTTCCTGATATCGTCGGCGGTATATCCTCGATCGAGCAGGGCCTGGGTAATCCTCGGCAGGTCAGCGGCGGAGTCCACGCCTTGAGGCGTTGCGCCGCTGACACCGTCGAAGTCGGAACCCAGGCCTACGTGATCCACGCCGGCGACCTTCGCGATGTGATCGATGTGGTCGATAAGCACTTTGAACGGTGGTCGCAGGATCTTGGCCATCCACTCCCGTTCGATGCGGTTGACTTCAATGTAGTTCACGGGCTTGCCCCGCGCTCGCAGCGAGTCGATATATTTCTGAATCGCGGCGGCCTGATCTTTCGCCTGCGCTTCCGCGGCCTTGCGATAGTCTTCGTCGAGGAATCCGGAGAAAAAGTTTACGTCCACCACGCCGCCATTCTTGGCCACCGCACGCAGCATGTCGTCCGTCATGTCTCTAGGCGCGTTCACCAGAGCGCGCGCCGAGGAGTGCGAGGCAATCACCGGAGCTTTCGTAATTGCCATCGTATCCCAGAAGGTCTTGTCGGCGACGTGAGAGACATCAACCATCATGCCCAGGCGATTCATCTCCAATACCACCTGCCTTCCAAAATCCGTGAGCCCATTGTGGTGCTGAATTTTGGGGTCGTTGATATCGCCGGACGAATCTGCCCATTCGTTCGTGTTCGACCACGATAGCGTCATGTAACGCACGCCGAGGCGATAGTAGTCGCGCAGCAAGTGCAGGTCGTTTTCGATGGAGTGTCCGCCCTCGATGCCCATCAGCGCTGCGAGTTTGTGCTCGCGATGTGCGCGCTCGATATCGGCCACAGAGAAAGCCATCATCATACGTTCCGGATGATGCGCCGCCTGTTCGTAGACGGAATCAATGAGGTCGAACGTGTGTTGCGCAAAGTGACCTTGATTCGTCTCGGGATCAACCCAGATGGAGAAGAACTCCGCGCCCAGATTGCCGCGGCTAGCTTTGTCGAGGCTGATGTGGCCAACGTCATTCGGGTCCATTGAGCCGATGTCGAAGCCTTCGTCGAGAAAGCGCTGCGGCGTGTCCGCATGTGTATCGACAACAATGACGGATCGTTGAATATCCTGCGCCCGAGCGCTGACCGTGGGTACGGATGGGTTTGAAGATTGGGCAATAGCAGAACACGTGGCCGTAAGCAGGCAGGAGAGCAGGAGCAGGCGAGAATGAGTCATAGGGGGAGACAAAGCCAATTGTTGATGGGATGATTTTTGATTGCACATCGAAAAACCAGCAGTATGAGTTTAATCAACAATCCGCAATCAACAATCAAGAATTCTATAGGCCAACCCGCGACGAAAGAAAGAAATTCAGCGAAGAGCCTCAAACGCCCGCTCAACGCAGCTTTCGAACGACTCGCCGGTGTCGATCACGGTCTTGGGCAGGTTAATCAGTTCGAATCGTGATTTCACTTCCAGATAGAGTTTAAAATTGCGGTTTCCAGCAGGATGCACGCCCCCAACAGATTGATGTTCCAGACGGTTCCGGACGAGTCCTTCCGGGCACACGCACTCAAGAATGCGCCAGCTTTGGTGCAGCGAAGCAGCCGCATTCACTACGTTTTCGATCTGGTAGCGCCGCGAGAACGGGCGGCCGTCGAGAACGACGATGCCTTTGGGCTCCCGCTGCAGCAATTCGCCAGCGATCTCCAACATGACGCGAAGGCAGAAGTCATCCTGCCGCGAAGAGTATTCGATTTCGTTACCCGAAAAAAGCGCGTGTCGGATCTCGTCTTTGCCAATTACTCGTCCGCCTGTGCGGGCGGCCAGTTCTCGGGCTAGCGTTGTCTTGCCGGTTCCAGGCAGGCCCGCCATGAGGACAATCATCGAGTAATTAGAGCACGATTTACGGGTTAACGAGCTGAGGCATGAATCGCTCCAGGGAACAAATTCATCCATCCATGAGACGTTGACCGTCTCGAGGGAAAGGAGAAATGGATGCCGCTAGTTCGAATTTCTTTACGCGAAGGCAAATCAGAAGAATACAAAAAGGCGCTAGCAGACGGAGTGCATCGGGCGCTGGTGGAAGGCGCGGAAGCGCCGGCAAATGATCGCTTTCAGATTGTCACGGAACATCCCGCGAGCGGCCTTGTTTACGACCCGTCGTATCTGGGAGTCGAGCGCAGCGACGATATCGTTTTCGTGCAGATTACGTTGTCGGCCGGGCGGAAGCTGGCGCAGAAACGCAAGCTGATGAAGCGCATGGCGGAGATTCTGCAGGAGAAGCCCGGCCTGCGACCGCAAGACTTGATGATCAATCTGGTAGAGGTTGCGTGGGAGAATTGGTCGTTTGGCAACGGCGAAGCGCAGTACACGTAGCACCGACCGGCGCTTTTGAACTGAGTCGGGGTGGCCGCAGTGGCTAAAGCCCGCGTCGCTATTAGCCGACTGAAGTCGTGCCCCTCCCAGGAATTCAAAAAGAACTATTCGGTGCGGCTGTCGGCCGTAACGGCGGCGGGTTCTGGGCGCTCCATGGGAACGATAGCCTGAGTTTCACGCCAATCCGCGTAGCGGCCCGATACCATGATGTGGAAAACCCACTGGTGACGCTCTTCTTCGGGTTCAACCAGGCCGAGGGCCTTCATGTAGAAAAGGTATTGCTCCACCCAGTGAATCTGTGCCTGGGTCATCCCGCGACGTTGGAGGTCAACGGTTAGCCCGGCGAGATGGGAGGAGGCAGTGTCGCCGTCAGCGGGTGCGGCATTGCGGTTGTGCCGGCGAAGTTTTTTCTGAACCTTGACCGTGCGCACCGCGGAGTTCACCTGAATCTGCTCGTGAAAGCGGTGGTAGTACGCTTGCGAAAGATCCTCCACGAAGTCACGCGTCCAGGGCCGGCAAAAGCGCCGCGAAGGATCCAGGCGCGGATCGAAGCGCAATGTCTCACTGGCCACGATTTCCTGCAGCGCTCCGCTGGCCTTCAGTGCTTCCAGTTCGTCGTCGTCCTGAATGCGGGGCAATTCCAGTCGGTCCACTTCGGCGTTCTGTAGCAAAAGAGATTCGTGCGACGGGCGGAACATCGGGTTCCACCGCGTCCAATGCAGCCGGTGGCGGCGGACGTGGTGAACCGGTTTGTGCATGGTGGTCGCGGTCGCGGCCAACAGCGGGCTGCACAGGCACGCCAGCATCGGGAGCAGAATCAGTTGTCGCTGTAATCTTAATCTCAAGATTGAGTCTCGTAGACCGCCGTAGGGCTTCCCCCGCACCTGCCCCGACATTCTAAGCCATGCTGTCAAGTGGCCCAACCATTCTTTGCCAAACCACCGCTCTTTGCCAAACCACCGCAACGGGTACTAGCGGGGCGGTCATCGCTTACCCCGGTTACCACTGGTTACCCGCGCCCCGAAGCAGCGCTCATCATCTCTAGGGCAGCACGCCAGACGCCATCCCGGGGGGGAATCCCCGGCCAACTCACGTGCCCATACGGCAGCGAGTTAGCGAGCATTCGATAGAGTAGCGAGTCCCATTGTTATGGAGGAGTGACAAAAATGAGCACCGGAAAAAGTCATCGGCGGGTGTCTGTGATGATTCGTAATTCGCCACTATCGAGAAATAAGAACCTCACTAACATGAATAACCGGCTTTGCTTCCGTGTAGTTTGGTATGTCGCCCCGGAGCGTTGCCGCGTGGGCCGTAAACGCCGCCATCGAGTTCTCCATCGAATCAAATGAAAAGGGGCACATCACGACGAACGGTGCATCCGTTCCCGGTTCCGCTCCGCCAATCCCACGCTCGACAGAAACCCTTTGGTATCCCGGCTGCGACCCCAACAGCCCGAATCGCCAATGGCATGTGCGTTTCGACGTAATAGCGCATGTCGAATCGCGAGCTTTTGTGATTCGTATAGAGGATGCTGATCTTCGTCATCCCGGCTCCGCGATTCGTGTCGCAAGCCTAGCCACGCAAGGGACGCCGCACTTGTTTTCGTAAGCTGAATCAGCGCCGGAAAAAGTCACCGATAGCTTGCTTCATGACTGCGCCGCCCACTTCTGAAATGGAGCGGGTCAGCGGGATATCTTTGGGGCAGACCGCGAGGCAGTTCTGCGCGTAGCCGCATTCCTGAATCCCTCCGTCGCCCATCAGGGAGGCGAGACGCTCCCGTTGCAGCGCTTTGCCCGTGGGATGCGTGTTGAACAGTCGCACTTGCGCAATCGTGGCCGCGCCCACGAAGCCGGTATCTTCGTTGAATTGGGGGCAGGCTTCCATACAGCAGGTGCAGGAGATACAGCGGGAAATCGGATAGGCGATTTCCTGCTCTTCGGCGGTCATACGCGGGCCGGGGCCGAGGTCGTAGGTGCCGTCGATCGGAACCCAGGCCTTGACCGCCTTGAGATTTTCGAAGATCACACTTCGGTCGGTGGCCAGATCGCGGACGATGGGAAACTTAGAGAAGGGTTCCAGCCGGACTGGCTGCTCGAGATTGTCGATCAGCGCGGAGCAGGCCATACGGGCTCGTCCGTTAATGAGCATGGCGCAAGAGCCGCAGACCTCCTCCAGGCAATTCGAGTCGTAGGTGATCGGGGTGGTGGCTTTGCCATCGCGGGTGACCGGGGTCGCGGCAATTTCCATCAGGCAGGAAATCACGTTCATGCCTTGATGGTAGGCGAGTTCGAACTCTTCCCAGTATGACTTGGAAGAGGGAGTGTTCTGGCGTTTGATCTTTATGATTACGGATTTTTTGGAATCAGCCATTCGCTTTTACTCAATCTTTGTCATCCTGAGCGGAGCGAAGAACCTATGCGCTCCGCCGCCGGCAATTGTATGGGTCCTTCGCTCCGCTCAGGATGACAAGTCAATCTGGTTACTTTGCTGCGTCATACTTCCGCGGCCGCGGCGGAATCAGCGACACATCCACCGGCTCGAACTCAAACTTCGGCTCATCCGCATCCGGAGCGAAATGCGCTTTCGTCGTCTTCAGGAAATTCTTGTCGTCGCGGTCGGGGAAGTCCGGCTTATAATGCGCGCCGCGCGATTCGTCCCGGATGCGCGCGCCCTGAGCGATCACTCTAGCCAGCTGGAGCATGTTATAAAGCTGGCGGGTGAAAATCACGCTAGTATTCGCCCACTGCGTGCGGTCGCTAAGGTTCACCCTGCGGAAGCGTTCCAGCAACTCCACCAGCTTCGCATCCGTCTGCTGCAGATTCTTGTTGTAGCGGATGACGGTGCAATCCTTAGTCATCAGCTCGCCGAGTTCTTGCCATAGGCGGAATGGATTCTCCGTGCCGGGGTTGTTCATCAGCAGGGAATTATTTTCCTCCTGCTTTTTCTTTTCGGCGTCAAAAAACGCATTGCCATCCGCTAGCGGCTGCAACCCGCGCGCATACTTCACCGCGTGGGGCCCGGCAATGCCTCCACCATAAATGCAGGAGACAAGCGAGTTCGCGCCTAGACGATTCGCGCCATGATATTGATATTCAGCTTCTCCCGCGGCGAAGATGCCAGGGATGTTCGTGGCTTGCTTGAAATCGACCCACAGCCCGCCCATGGTGTAATGCATGCCGGGGAAAATCTTCATGGGCGTGTCGCGGGGATCGTCGCCCACAAACTTCTCGTAGATTTCCAGAATCCCTTCCAGCTTGCGGTCGAGAATCTTGCGGTCGATGTGCGTCAGGTCGAGGTAGACCATGGGCTTGCCATCGATGCCGAGGTGATGCTCATAGACAACTTTAAAGATCGCCCGCGTGGCGACGTCGCGCGGAACCAGGTTGCCGTACTTGGGATACCACTCTTCCAGAAAGTACCAGCGGTCCCCCTGCGGTATGGACTTCGGGTCGCGCTTGTCGCCTGGAGTTTTCGGAACCCAGACGCGTCCGCCCTCGCCGCGGGCCGATTCCGACATCAGGCGCAGCTTGTCGTTGCCCGGAATCGAGGTGGGATGAACCTGGATGAACTCCCCGTTGGCGTAATAGCAACCTTGCTGATAGAGCGCGGATTGCGCCGAACCCGTGCATACAACGGAATTGGTCGACTTGCCGAAGATCGCTCCGATGCCGCCGGTAGCGATGATGACGGCGTCGGCAGCAAAAGTGCGGACTTCCATGCTGCGCAAGTCCATGGCGCAGACGCCGCGGCAGACGCGGTTTCCGTCGAGCACTGCGGAAAGAAA
The DNA here is from genome assembly GCA_049515395.1 of Candidatus Sulfotelmatobacter sp. GTDB lineage: Bacteria > Acidobacteriota > Terriglobia > Terriglobales > Acidobacteriaceae > Sulfotelmatobacter. Next base: position 907 of record JBEKUD010000078.1, on the reverse strand, counting down.
CTCCCAGTGCTCGTACTTCTTTACTTTGCCTTCGGATTCATAGCGGCGTACTTGCTCATCGAGCGCGTAGAGAAGTTGCTGGCCGGTCGTGGCTCCAGCGAAAGCCGTTCGGTTGTATAGAGTCCCGCCAAAGCGGCGAAAGTCGAGCAAGCCTTCGGGCGTGCGGTTAAACGGAACGCCCATACGGTCGAGCAGATCGATGATGCCCGGCGCGGCCTCGCACATGTCCTTGACCGGCGGCTGGTTTGCCAGAAAATCACCGCCGTAAACCGTGTCGTCGAAGTGTATCCACGTCGAGTCGCCTTCACCCTTCAAGTTCTTGGCCGCGTTGATGCCGCCCTGCGCGCACACGGAATGCGAACGCTTCACGGGGACGATCGAAAAAAGATCGACGCTCGCGCCCATTTCGGCAATTTTGATGACGGCAGAGAGACCGGCCAGGCCGCCTCCGATGACGATGATTTTGGGAGCAGCTGCCATCTTTACTCCACCATCTTTCCGTAAGTTGCCGTGGCGTGGTGAGTTGCGGGGTTGGTTTGAGTTGCGGACGTGCCGGGTTCGGCGGGTGGCTGGGGGAATCGTGCCCGGAAGGTGTACAAGCTCACCAGGCCGACGAGCGCCATCACCGCGAACAATCCCATACACACGGCCAGAAATCGTTGCCGCGCTTTTTCGCCGGAGGTGATTCCCCACTTGGCGGCGAACAACCAGACGCCGTAGGCAAAGTGCCAGCACGCGGCGATCAGTCCGACAACGTAAAAAGCGAGCAGTGCGGGGTTCATCAATTCCGCTTGCACCTTGCCGAAGGAAGCGTTGGGATAGGCGTGCAGATCCGTTCCCGTAAAACGCATCGTATAGGTGTGCCAGAGGATGTAGACGAATGCGACGCCGCCGGTCCAGCGCTGCA
>JBEKUD010000077.1:0-24746 GCA_049515395.1 Candidatus Sulfotelmatobacter sp. | reverse complement strand
GAGAACGTCATCGTCGGCCGCCTCATCCCTGCCGGAACCGGCATGGAGTACTACCGCAACGTGCGCCTCTCGCCAGAGATGGAAGAGGCCGCGGCCAAGGTACAGGCGGAAGTCTCGGCGGCATACGAAGAAGCCGAGCGTGCTCTCGAAATGATGCGCCACGAGGGCGAAACCGAGGAACTGGCTGCGGAGTAAGGCAAATTAAGAGGAGCAATCGGGGGCGAACCAGTTCGCCCCCGAAGCCCTTTTTGCAACCAAACATCGATGCACGCTAACCCCCAGCGATTGCAATTCGAGGAACCTGGCCCGGTTCCTTCGTTGCGTCCGGAGCCTCCTGGCCCTAAGCTAGGGCCAGCGATGCTTCGCTTTCTCCGCCTTCTGCGACTAGCGTTTTGGCGTGCCTTCCAGCATGACGCTTTTTCCATCGCGAAAGCTTCTGCGTATTCCTCAATCCTCACTTTTTTCCCCGCATTGCTGGTCGTTGGATCCGTCTTGGCTGCATCGCGCAAAGGCGCGCCTTATCTGCGGGAAATTTCTTATGCCTTGACGCGCATTCTGCCCGCCGGCAGCAACACGGCGATGAATTTTTTGCGGGGCGCAGCGCAGCGGCCGGTCAGCCTCCTCATCACCGCTTCCCTATTGACCCTGTGGACCGCCTCCGGCGTCATGGTTTCCTGGATGGAAGGTTTTCGCCGCTGTTACGAGCTTCCCAAAGTCTGGGGTTTGGTGAAAGAGCGACTCATCTCCTTCCTGTTAGTCGTCTTCGCCCTCGTTCCAATGACCTTCTCCACCCTGCTCGTGGCCTTCGGCAGCAAGATCGAGACCACGATCCTGTTCTACACAGCACACGAGTTCAGCGCGTACATTCTTTTGATGTGGACCTGCCTTCGCTGGCTGATCGCGACACTTACCAGCATCGCAGTGATTTCGCTTATTTATCACAATGCGGTGCCGCGCACACAGCCCTGGCATAGCGTCATCCCAGGCGCGACTCTCGCCACCGGCCTATGGTTCTCTTCCACAATACTTTTTGGTTTTTACCTGCAGCACTATAGCGATTACGGTGTCATTTACGGCTCCCTCGGTGCGGCCATCGCTCTTCTGGTGTGGATGTATATGGTTTCCCTGGTCATTCTGATCGGAGCCGAGTTCAACGCCATGCTGTTTCCCCGCGCCATGCTGGGAAAAGAATTGATTGCGATCAATGGCCCGAAGGCCTAGGTCTGGCGGTAGATTTCAGGGGTAGCGAATCTTCAACTCATGCCACGCCGTGATCCCCGTCCCGAATGCCCCCGACGTTAGGGCGAACAGGCTTTGAACGTTTACAATAATCTTCTCTGATGGGTGACCCCTCCGGATCCTGAATTCATGAAGCAGCCCGAGCCGACGAAAGCTGAATCCGTCTACGAGCGAAATTTGTCTCCCGCCATAGACCACGGCCGCACTTCCGGTCGCCGCGCGAAAATCATTTGCACGATCGGTCCCGCCTGCCACTCTGAGGCCGCGATGCGAGACATGCTCCGCCTCGGCATGGATGTTGCCCGCCTGAATTTTTCCCACGGCTCGCATCCGGATCATGCTCGTAACATCGAGCGCCTGCGCCGTGCGGCCGAGAGAGAAAACCGGACCGTCTGCATCCTGCAGGATTTGCAGGGTCCCAAGATCCGCACCGGCCGCCTGGAAGGCGGTAGGCCGGTTGTCTTGAAGAGCGGGACCACGGTCGTGATCACTCCCCGCGATATCGCCGGCACAACCACTCGAATCTCGACCACCTTTCCGGATCTTGCCCAGGAAGTTACCCCGGGGGCGCGCATTCTGTTGCGCGATGGTCTCATCGAACTGCGAGTGCGCACCGTCCGCGGCAAAGATGTAGTTTGTGACGTTTTGAATGGCGGCACCTTGGGCGAACATCAAGGCATCAACCTGCCTGGCACCGCGTTGTCGATTCCCGCCCTGACCGAGAAGGATCGCAAGGATCTTGAGTTTGGCGTGAAGCACGGCGTGGATGCGGTCGCGCTCTCCTTTGTGCGCACCTCGGCCGACGTAAACATGGTCAAGCAAATCGTGATCGGCCTGGGCTCTGACACGCCGTTAATCGCGAAGCTGGAGAAGCCGCAAGCCATCGATCATCTGGAGGAAATTTTGCAGGCTTCCGATGGCGTGATGGTCGCCCGCGGCGACTTAGGCGTGGAAATGGCGCCGGAAAAAGTGCCGGTCATTCAAAAGCATGTGATTCGTCGCGCAGCACTCTGGCGCACGCCGGTGATCACGGCCACGCAGATGCTTGAGTCGATGATCGAGAACCCGCGTCCCACGCGCGCCGAAGTCAGCGACGTGGCCAATGCCATCTTCGATGGCAGCGACTCGGTGATGCTCTCGGCGGAAACCGCCAGCGGACATTATCCTCGCGAAGCGGTGGCCATGATGTCGCGCATTGTGGTGGAGGCGGAGAGTAATATGGGAGAGTTTACGCAGCCCCGCCGGCGCCGGCGCGACCGGCACAGCCTCTCCATCGCCGAGACGATTTGTGAGTCAATCGCCCATGCGGCCGAAGACCTGCCCATGGGGGCGATCGCTGTTTTCACCGAGACCGGCAACACCGCGCGAATGATTTCGAAGTACCGCCCGCGGGCTCCCATCTACGCTTTTACCGCAAACCCCAGCGTTGCCCAGCGCACCAACCTCTATTGGGGGGCGCACCCCATGAAGTGTGCGCAGGGGCTGACCGCTGAACACATGGTGCGCGTTGCTGAGGAAGAATTATTGAACCGCCGGTTGCTCAAGCCTGCCGATGTGCTGGGAGTCGTCGCGGGTACGAGCCAGACCTCGGGCTCCACCAACTTCATGCGCTTGCATACGGTGACCGCCGAAGAAGCCACAGCCGCTGCCCTGCCTAAAGGAAAACGCACCCGCAGGCCGCGGAAGCTATAATCTCGGGATATGTCGCAAGAGTACTTATCCATAGCAATCTGGGAGCCTCTGCCCGACATGGAGGCGGCTTCGCTTGCCACGATGCGCGAACTGAACACCATCGTCTCCAAAAAGCAATACGGCCGGGATCTGCTTTACCGCAGCAGCGACAAGGATTACGTGCTGCTGCGTTATTGGAACTCCGAGCAAGCTCGCCGAACCGCCCAGGAAGATCCGGAACTGTTACGTTGCTGGGCCCGCCTGGGAAATGAAATCAAAATTCTGAAAGTCTACGAAAAGCTGGGAGAAATTGTCGCATAAGCAGGTGTGGGGAGAGCCGCCCTCGGCTGTCCAGCCGGGCGGCGCAAGGCGTCTGACAGCGCTCTGGGGGAGCGAAAGATCGGAACATCTATCCGTGTCTGCAGAATCCACTCCGCGGGTTTTTACCGATGTATCGGTCGACCCCTTCGTGTGCGGCTTTCTGCACCGCCCCGCAAAGCCTAACGGCAAAGGATTGGTGCTCACTCATGGCGCAGGATCAAATTGCAAGGCTCCGTTGCTGATTGCCTTGGCGGAAGCGTTTGGTGGCGCCGGCTTCCTCGTGCTGCGCTGCGATTTGCCGTTCCGGCAAGACCGGCCTTACGGGCCGCCAGGTTTGCACGACGGCAACCGCGATCGTGCCGGACTGAAGAACGCAGCCCTGGCCCTGCAGCATCTGACGGATGGCGCTGTCTTTCTCGGGGGGCACTCCTACGGCGGAAGGCAGGCGAGCATGCTCTGTGCGGAACAAACTGAGGCCCAAGCGAAGCAAGTTCCGGGTTTGCTCTTGATGTCCTATCCGCTGCATCCTCCCACAAAACCTGCGCAGTGGCGCACCCAGCATTTTTTCAACTTGCGCACTCCCGCTCTCTTCCTGCAAGGTACGCGCGACCCGTTTGGATCAATTCCAGAGATTGAGCAAGCCTTAAAGCTCATTCCGGCCAAGACGAAGTTGTTGACTGTGGAAGGCGTGGGACACGACTTGGGATTTAAAGGTAAATCTCGGCGGGGAGATTTATCAGGAACCGTGCTGGCGGAATTCCAGGCGTTCTTCGCGGCTTGAAGAATGTCCCCCAGCCGACCGAAGTTGAAAGAGCGCATCCACCCACTCTTGTCATCCCGACCGAAGCGAGCGAAGTGGAGGGACCTTCTCGCGTTCCATCTTTGCAAATCCGTGGCTTACCCTCTAGTTCACCCAGCCTGATTTCGATCCACCGTTGCCTTTGCGAGGTCCATCATCTGGCGGGATGTAGTTGCCGTGCTCGTCGAACTCTACCTTGCGGTCGTGCTTCCGCATGTAAACTTCAAACTTCCGCGCTGCCCGCCGCCGCTTCCAGCGGTAATATTCATTCCGCAGGCTGAAGTAGCGCTCGGAAGTAGCGAACGCCAAACCCTTCCTGGGCAAAAATCTGAGGTAAAGATAGCCGAAGAGCAATCCGCCCAAGTGGGCGAAATTGTTTACCCCGCCGATTTCCTGGATCGCCCCCGCCAGCGTCAGGAAAACGATTCCCCAGATAAAATATTTGGCCTTGATCTGAAAGGGCAGGGGAAACATCATGATCTCGCTCTCGCCATACAGCACGCCGAAGGCGACCAGCAAGCCGTAGATCCCGCCCGACGCTCCAATGGTAGTGGTTGCTGGAGACAAGCCGGGCACGTGCATGTAACTCACCGCCACTGTCGTGAGCGCCGCCGCAACCGTACAAAAGAAATAAAACTCCAGAAACCGCTTCGATCCCCAATCGCTTTCGATTTGCGAACCGAACATCCACAATGCCAGAGCGTTAAACAGGAAATGCAGCAGCGTAAAGTGCAGAAACGAATATGTGATCAACTGCCACACCATCCCCCGCACCACCAGAGTCGGGATCAGACCCAGATACACGCGGACCCACTGGTGTGCGAACGGCGAGACCACCTCCACCACCGCCATCAGCAGGTAAATTCCGGCGTACGTCAGGATCAGCCGCTTCACCCAGTGCGTGAACGGAGGCAAACTCAACGAGATCGTACGTCCGCGATTCATCGCCACGGTAGGGCCTCAACGACTGCAGGGAAAAAAAACGTACGGATCATGGTATCAGGTTGCGAGATCAGTCTGTCATCCGGAGCAAGCGTTTTTGCGCCGCGAAAGCCTGCCCGAGCGGAGCCGAAGGGGATCTGGCGAGCCGCGCGATGCGGCGTGTTCTTGCGATGCAGTAAACGCGCCTTTGGCTCGCTTCCTTACCGCTCGGGCACGGGTACAACCGGTAAGCTTCGGTGCCCCTGGGCGTCCACGGCTCTCACTGCAAAGATGACATTATCCTTGGAAAGTTTCAAAGTCGTGCGCGTCACATTCCCGGCTTTCTCGACGTGTTCCCACTCCGGGCTGGTCGTGGCACGCCAAAGGATTTCGTAGCTGGACGCCAATCCTGCCGGCGAACTCCCCCAGGTGAGCGTCGAGTCATTCTCCAGATCCTTGGCCAGGATAAGCACATTCGCCGGAGGCGCCGGCGCCGACGCCAGTGACGCGAGCGTTGCCGCGTTCAGCCGCGCCACGCGCGCCACATAGTCGAAGTCTACAAACTTGGCCAGGTCGCCGTATGCAACGCCACTCTCGGTGCGGACGTTCTGGTGCTGGTGATGAAAGTCCTCGCGCAATTCCGTGAACCGCACGGCGGCAAATCCCTGCTGGTTGAAAGAATAATGATCGCCGCCGCGCAGATACCGGTCCAGACGGAATATCAACATCGGCTTCACACCCGCCTCGTAGGCTGCGCCCACATCAAAAATATACCGCGCCAATTGCCGCGAAGCGGAATCACTCTCCCCGCCCAGCCCCCGAATACGGCGGACGTCCTGTTCGCTCGCAGCGGCGGGCAATCCCTCGGAGAAGACGCGCACCACCCCGTGATCCTGCTCGGGGCTTTTATCTCCCCCTACGATGTCATTGTTCAGCACGGCTTCGATGTCCCATCCCTGGTCCCTTGCCATCTTTGCGAAATGATGGCTGCCGTTCAGTCCCTGCTCTTCCCCCGCCACGGTCAGGAAGATAATCGTCGCCGGAAACTTCAGCTTGCTCAAGACCCGCGCGCACTCCAGGCTGACGGCGGTCCCGCTGCCATCGTCATTCGCCCCCGGAGCGTCGCCTTTCACATCGAGCGTATCGCTGTTACGTGAATCGTAATGCCCGGTCACCAGCACGATGCGCTTCGCGTTCTCCGGGTCCGTACCTTTCAATACCGCATAGACATTCGTGATTTCGGTGGGTTGCGGAATCCGGTCTCCAGCGGGCTCGATGAACGTGTCGGTCTTTACCTCCAGGCAGCCACCGCAGTCCTGGGCGTAGCGCCCGAACTCCGACTTGATCCACTCCCGCGCCGCGCCTGCCCCGCGCCCAGAGCCGATTGCAGCCGGATCCTGCGGCGAAATCGTCAAGCGCGTTCCGAAGCTCACCAGCTTTTCGATATTTTCCCGGATGCGCTCAGGCGAGACCTGCTGAAGTGCAGCCGCAATCCGGCTATCGACGGCCAGGGGTTCTCGAGTTTGGTTGCCCGACGTTTCCAGACCCGTCGAACTCCGATTTTGCGCAGCAGACAGAAGGCTGGTGCAAACCAGGAGGGGGACGAACCATCGTGTTCGATTCCAGAAAAGGATCACGTAGTCTCCGGCAGGCGAAATGTCAAGGTCGTCGGCGCCTTCCCGCAAAATTATAAATCTTCAGCTCTACAGGACTCGCCCCCTTGACACTACGCTAGGGTAAGAATCTAAATATTACGAGCAGTATCTAAGGATGATATCGAATGGAAGCGGAGGAGTCATGGTTCTTTGTCCTGAATGCGAAACCGACCTGGATGTGGAAGAGGAAGAAGTCGATGAGGGCGAGATCGTCTCCTGCCCCGAGTGTGGTACGGACTTCGAAGTGATCACAACCAGTCCGCTGGAGTTGAAGGCAGTCGAAGAAGGCTATGTGGAAGAGGAAGAGGAAGTGGAGACCGAAGACGGTGACGACGCATAGAGCCCGCCGGTTTTATCCCTCGGTACGCTCTTCCTGTTTTTCTCTGCTGCTTGCGCTGGTCTTCTCCACTCTGAGTCCGCACCATGCGGCCAGTGCCTCTCCCGCATCCAAGAAGCTGAAACCGACGGACCCCTACGCCCTCATCTTTGGTACCGTATGGGGTCCGAACGACCACCCTGTCTATGGGGTCAAGGTGCTGATCCGCCGTGCCTCGGACAAAAAGGCCCGGTGGGAACTTTATTCCGACCGTGCAGGCGAGTTCGCCCAGCGCGTCCCGGCCGGCAAGAATGACTATGTTGTAACCGCTGATCTCAAGCACGTAAAGACCGAAGACGGCCACCCCGTCCATCTCGCCGAAGAGGTACCGGTGCACGTAGAGTATGATGAACGCGTCGATATCGGCTTGCATCTGACCCGATAACGCCGCCACAGAGCATCCGAGGAAGAACTGCAAGAATCCGTAACTCCAGATTATGATTTCGGATTACGACCCCAGATTATGAATTCCAGACGATTGCTTCGGCGGGTATACCTTTTCACCTGCGGGTTGCTGCTCGTGATTTCCGTGACTGGCAGTGCGCTTGACAAGAAAGACAAGTCCCAAGGCCGCCTGCTCTCCGGCAAAGTCCTGGATCGTCAGGATAATCCTGTGGTTGGCGCCATCGTCTACCTCACCAACACCCGCACCCACGCCGTGAAGACCTACATTGTGGGGCAGGATGGCACTTACCGCTTTCCCGGACTCTCCACCGCCGATTACGAAGTTTACGCCCAGTACAGCGACCACAAGAGCGACACGCGATCGGTCAGCCAGTTCGATGATCGCTCCCAGGTCTACATCGACCTCCGAGTGGATGCGAAGTAAGTTCAGCCGTGAGTCTCTGGTTCGCCCGAGACCGAGCTCTAAGACCTGAGACCCGGGACCCAGGATCGCAGCATGCAACTCTTCTCCGTTTTTCGGGTTCAATAGGTAGGGATGCTCTAGCGTGGAGGAAACCTTGAAAGAATTGCGATCATTTCAGAATAAAGGTCACCGCGGATTCGCTGCGGCTGTTGCGTTCACCAGCTTAATCTTGATGGCCGTTTCGGCCTTCGCTCAGCAAGGCGCGATGAGCCCTTACCAGGATGAACAGGACGGGGTTAGCGCTGGCGGCAAGTGGATGGAGTTCCGCTCGGAAGACAAAATGACCGGAAAGAAGAAAGTTCGCTTCGAGCTACTGGCCAACAACTATTTCCGCGAAGATCCCGATTACAAGCCCCGGATCGAAGTGATGTGCACCGATGGCAAGTATCAGAATGCCGACTTCAGTATGGGGGGCCGGCTCGGGCGGCCGGATTATCCCGGCTTCTGGGGCCAGCCCAAGATGGTAGTCATGGTGCGCATCGATGGAGGCCACGACCACAAGGGCTGGAACTGGGTTCGCGGCCGATTCCTTTCCATGGACAAGGGCACGGTTCGCGGTTTGGTTGGAGCCCAGGTGTTCAACCTCGAAGTCAAGACCAGGACCGGTTATGCGATCGCCGAGTTCTCGCCCGGAGGCCTGAATCTGGATGAATTCCGGCGCGCATGCGATCTCACTCCGCACAAGCCGTAGCTGTTTTTATTGCGCGCGACCGGGGCTGAGCTGGGGGGCTCGGCCCTTGGTCTGCAAGCACCCGTGACCTTGGCCGCAGCCCCGTCAGTTACTTGCACGACTGACCTGCATCCTGCTTCACTGGAATCATCCTTGAGGCGAGGTACGGGAGGCGGAGCCGACGATGGGGAGCAACGTGGTTGCAGCTGCGGCGTTTTTCCTGTTCGTGGTGGGAGTGCTGGCCTATGCAGTCATCCTTTACAACGAGTTGGTCCGCTTGCGCAACGACAACGACCGCGCCTGGGCCAATATCGACGTGCTGCTCAAGCAGCGTCATGACGAGATCCCGAACCTGGTCGAGACCGTGAAGGGATACATGGAGCACGAGCAGCAGACCCTGTTGGCCGTGACGCAGGCGCGGGCCGCATCCATGAACGCCGCCAGCATCGGACAGAAGGCGCAGGCCGATTTGCAGGTTACGGGCGCGCTGCGCGGTCTGTTTGCCGTGGCAGAAAATTATCCCCAACTCAAGGCTGACCAGAATTTTCTTAAGTTGCAGAGTCGCATTACCGAACTGGAAGAGCGAATTGCGGACCGGCGCGAGTTTTTCAACGACAACGTCAACACCTACAACACCCGGATTGGTCAGATCCCGGAGGTCTTCGTCGCCAGCTTTCTCAGCCTGAAGCCGCGCAGCATGTTTAAAGTTTCCGAAGACGACCGGCGTTTCATCGAGGTGAAGTTTCAAGGCCAAGGGGCAGTAGGCGCGTAGGGCGCCCTTTCCGCAGGACCATAGGATGGAACAGCTCCTGAAGCTTTCCTCAGCCTATTCCTGCGTGCTCAAAATTGGAACATCGGCGGTGACCACTGTCGCCGGGTCGTCGCGAAGCTTGAGGTAGAGAGTCTTCCCTTTCGGCTGGGGGATGGTCAGCGCCGCTTGGACGAAGCCGTCCGGAACAGTCACCGGGTTGGTGAAGTCCGGATCGCTGCTGACTGCGTCGATGAGAAAAAGCTTGTCTCCATTCAGGGTGCACTGTTTCTCCGCCGTTTGCGTGCAGCGAATTTCCTCGAGAACAGGGATTCGGACCAGCGTGATCAACGGCTGCCAATCTCCATCGCTTCCATCTGGGCCAATCGGGCGAAATTTCAGCGGGCCGAATGCCGATGGACCGAGCAACTTCATGGGATCGAGCACGCCATACACCGTCTTGGAATCCTGGGGTGTAAGATTCCCATCTTTCTCGCTCAACATGACGCTGAACGAGCCGTCGGCGGTGGCCACCTCGATCTTTTCTGCCGCCGGAAAATTCTCTGGCACCTGCGTTTTCAGGAAGAAATTCAGTCGCGCATCCTGAGGCAGTTCGTCCTGGCTCTCCAACCGCACCACGGACGGGGCACCGGACGAATCCTGTTGCACACTCTTGCTAAGAACTGTGACACGCGGGCGAGACGCTTCCACCGCAGCCTTCAGCTCCAGAGAGCGCCCATCCTCGAGCGCAACGTGAACCACGATGGAATCTCCATCATGCAGCCCATTGCTCACCGACGGGTCATGGCCCACCAGTTTCAGTTCGTCCTGCTGATTGGCGCGAGTTAAGCCGCCGGGAACGAAATGAAGGCCGGCTGCTTCGAGCGAAGTGACCTGATCGAGTCTGGTGCCTTTGAGCACTCCGTCGGTATCACCCGCGTGGATGGTGAATAGGTCCAGTCGCGCGGCCTCGGAATAAGTGTGCAGCGGAACTTCATCCGGCTGGCGAGTTCCCAGTTTGTGGATCATTACCGTAAGCGTTCCTGCCGTCGCGTTTTGCAAAGGAGCTTTCACTTCCAGTTCTTCGGGCCTGGCAATCTTCCATCCGGCGTCGGTGATCTTGCCCTTGTCATCGCGAAGTTTCACGGCACTTACGCAGCAGGCATCGGGAGACTGGAGATGCAGCGTATCCTCGCGGCCCACAATAAGTGCGCTCGCGTCTTTGGATGCGACGGTCCACTGCTCGGGGCTCGAAGCGCGCAGTCGAAAGTGCGGACCCTCGAAAGCGCCAAAACCCCATTTGCCGCGCAAGGTTCCGCTGATCTCTCCCTGCGCATCAACCGACTGCATCGCCTTGGTATCGATGACAAAACCACCCTGCGCCGGATCGGGCACAGCCGGAAGATCGACTCCAGCCCACGATTTCGTTTCCACGTGCAAGACGAAATCATGCGCCAGCTCAGTAGCAAACGCCAAGGGAGCGCCGTCCGTGGGCAACACCAAAGAAGGTTTATCCACGCAGAAAACCTGCGCTGCATCCACCGCGCGCAGAGGCGGGCTTGCCGCGGTAAGCACAAGCGGAAGCGCAATCACGATAACCGATTTTGGGTTCCGGAAAGAAGGTGGGGTATTCAGGCGGAGATTAAGATCATCCTTGTTCGGCAGCGAAAGGGCGGGGATGTACTGATACTGCGCGGTATGCGCCGTGCCCAGGATTCGAACCACATCTACGACGGCGCCAACGTAAGCGCTGTAGAACCCCCCGCCCGCCGTCGGAGTCGCACTGACCTGCACCAGCAGATCGCTCGATGGTCCAGAACTAAGCGTCGCCACCATGGTCTGACTGTGGGCGTCGTCGAGAACGAGTTGGTCGGTGTTCTGAGTCAGACACGGAACCTGTTGTGCGCTGGGTTTATCAAAGCATTGCTGATCGAGACGTATGTTGAGGCTGCGCGCCAGAAGAGTGCTGCGGGCCTTCATCTGTTCGGGATCGGGCGAAGGCTCCCGAACGGCTTCTAGGTATTTCTCCAGGCGCTGACGATCGAGGCCGGCTTGCTCGAGATCCTGTGCGGCGCGCACGAAGGCTCCCGGCTTGCCGCGCACTGCGGTGCGCAGCGTGCTGAATGCGCCTCCTGTTTCCGGCGCCAGAAATACGATCGCCTCCTCGGCTCCCTGAGGAACGGTGACAGATACCCCTTCTTTGCGCACCTGTTTGCCCCAGGCCTCGACGCGCGTGAACCAGTCGTCGGGAGGAGGATTGGTCGATCCCCTAAGAAAAGAAATCACCATGAGGTAACGCACCGACTGAGTTTCCGGCAAATCGGGGTGGATCCAGAGCCGGTCGCCCGCCTGCAGATTTGGAACCTCGGAAATCGGAAGAGTACGGCCATCCCGTTGTACCCGGACATCGACCTTCGGCCCGGTCAGATCAAAAGCCGCGCCATCGGCCCATAGTGGTGCTTGTCCGAACAGGACGAACGCCGATGCGCAAAAGCTGAGCAACAGAACCCGAAAATGGTGGCTTAAATCAGTCAAGGCACACTTCTCCGTTTCAGAATTCAGGACGACCGTTCTCCGCAAGCAAATCGAAGCCAACATCGCAGTTGACATCGAAGCTGACAACGAGAGACGCGCAACTTAGGCAGGTGGACAGAAACATCAACAGTGCATGTATGGTACTGCGGGTGCAACCGCGAGAGCAACCGATTCGCGGCAGCCAGAAGTGCAGTCGCACATGACTTTCGTACCATCGCGCCACGCCAGTTTCCTCAAACGCCCCTGCTCATGGTAAAAACACGGCTCACCCCTATGACGGGATTTTTCACGCGCCAACGCTTCGGCCGTCCCCAGTTTCTCGCCGGAGCCTTGCTCCTCATCTTTCTGGCGCAGGCTATTTGGCTGGTTCGTTGCGATTTGCGCACCTCGGAAAGTAACCGTCCCGACCCCTCGGAAGAAGTTCGCATCGCCGCAGGGTGGCGGCAAATTCACGGCGGAGGCATTGCCGGCGCTCCCTTCCCCGATGCTTTCGGTTCGCTTCCCATGGAAGTTTCCCGCGACGACGCGGGCTTCGACGCCGAGCATTCTCCGCTGCTGTCCCTCGTCACGTCCGTTCCCTTGCTCGTGTGGCCGCAGAGCCTGCTTGCCCCCGAGTCTCCTTCACAGTGGCGCTGGCTCCCGCGCATTCCCTTCCTGGCATGTGGGGTCTTGCTCGGTGCTTCTTTGTGGTATGTCGCCCGTCGTCTCTGCGGCAACGCTGGCGGATTTGTCGCCCTCACCCTCTATTGCTTTTCGCCTGCCATGCTTCAGGCAACTGCGGTTTGGCACGTTGAGCCTGAAATCCTGGCCGCTTGGGGATCTTTCGGAGCCATCTTCACCGCCATCGCGGTCGCCCATACTCTCTATGCTCCGCGCGAAGTTGTTCTCTGGAACTGGCGCCGCATTCTGCTGCTCGGAATCTCTCTCGCTATCGCCATAGGATCCCAATTTTCCATGATCATAGTGGTTCCCATCGCTCTCGCATTCCTGCTCTATCTCGCGCCCATCCGCCGCGGTGCAGCCCTCACCATCGGGATGGCCGCATTTCTTGCCGCCGTCGTCCTACTCTTCGCGACATATTTCTTTCACGGGCGCACGTTCCTCGAAGGCATGCAACACGGCTCTTTCTGGGGAGCAACCTGGCGCAGCTTCGCGGTTCTCACCGTTTACCGTCAGGTAACGCACCTCATCCTTCGAGGGTGTCCGGCGTTCGCATTGCTGATTCCGGCCGCCCTGGCAACCTATCTGGCTTGGCCGCGCACGCGGTACTTCGGTAATACCGCTCCGCTGTTGGTCGGACTACTTTTCATCATCCTGGGCATCGCCCATCCTCGCGTCGCTGGCGCCGGATTTCTCCTCGCTTCCATCCCGTTCCTTTTCCTCTTCGTTTCCGGGGTCCTCGCCGATCTCATGGAGACTTCCTCCCGCGCCCTGGTAACCGCGTGCGTCTGGGGTTTGGTCGGCGCCGACATTTTCTGGAGCCTTTCGGCCCTGGTCCAGGTTCCGCGCGGGTGATCTTCGTTGGCCGCAGCCCAATTTTCTCGTCGTGGTTCCCGGAAGCCTCGTGTTAAGGTCGTTGACTCTTCGTGCCCCTTAACCATTACATTTCTCTACATTTCCCGCGCATCTCCACCCCGCCCGTAGCGATCTAAATCTCTAGACGTAAATCCGTAGGAAGTCTCCTGTGGAGGTGCGCCATGCCGTCCCCGTTGGAGTATGATGAATCTGTGAAGTGCCTTGCGCGACGCTCGCTTCCGGCTTCGCTCGCCCTGTTTGGGATGTTCCTTTTCCTGCTCTCTCCCGCCTCGGCGCAAATCAGCGCGTCCGCCAGTTCTTCCGGTTCCGCTCACTCCGGGGGCGTAGCACCAACCACCGGTGCCGTAGCGCCTCCTACTGGACCCTTCGTGCACAGTGGCTACGCGCCCGCCAACCCGGGCGGTATGCATCCCCCCGGTGTTCCGCATTCTCCTGGTAGCTCTCACAACAACAATGGGCACAATCCTCCGCATCACACGGCCAGCGGCAATACTGATTATCCATACGTCTACGGTGTGCCGGTGCCTTATGCCGTCGATGTCCCGAACGCCGACAATTCCGACGACGATCAAGATGCGAATTACCAGGGAGGCCCTACGATTTTTGACCGCCGGGGATCCGGCCCGGACGATTATGTGCCTCCATCTTCGACGGGCCCCGCTCATGGTCACGACGGAGAAGAAGGCGCGCTGGCAGCCGACTCCGGTTTGTCCGAACCGTCGCAGCATCCCACCACTCTTGTTTTCAAAGATGGCCATCAGATCGAGGTGGGCAACTACGCGATCGTGAGTCAGACGCTGTACGATCTCACGCTGGGGCGTCCCCGCAGGATCGCTCTCGCGGACCTCGATCTCTCAGCCACCGAAAAGCAAAACGACGATCACGGAGTGGTCTTCCAGCTGCCGCCGTCGGCACAGGCCAACTAATGATGCGTCTACCAGCTCTCGTCGCCGTGTTCGCTGCACTCGCGCCTTCGGTTGCAGCCCAACGTTCGGCCGCTCCCGCGCACTCCTCTGCGTCTGCCCACTCCGCGCCGGCACGCTTCAATTCACGAGGGAGCAATTTCGCGTTCGGACGCAACCCGCGTTCATCCGCATTCCGCCGTTCGTCTCCGTATCTTTCGCCCTACACTTCGCTCCCGTTTGCATTCTTTGGGGGTTCTTTCGATTCCGACGACATTTATTCTTCGGGCTATCCCGTCGCATCGGAACCTCCGCCATACCTGATGCAAGCTATGCACGAGATGGCCGCTCCCGGTTCCAGGGGAGAAGGGGCTTCTCCGCTAAGCTATCACGAGGCTTCGTCTTCGCAGCCGCTCGTGATCGAACTGCAGAACGGCCGTTACGTTCGCGTCAACAGCATTGCGGTCAATGGCGACGCTTTGCCGCTCGCCTTCGCCACGCCCACGAAATCGACTGGCATTGGTTCGCCGCAGGTCGCCCAGCCGCTTTCGACACCAGAGGCCACTGCTTGGTCGACGATCGACTTGGCGCCGGCAGTCCTGGTTTTTCGTGATGGACACAACGAAGAAGTGCGCGACTACACCATCGCCGACGGCTCCCTATACGCCCGCGGCGACTTCTACACCGACGGCTACTGGAACAAGAAGATCGATCTCGCGAGCCTCAACGTCGCCGAAACCATGCAAGCCAACGCCAGCCGCAACGTGAAGTTTATTCTCCCGTCGTCGCCCAACGAAGTCATCACTCGCCCGTAAGGTTCTCGCCCCGTTCGCGCTCGAGCCCCCGGAAAATAAGGCAGTCACCGTATGGCAGAGTATGGCAGTCACCTTATTGCAAGAAACCTAAGTTCGGTGTAGGCTGTCCCGCCACCTTTGTCCAAGAAAAAAGCTGTATCAGGAGACAGACATGCTAGCCACAAAAATGAAGGTTTCGCAGAAGCTTGGATTCGCCGTAATCGCGCTGCTCGCTTGCTCCGGCCTTGCTGGCGCACAGCGCCTTACACCAATCCCCCGCAGAGGGGCTACTCGCGCGCAGTCCGAAGCCGGCTCCAACAATCCTGGCTTGCCTTGGACGCCGCTGACCAACCAACCTATATTTATTGACGACGTCAACTGCGCCGGTGCTTCCAACCCGCTGCTGCTTACGGATGGAACAGTGATTGTTCAGTCAGGCGGCTGCCAGGAATGGTGGCGTCTCACCCCCGATGACACCGGCAGCTACGTAAATGGAACCTGGTCGCAGCTGGCTTCGCTGCCATCCGACTACAGCCCGCTCTATCATTCTTCCGCTGTGCTGCCCGACGGCCGCGTCATCATCATGGGCGGAGAATACAATTTTTTCAACCCTGTCTGGACCAATCTCGGCGCCATTTACGATCCCATCGCCAACACCTGGACGCCCGTCGTGCCCCCCAGCGGATGGTCGACGATCGGCGACGCGCAAAGCGTGGTGTTGGCAAACGGCACATACATGCAGGCCAATTGCTGCACGACCCAATCTGCCTTGTTGAATGCCGGCGACTTAACCTGGACCCCGACCGGTACCGGCAAGTACGATCCCAACGATGAAGAAGGATGGAATCTCCTTCCGAACGGCAAAGTGTTGGCGGTCGATGCCTACGTTCCCATCCCTCCTTTTCCGTACATCCCTGCGGGAACGAATTCAGAACTCTATAATCCCTGGACCGGTTCGTGGTCGAGCGCTGGCAGCACCATCGTTCAGCTGTGGGATTCCGCGATCGCTTGCGGAGGAGAGAACGATGCGACCTTCGAACTTGGCCCCGCTGTGCTTCGTCCCGACGGCACGGTGTTCTACACCGGAGCGGATACCTGCGAGCTTTCT
Organism: Candidatus Sulfotelmatobacter sp.; assembly: GCA_049515395.1. Classification (GTDB taxonomy): domain Bacteria; phylum Acidobacteriota; class Terriglobia; order Terriglobales; family Acidobacteriaceae; genus Sulfotelmatobacter. The sequence continues at coordinate 8,603 of JBEKUD010000077.1, read as the reverse complement.
GCCGGCCCGCCGCCCGTGTTCGCCAACGGCAATACGGCAATCTACAACACTCGTTCGGGACGGTGGACCCCCGGTCCGACCTTCACCGGCGGAAATAACATCGCCGATGGTTCAGCTTCTCTTGAAATCAATGGCAAGGTCCTCATGATGGCGAGTCCCGGTTACGGAGATCCTCCTTCTACCTTCTTTGAGTGGGATGGCAGAAACCTGTACACCGTTCCCGGCACTCCGAACGCCCCCACCGATGGCTCTTATTACGGAAACATGCTGATGCTTCCGAGCGGACAAGTCCTGCTAACGGATTTCTCCGACGACATCGAACTCTACACGCCCAGGGGCGGCTACCAGCCTGAATGGGCGCCGGTCGTTCTCGGCTCTCCATTCTTCATCCGGCCCGGCGGCTCTTACCAAATCTACGGCTTCCGGTTCAACGGCATGTCGCAAGGTGCAGCATACGGAGACGACGTCCAGGCCGCCACCAACTATCCCTTGGTGCGCATCACCAATCTCCACACCGGCCACGTTTTCTACAGCCGCACCTACGACCACAGCAGCATGGCGGTCGCATCGCACGATCTGGTGTCTACGCACTTCAACGTTCCCGTCGCTCAGGAGAGAGGCCTTAGCAGACTCGAGGTCGTCGCGAACGGAATTCCCTCGTCCCCGGCGCTTGTATACGTGAAGTAAACGTTGTCCTTCTTTTGTCGCACCTGCATGTGCATGGACCACAGCGATTCAATCGCTGTGGTTCGTGACATCTTCGGAGCAATACCGGTACCCTCGCAAGCAACCCCGTGGCGTCGGTCGCCACCACTTTTGTGGTACAATAAAGTTCATTCGAAATCTACCTAACGCCTGTGGATACAGGCGTTTAGCAATGATTTACGGCGAAGGCGCGGCTAGCGAAACCGCCCTCGCTTAGACGCAACAGCCGTTGAAGCCAGTTGCCAGTTGCTAGCGGCTAGAAGCTATAAAATGTCGGACGATCAAAATCCCGAAGCGATCGCGTTTTGCAGGCGTCTGAGCCCGCAGCGGTCGTCCCGAGCAACGCGAGGGATCTTGTTTGCTAAGAACTAAGAATTTATGGCGGAAGATCAAGACCCACAACTGCCTCTGACTCCTCCAACGCCGCCCGGCGATGGCAGTCCCGGTGCCCTGCACATTCAGCCCGTCAACATTGAAGACGAGATGCGCAAGTCGTATCTCGACTATTCCATGTCGGTCATCATCGGCCGCGCTCTGCCCGATGTCCGCGACGGACTCAAGCCCGTGCATCGCCGCATTCTCTACACCATGCAGCAGATGGGCCTGCAGCCCAATCGCGCCACCCGCAAGTGCGCCCGCATCGTCGGCGACGTCATGGGTAAGTACCATCCTCACGGCAATCTCGCCGTGTATGACGCCCTCGTGCGTCTCGCGCAAACCTGGAGTCTCCGCTACCCGCTGATTTTTGGACAAGGAAATTTCGGCTCCGTCGACGGCGATCCTCCCGCGGCCGATCGCTACACCGAAGCCAAGCTTGCGCAAGTTGCCACCGCGCTTCTCGAAGATCTCGACAAAGAAACAGTCGACTTCCGCCCCAACTACGATGGCAGCGAAGTCGAGCCCGACGTTCTTCCCGCGCGCATCCCAAATCTTCTGGTGAACGGCTCTGATGGAATCGCCGTCGGCATGGCAACAAAGATTCCGCCGCACAATTTGACGGAAATCGTCGACGCCGCCATCACGCTGGTTAACAATCCCAACGCTCAGCTCGCCGAGATTCTAAAGTTCGTTCAAGGCCCAGACTTCCCCACCGCCGGCATCATCCACGGACGCGCTGGAGTCTTTGAGGCCTACCGCACCGGCCGTGGCCGCTTCATGATGCGCGCCAAAGCCGCCATCGAAAATGTCACCAAAGATCGGCAGGCCATCATCGTCACCGAAATTCCTTATCAGGTAAACAAGTCCGTTCTCATCAAGCGCATCGCCCAGCTCGTCAACGACAAGGAGATTGAAGACATCTCTGATGTTCGCGACGAAAGCGATCGCGACGGCATGCGCATCGTCGTCGAACTCAAACGCGGCGCCGAACCCCAGATCGTTCTCAATCAGCTCTACAAGCACACCGCCATGCAGGAAGGTTTTTCCATGATCCTGCTCGCGGTGGTCAACGGACAGCCCCGCGAAATGGGCTTGATTCAAGCGATCAAGCATTTCATCAATCATCGCGTCGAAGTTGTCCGCCGCCGTACCGCCTTCCTGCTGCAGAAAGCCAAAGATCGCGAGCACATCCTCGAGGGCTATCTCAACGCGCTCGATCATCTCGACAACGTAATCACCATCATCCGCGCCAGCGCCAACCGCGCCGACGCCCGCGAAAATTTGGTCGCCTACTTTGGCGGCAAGAAAATCGATATCAACACGACCGGCCGTGCTCCCAAGGTCGATCTCGAGAAGCCCTTCACCACGCGCCAGGCGGAGGCCATCCTCGAACTGCAACTGCACCGCCTAACCAAACTCTCGATCGACGAAATTTCCAACGAATTGAAGGAAGTTCGCGAGCGCATCGAAGATTACGATTCCATCCTCGCGTCCGAGAAGAAACTTCGCAGCGTCATCATCAAAGAGCTCGAAGAAGTGAAAGAACTCTACGGCGATGAGCGTCGCACCCGCATCGAAGACGAAGCCGCCGAAATCGTCCTCGAAGATCTAATCGCCGACGAGCAGGTCGCTGTCACCTTCAGTCACTCCGGGTACATGAAGCGCACCCCCATCTCCACCTACCGCATGCAACGCCGTGGTGGAACGGGGCGCACCGGCATGAAGACGCGCGACGAGGATTTCGTCGAGCATCTGTTCATCGCCTCGACCCACGCCTACATTCTGATCTTCACCAACAAGGGGCGTGTTTACTGGCTCAAGGTCTACGAAATCCCCGACGTCAGTGCTGCCGGCAGAGGCAAGCACATCGGAAACCTCATCGGCCTGCAGCCCGGCGAAACCGTGCGCACCATGCTCGCCGTGCGCAATTTAGAAGAAGAAAACAAATATATTTTCTTCGCCACTCGCAACGGCCTGGTGAAAAAATCCGAACTGCGCGAGTTCATGCACGTCCGCTCCAACGGCATCAACGCCATCAACATCGAAGACGGGGACGAACTGGTCGCTGCCCGCATCACCAACGGCGATCAAATCGTCTTCATCGCCTCTCACGAAGGCATGGCCGTTCGCTTCGACGAGAGCCACGTCCGACCCATGGGCCGCGCCGCCTATGGCGTCAATGGCATCCATCTGGAGGAAGGCGATTACGTTGTCGGCATGACGGTAACTCCGAAGCCCGGAGCAGCCCCCATTGGTGCGCCCGCTCCAGGCGAGGATCCCGTGGACAAAGCCGCCGCATCGACGCCCGGAACATCGGAAAGTGCTGAAGCAGTGGATCTAACTCAGAAAGGGACGCTCATCCTCTCCGTAACCGAGAACGGCTACGGCAAGCGCACTCCCGCCGACGAATACCGCCTCACCAACCGCGCCGGCAAAGGCGTCATCAACGTCAAGACCACCGAACGTGTCGGGAAAGTGGTCGCCATTGCCCTTGTCGACGAAAATTCTCAAGTCATGCTGATCAGCCACTACGGCAAAATCATTCGCATGGATTCAAAAACCATCCGCGAGTCCGGCCGCAACGCCCAAGGCGTTCGCCTCCTGAACATGGAACCCGGTGACCGCGTGGCCGCCGCCGTAGTGTTAGCGCCGGAGGAAGAACCGCCGGCTAACGAAGGCCTGCTGCAGTAATTGTGTGGTTGGTTGTGTGGAGCGGGCGGTCTCGCCCGCTTCGGATGGCGAATCTTGGTAGGTTCGCGACCCTCTAGCTTCGTCATTCCGAATCTCGTAACTTTGTCATTCCGAAACGAAGGGAGGAACCCCTTTTCGTCTCTACCGCCATTGCTCCAACCCCGGACACTGCTGCAGCGCTGCAGCTCACTACACTAATTCACTCCCTGTTTCCGATTAATCTCCTGCGCAAACTCCGTGACAAAATTAAGCAGCGTCCCATACCCCAGCTGCCCCAGCATTCCATACGCTCCATTGGTCAACGCATTCTGCGATCCCGGCTTCCAGACCGTCGACAGCGCCCCTCCGCCCAACGCTCCTCCGTACAACGCCCACTGCGGACGCAAATGCTCCTCGCTTCGGTCGTACGTCAGCAAATTTCTGATGAACGCATGCCGCGTTCTCGGCCACAATCCCTCACACTTGCACCGGTCATATCTCACTTCATATCCGAGCTTTGCATTGCCCAGCGCCGCCAGCGAATTCGCCGTAATAAATTGTCCTTCCCGCGACGCCCACCGCTCCCCAAATCCACCCATCCCACCTTGCCACTGCCGCGGCGTTCCGCTCGCCTGGTCAATCAGTGCTCCGAACATTCGCTTCACGTAAGCCTCCGGAGTGGTCAGCGTCTGCTTCAAATAAATCTCTTTCCGCTGCTCCGCCGTCAGCGTAACCAGCTTCCGGTTCTTGCCCACATAAATTCCGGCGATCCGCGAAGACTCCCAATCTCGAGCCTTAAGCAGCCCCGCCGTAGCCACGTCCTTCGTCATGTCCACAGCTTGCTTCGTCTTGTCCTGGACCTGCTGCACCGGATTCGCGCTCTCTTTTTTTTTGCTCTCTTCCGGCGCATCCGGAAGCTCTTTCCCGGGAGCCTGGGCAGAATTCTGAGGAGCATTTTGCTGCGGTTCAGTCCCCTGAGCCCATGCCGCTCCCCAGCTAATCACCACCAGCAAACACACCATCACAGACGCGCCACAAGCCCGGTCCCGCCCCCAAGCAATGTTATGTGGCATTCCGCTAACCTACTCTCCGCCAACCGTGCGGCCTTTCTCACCGGCCTCTGGCCTCATGGTCATTCCGAGCAAGCGTTCTGTGCGCGGCGAAGGGTTCTTTGCGACACAATAATCGCCGGTTTGGCTCGCTTCCCTACGGCTGCGTGCTCACAGCCCAAATGCTAAACTCCGGTTAGATGCACTCACTCTACAACCGTGTTGCCGGCCAAAGCGTGGACCGCATCGCCGCGCTCAGCGATGGCATCTTCGCGGTAGCCATGACGCTTCTTGTCCTCGATCTTCGCGTCCCCGCCGCCGAGGCCGTCCACTCCGAGCACGACCTCCGCCGCATCCTCATCGCACTCTCTCCGCGCCTGCTCGTCTTCCTCATGAGCATTATGACCAACGGCATCTTCTGGATCGGCCAGCAAACTCAACTCAACTATTTCGCCCGCTCCGACCGCAATCTTGCCTGGATCCACATCGGCTTTCTGTGTGCCATCACGCTCACGCCATTCTCCACATCGCTTCTCGCCGAATTCATCCGCTACCGCACCGCGCTCTTGGTCTACTGGAGCAATATACTGCTCCTCGGGCTCACACTCTATTGGAGCTGGAGCTACGCCACCCGCGCCCACCTACTGGTCGACGACCTTCCGCCCGAAATCCATCCCGCCGTAATCCGCCGCATCGTCATCGCCCAATCTCTCTACGCCGCTGGCGCCGCCCTCTGCTTCATCAACACTTACTGGAGCATCGCCGCGATCGTCATGGTCCAGGTAAACTACGCCATCGCACCGCGGTTTTGCTGGGGACTTTTCTCTCGCCGTTCATCGAAAGCTGAGGAGCGAAAAGAGGAACGCGTACGGTAACGCAGAAGAATGCGTGCATGAACGTGGAAGAGCGGCCCTTCGGCGCCGCGTAGTAATCTGCTAGGAGGAAGAGCTTTAGCCCCCGACGCCCGAGGGGCACTGAGAAGCGAGAACTGTTCTTTCTACCCCCGCTCAAACGCGTGCTTCTTCTCCAACTCTTCCATCGCCGTTCGCCTGGCGGCCTCAAATCGCTCCGCCTGCCCCATCAGCCCCGCAGTTGCTTCCGCCCGCCCTCCTTCGATCCGCACCAGCCCATCTCCCGCCACCAGTCGCCCCGCAATTTCCAGCAAATGTCCCGGCGTCGTCTCCAGATATTGCGCGTCCGTCGGATCCCCAATCCAAACTCGCTTCTCTCCACTGACCTTCGTCTCCCAATAAACCTTCCGCTGCACAAACATCGCGATCGCATCATCCGCCGCTTTCCCAAATACCCACTTCTGTCGCTTGAAGTCATAATGCCGGCTGGAAAACGCCACCGGCAACAGCTTCCCTGATTTCACAAACTCAATCTGCCTCCGGTCCACTTCCTTGCGCAACGCGTTAATCACCGGAGCCTCGGCATCCTTCGGTTCGAGCGACGGAAGCACCTCCCGCACCGTCGCCGACAAATTCACCGCCACCGGCGCATGCAACCCCTCCGAATTCTCCAGCCGGATGTCCCCATGCAGCACCCAAAAATCCGCCCCCGATGTCGACCGATGAAACGGCCATTCCAACTCAATCGTCAAGGGCAACCCCGTCAACGTCACCCAAATTTTTTTCTGCTCGTCCTGCGCCATTTCCGTAACCACCTCGTGATATAAATAAAGTCCATTTGTCATGCAGCGCGCAGTCGAAGCAGCCCTACCCTCTTGGAAGTCACTTCTTTACCTTCTCTGCGATGTACCTAAGTAACGGCGCAACTTGTACCAAATGGTAAGAGACATCACCGCCTGCCCGCGCTCGATTCGTTTCACAAAATCAACACCATTACTGAGACGACCGACATCAAGGCCAACGGGACTCTTTGACATAAATTTGCGAATCGGGACAATCCCAGTAATAGTCGCTGTTTTCTTCAACTCTGGATTGTCTCGTGTCCTAATATAAGTCGTCGATTCCATGATCCAGAACGGCATTCACCGAACGCATCAGGCCTCGCACATCAATCTCAGCGTTACTCATTTGTTTGCTCACCCTACGTCTTGACCTTCCCCACCTTCGTCCCCATCCTTAGCAACTTCCGCACCGTCCCCGTCGGCAGACTCTTCATCTGATCGTGTAACTCCGTCACCGCATCAAAAAATCCCGCCATCGCCGCCAGCCGCTCCCGCGTAAAATCGGCCCCCGCTTCCTTCGGGTCCAACTCCTCCAAACTCCGCCGCAACATCTCTCGTGTCGGATCGATCTCCCTGCGCTTCCTCTGCTCAATCACCAGCCGGAACATCTCCCACACATCTTTCATCGACTCATAATGCTCCCGCCGGTCGCCCAGCACATGCACCGCCCGCACAATCCCCCAAGTCTCCAGCTCCCGGATCGATGTGCTCACATTCGACCGCGCCACGCTCAGCGTCTTCGCAATCTCCTCCGCCGGCAGCGCCCGCGGCGACAAATACAGCAGCGCATGGATCTGCGCCACCGTTCGGTTGATCCCCCACCTCGTCCCCATCTCACCCCAGTGCAGAATGTATTTCTGCTGCACGCCAGTCAAGTTGGCCATAGCAATACTTTCAGTTCAAACAGAATCTACAGAACATGAGTGAGGGGAGTCAACCGAGAGGGGGCCGTTTGATGTGGGGACAGCCGCCCTCGGCTGTCCATTCGAGCGAAGCTCGAAGGTCTTTGCGTCGCGGGGCCATACCCAAAACTTATTGATCTTGCTTTACGGGAGGGACTTCGCGGCCTGATTCCTCCCGAACCACTTTCTTCTGCACCGGCTTCTTGGCCGCCTCCGCCCGCTTCCGCTCCTGATACCGCCGATCATGAAATGATTGGTCCGACGCCTGTTTTTTCATATCCCTCAGCTTGACACACCCACCCTAACATGGCTAGTCCCCAGACGCCTGTGGCGCGAGTGCCTCGCTCCCCAATGCACCCTGCTGCAAGAATTACAGCTCAGAGCTTTACCGTTCGATCGGAGGTGGGGGGAAGGGCTGCTTCGCTGATTTGAAGTGATTCCGGAGTTCAGGCTGACCAAAGTGGTAACCCACGCATTTCTTAAATTCCCCCTTGCGCTTTCTTGCATTGATCTGCTATAAAGAATTCACCGAGAGCAGACGTGTGGCTAAGCCGGTCGTATTTGTGAAACTCTCGGTCTCGTCCGGCATCTAATATTCAGAGAGCGGCTTAAAGTTCTCAATCGTCCCGGCCACGGGACTTCATTCGGAAAGCAACTGACCGTACGTAAAGGCGTTCCGAAGGGTACCTTCAAAGCAAGGACCTCCAAAGGATCTTTTCTCAATTTCTTGTCTTCCGTGTCGGCGTGCGCCGAAAAGTGGCGTTTGTCTCCGATCGGAAGACCATACGGTTGCGTGCTGTCGTGAGCGCCCCCGCCAAGAAGCCATGTCATTCCGAACGGCTTGGCCGCAAGGATTACAGAAAGTTTGTCATTCCGAACGGTCTTATCGTGAGGAGCCTGCTTCTGTTGGTTTTTAGCTGGCCGCTCTCCTGCCCTCGCTCAGTAAGAATTCCTGATGTGGAAATCATCTGGAAATTCTGTGGGAAGCGATGATTGACGGGATTTTCGCCGCACTGTATGTTTATCAAGTTTCGAGGACAGTCGGAGTCGCTCTATGAGCGAGTTCGCCTGGACTGAATTCGCACCGCCTCGGCGGACCGCGATTCGGTCTTTGACAACTAGGTTGAACGTGCCAGTCGTGAGAAATCGGTTCGGGCATAAGTCCGAGCGATCTCACAAGATAGACCACCACGGTCTTCAAGCTCT
>JBEKUD010000076.1:0-25089 GCA_049515395.1 Candidatus Sulfotelmatobacter sp. | reverse complement strand
CCGATCCGGAATGGATTTCAGTTATCGGATCCCCGGACTCCGCGAGGGAATGACTCTCTACGCGGAAGGCTTGGCCGAACATGACGAAATTACTCCGCTTCTTGGCCCCGACGTAGCCGCCTGGCTGGGTGGAATTTACATTCCCCGGCTACCCAAAATCCCGAAACTGGATTTCCGCGTGGAGGGTGGGTATACCGATCCTCCCAGCAGTGGAGGGGACGTCGCATTCGGCGCTTTCTACTGGGATGCAGCTTGGATCACCGGCTTTCAGAATGCCGGTCATCTGATGGGGAGTTGGATGGGACGCCAGGGCCAAGGCGCCCAGGCCTGGACTACCTATTGGTTCAGTCCACGCAACAAACTCCAATTTGGATTCCGGCATCAGAAAGTCAGTCACGAATTGATACCCAATGGGGGCACATTGGCCGACGCGAGCGTCCGCGCCGAGTTTTGGCCGCGCTCCAGCTTCAGCCTCTCCGCCTCCGTGCAATACGAGATGTGGAATTTTCCAGTGATTGCGACAACCAGACAGTCGAACGTAACTTCTGCGGTCCAGTTGTCCTTTTGGCCAAAGGGCTTTTCGCGGAAGGTTTCAGACCAATGATTTGGGGGTGGTTCTGTGGCAAACTCAACTAACACAGTAGGCAACTTCTCTGAGTCAGGTTGGCCTGGGGGCGAAACCATTTCATCCCGGTCGTGTTCAACTGGGAAGGACGCTTATTCCCCTTTTGGCTCCTGTTAACCAATTATGCCGATGCGTTTACCGACGATGAACCCAACCCCTGGTTAGCTTAGAACAAGGCTGCGCTCACCTCCGGTCTCTACTTGTCTCGAGTGCCAGGAATTTCAAAGCTCAGCTTGCGTGTGGAAGGGTTTATACGGACGCGCCGGGAGGCGGAGCCACGGTAGAACACGGTTTCTTCTATGATAACGACCGCTTCAAGAGCGGCTACACAAACAACGGAAATTTGATCGGAAGCTGGATCGGCAGAGAGGGTCAAGGCGCGGACGCATGGGCAACCTATCTGGCTTAATCCTAAGAGCAAAATTGAGCTAAATTTCAGGCACCAAAAAGTCAGCCCTCAATTCATTCCGGACGGTGGGACCTTGACCGACCTGGGGGTGTCCAGCGAATGCTGGCTCCGTTCCAATCTGGGAGTCTCCGTTTGGGCACAACATGACGCAGGCTCTTTCCTGTGATACAGTCTAATTACTCCACAAACGTGACAGCGGCCGTGCAAATTATGTTTGAACCGCGCAAGCTGTTCGAACATTCGCATTCTCCCGTTAGTACACCAGCGAGTCAGCCATGACGCCATCCTCTCACTGTCCGATTTCGACATCCCGAGGAGTCCAATTTCTTTGAACCGGTGGTTTTAAGCACGATGGTAACCCAAGTTTACATAATTCACGCAACCTTGTGCTTGGTCTCGGGTTATTTCCAACCGAGGATCCTCAAGCAGCATCCGACGCTTACCCAGCATATGACTAGGGGCTAGACAAAGACGATGGGTATGCATTCATAATGTCGTTTCAGGGGGCAGAAGTGAAATTGTATGATTCGCAGTCGCCTTAGTCTCGTACGTTTATATCTGAGAATCCTGACGTTGCTGTTGCCTGCTTGTGCCTATTTCATCGCAGTCAAGGTGCGATTCGGGTTCAATTTTTTGATTTCCCGACCAACTCCGGCAGGGCTGCCCTCGTACTGGGGCATTGTACTGCTGACGACGATTGTTTGGGCGATTGCAGCGGAAGAGTCTGGTCTGTGGAACGTGGAGCAGTTGTACTCTCCCGGCCGGAAGAGCCGTCGACTGCTGGAAGCATTGGCGTTCACCTACGCCGTAGTGATGGCGGCGGGATTTCTATACCGACAAGCGAGCTATTCGCGCCTCGTCATCGCGATCAGTGCAGTCGCCCTCTTCGTGCTGGCGACCATCGCCCGTATCGGCTTCCGCGTATCTCTCGAACTACTGCGCAAAGAAGGTAGAAACGAAGTCAAGATTCTGGTGGTTGGCACCGATCGTTTCGCGCGGCGTGTTGGGGCGTCGCTGCTTCATGGCGAGGTGCTCCCTTGCAGGATTGTAGGTTTTGTGCGGCTTCCGGATCAGGAAATTGCTGTCGACGGGCCGGTCTTCGAATTAAATCAGATTCCGACATTTTCCAACGGGAACTCGATCAACGACATCATTATCGCTTTGCCGGCCGCTCGCCTGAGCGATGTTCAGAAGATCGCGCCCGCCCTGGAAAAACTCTGCGTTCCCACGCGAGTCGTCATCGATCTTGGCGAAGGAGTCGTTCTCCGTGATCGCCTCATCGACTTGGGCGGAATTCATATGCTCGATCTCCGTCCCACTTTGGCGGAGACTGGTCCTTACCTCTTCCAAAAGCGCATCTTCGATGTTGCCTTCTCAGCCATCATTGTGTTGGTCACCCTCCCAATTACCCTGCTCATCGCCCTAGCCATAAAATTGAGCAGTCGCGGCCCAGTCTTTTTTGTTCAAGAACGCGTGGGCTTGAACGGACGCGTCTTCCGAATGTTCAAGTTCCGCACCATGAAGGTGGGCCGCCCCGAAGAGGGAAATACGCGTTGGACCTGCGAAAAAGATCCGCGACGAACCAGAATCGGTACTTTTTTGCGCAAAACCAACCTCGATGAATTGCCCCAATTTCTCAACGTTGTACGAGGCGAGATGAGCATCGTCGGTCCGCGCCCGGAGCGCCCCTTTTTCGTAGAGCGATTTCTAAAAGAGTTCGATCGATATAACTCTCGCCACTTGTTTAAGGCCGGCATCACCGGCTGGGCTCAGGTGAATGGCTGGCGCGGTGACACATCCATTGCCAAGCGGGTGGAATACGATTTGTATTACCTTCGCAACTGGAGCTTAACCTTCGATCTGCAAATCATCACCATGACTTTGCTCCGCATGTTCACCAGCAGGAATGCCTACTGATACGTAGATCACGCGTCAGAAAGAGGGACGAGCGGATCATTAAGCGTCATGCGTCGGTTCTGTTTGTCCGCACAAGAAACGTCCATTCGATCCGACTCCCCGCGCCGCTTTCTTTGGCCAAAAACAATCTCGGGAATTCTGGACCCTTTCGCAAAAGCCCGCATGATTGCATTCTGCTTCCGGGGCTCCACGTGCCGCATCGTCTAGCTGGTCTCCTGTTCCTCGGGCCTGCCTCCGCCTTCGGCCAACTTTTCCCCTATGGACGCGCCACAACATCTAACCCATTCAAAGATTGCACTCCGGTCGGCAAAAGTGCGATTCCAGCTCTCGCAAGCTTGCAAAACATGCTTTAACCAGCGGGTACGAGGAAGCGTCGAGCGGCCAAAGTTTCCTCGCGGCTCCAGTCGACGATGCGACTGGCGGAACCTCTGCAGAATCCGGCCAGCAGCATTTTCACTGGGCTCGTGCCTTGACCGAATCGTTCACCTTTCTTGTCATCGAGCAGGCATACGTTGTGCACACTGACTTCCAATGGGTGGTGTCTGAAAACGGAGTGCCGTTTAATCACTATTGGCGCGACTGCAAGCAGTCCCTCTCCACTTGGACGCATTCCGGGTGGAGCGACGGACGGCGACCCAAACTGGTTCGGCTATGTGGGGCATCCGATTCAAGGGGCTCTGACCGGCTTTATCCAGATTCAAAACGATCCGAAGTCTCAGAAACTAGAGTTCTCCAGTACCAAGGCCTATTGGAAAAGCCGCCTGAAGGCTGCGTTGTGGAATGCCGTTTATAGTACGCAGTGGAATCTTGGCCCTAGCGAGGTCACAGTCGAGACGTACGGTACCAAGGACAGGGCGCCGTGGAATGCGAATGGATCATTCCCGTGCAACACGAACCATTGCTATACCCGCGTGAGCCAGATTGATGTTGTGATGACGCCCCTCGGTGGCACCGGTTGGCTCATCGGGGAAGATTTTCTGGACAAGAAGGTTGTTCGCCGTGTCGAGGAGTCTACGCAGAACCGCTTTCTGATTGACTCCGTCCGCGTTGCTCTCAATCCGATCCGCAGCGGCGCCAATATGCTTCACGGCGAGCACCCCTGGTATCGCGCCTCTCGCGAAGTGCAAGGATTAGGTACCTTCACGGATCAGAAAACTGCGCGAAGCACTGTGGAGGCCCCGAAGTCGCAGATCCCGAATCATGGAAATGCATTTTTCGGATACACTCACGCGGGTGTTTCTCATTGCGAAGTGGTATTCTCAGGCGCCGCAACTCCCTGCGATACGTTTTCCCGCAAGGCTTCAAGCCTGGGCGGAAGGAACGCCTCGGTGGAGAAAATGTATCTGCGCTATTTCGGAACGATCGCCGATTTCAGCGGACGGTACGGCGGAGTTACGCAGATTAATTTCTTGTTCGGCCGGCGCGGAGGTGGGTCGATTGGCAGGTTCCGGCCATTTGGGCAAGCCATGATCGGAGCTGTTCGCACCCGTGAAGACGCATCCCCGGGGCCAATCTCTGAAACTTCTTTGGCTGAGGATCTTGGCCTGGGACTTGATTTTCGACTGCTGCGTCTGCTGAACTGGCGCAATCAAGTAGACGAACTCAAGACCGGGTCGCCTGCCTTCGAGCGGCGTAACCTTCGCCTGTCTTCCGGCGTCGCTGTGTGATTTTAGTTGGTGTCGTTCCATACTCCGCATTCCAGGGAGGTTCTCTTTTGACTTCACTGCGTTCTTTTGTCGTTTATCTGGCACTGCTGAGCATCACGCAACTTTCGTTGGCACAATCCTCGCCCACCGCCTCTTCCGAGACTTCGCCGCTTGCCGGTTACTCCTCGCAATCTTCCCCCAAGGAGCGGGACTGGGAGAAGAAAATGCAGGCCGCTATCGCGCCCGATAACCTGCGTCAGAACATGCAGCGCCTAAGCGCGCGTCCACATCACGTTGGTTCTCCGTACGACGAGGACAATGCAGAGTGGATCCTCGCCAGGTTCAAGGAATGGGGATTTGACGCACACATCGAAACCTTCACCGTGCTCTTCCCGACGCCCAAAGAGCGCATCGTTGAAATGCTTGAACCCACAAAGTTCCGAGCGAAATTACAGGAGCCCCCGGTTCCCGGCGATCCGACTTCGAATCAAACCGCCGAGCAGTTGCCTACTTATAACGCATACTCCATCGACGGAGACGTGACCGCGCCGCTCGTCTATGTGAACTATGGCAACCGCGAAGACTACGAGCAACTCGACCGTCTGGGAATTTCCGTCAAGGGCGCCATCGTGATCGCTCGCTATGGGGAAGGCTGGCGTGGCATCAAACCCAAAGTCGCAGCTGAACATCAGGCGATTGGCTGCATTATTTATTCCGATCCGAAAGACGACGGCTTCTTCAACGGCGACGATTATCCCAAGGGTGGCTGGCGGCCGCGCGAAGGCGTGCAGCGTGGCAGCGTCATGGATACGGATTATCCCGGTGACCCTTTGACGCCCGGAGTTGGCGCCACGGCTGATGCCAAACGGCTTGCGATCAAAGATGCGAAGACCATCACCAAGATTCCGGTTCTTCCAATTTCCTGGGGCGATGCTCTGCCTCTGCTTTCTGCCTTGCAGGGGCCGGTTGCGCCAGAGGGCTGGCGAGGAGCGTTGCCGATCACGTATCACGTCGGCCCCGGTCCCGCCAAAGTTCACTTGAAAGTCACGTCCAACTGGGACTTGAAGCCAGTGAATGACGTGATCGCAACCCTGCGCGGCTCCGACGCTCCCGATGAATGGGTGATTCGGGGCAATCATTTCGATGCCTGGGTGAATGGCGCGGACGATCCAATCTCGGGAATGGTCGCGGTTTTGGAAGAAGCGCGCGTCTTCGGCGAACTTCACAGGCAAGGATGGAATCCGAAGCGGACGATTATCCTTTGCGCGTGGGATGGCGAGGAACCCGGCCTGCTGGGCTCAACGGAGTGGGTCGAAACTCATGGGGACGAACTGCAAAAGCACGCCGTGGCTTACATCAATTCCGACAGCAACGGCCGAGGATTCTTCCACGCCGGAGGTACGCATGACTTGCAACACCTCATTAACGATGTAGCTCGTGATATTCAAGATCCAGAAAAGCACATTCCCGTCCAGCAACGGGCGCGTCTGCAGCAGATTGCTCGCGCCCACAACGCCGAGGAGCGATCGGAGATCAGAAAAAGTAACGACGTTCGGATTAACGCGTTGGGAGATGGTTCGGACTACACGGCATTCATGGACCACGCGGGCATTTCCTCCCTCAACCTCGGTTATGGCGGAGAGAACGATGCTGACTCGTACCATTCCATTTACGACGATTTTTACTGGTACACCAAGTTTGTCGATACCGATTTTTCTTATGGCCGCGCACTCGCTGAAACCGGCGGAACCACAGTCATGCGACTGGCGGATGCGGATTTGATTCCTTACGAGTACACCGCCGAAGCGGAAACGATCGAAAGCTACGTCAAAGACCTGGAAAAGTTGCTGAAGGACAAGCAGGACGAAATCACCGAACGAAACCTGGAACTGAAAGAAGGCGTCTTCTCGGCGACGGCCGATCCGCGTAAAACCTCGGTGCCACCGCCGGCCAAGCAGGTTCCTCCGTTCATGAACTTTGCTCCGCTGAAGAATGGCATGGAAGCCGTCAAAAAGAGTGCGGAACGTTATCAGGCAGCGTTTTCCAAATGGGAGGCTGGCGGAAATGCCTTGCCCGCTCAGACGACTGCCGCGCTGAATGCAGAAATCATTCAGATTCAGAGAAGCTTCTTGACCGAAAAAGGGTTGCCGGAGCGCCCATGGTTCAAGCATCAGGTCTACGCTCCCGGTGCTTACACCGGTTACGGAGCCAAGCCGATCGCGGCGGTTCGCGAATACATGGATCAGGAAAAATGGAAAGAAGCGGACGCTCAAATTCCCATGGTCGGCCAAGTGCTAGAGAACGTCGCGGCCGCAATCGGCAAGGCCGCCGATGATCTGGAGCAAGCGGTGAATCAGAGACCGTAACGGATTCCAAAGGAAGCCACGCCTGGCGCGCATTGTGCTACCATGCCGGGCAAGTTCTTAAGCTTGAGGAGGCTACTCGTGGCGACCGTGCTCAGGCCCCTTACAACCGGCGAATTGCTCGATCGAACTTTTTCTCTTTACAGGGCACACTTCGTATTGTTCCTGGCAATCTTCGCCCTGCCGCATCTTCTTGTTCTCGCCTTCCAATGCATGACCCTTGAGTTTCAAACTCCGGCAGGTGGCGCGTTCGAATTGTCCAGGGTGCTCACGGGAGTTTTTTTGGGCTTGGCGGCGGCTATCTTGAGCATCGTCGCTTCCGCCACCTCGCAAGCCGCAACCGTGATCGCAGTTTCGCAGGTTCATCTCGATCGACCGGCAGGCGTGATGGATTCATTTTCGAGAGTGAAACACCAGATTGTAGGCGTGATCGGGGTTTCTCTTTCCGTGGGATTTCTCGTGGGCCTGGCCTGCATCGCCTTCATCGTTCCCGGTGTTCTGCTTATGTTGCGGTGGTCCTTGGCCATCCCGGTGAAGGTTTTGGAAAACAAGAGCGTCGGAGATTCCATGGCGCGCAGCGGCGAATTGACCCGGGGAAACCGCGGCCGCATCTTTGTTATCTGGTTGTTGTTCCTGGTTCTGAGCATTGCGGTTAGTCTTCTTCTCCGTTGGCCGATTGAAATCGCCGCTGGCGTGAAAAGCATTTTTGCCCTGCAAGTCGTCGGAACAGAATGGCGGGTAGCAGCGCTGGTCGCTACATTCGTTTCCGAATGTCTGGTGGGCCCTCTGGCAACCATCGCCTTCTCGCTGGTTTACTTTGACGAGCGCGTGCGCAAAGAGGCATTTGACCTGCAACTGATGATGACCACGCTCGATGCGCCCGTCCTCCACGGTGCCTCGGCGTGAAGCTCGCATGATGCGCCATCTCATTCTCGCTGCTCTCGTGATTGCCACTTCGTTGTGCCGGGCAGATTCCCGATCTGGCACGCTCACCGTCACTGAGTATCGCGCTCAACTCGATCAGCTTCTGCTCGCTACAGAAGAGTTGGACGGCTCGGGAGGCCCCGTGCCTGACGTTCTGCAGCACATGCCGCAGAAATGGAGGGTTCACGCCGATCCGCGCGATTTTGAGATCTCGACCGAAGGCCTGCAGCGCGACATCCGCCGGTTTGAACAGGAGAAAACTGTGACCGCCGGAAGGGCCATCCGTACCCGGATTCAAAACCTGCGTAGCGATCTCGACGGCTTCGAGAATCCTCCGCTGGACGTTTCCAATAGCCGAGCGAACCTCGCTTCTATTCTGGCTCGGCCAGAGTTTCGGGCGGTTCGCGGACCAACCTTTTTCGACCGCCTAAAACAGAGACTGATCGCCGCACTCCTGAGAGCTTTGCGATCGATCTTTGGTTCGTCCTCGATCCCAACCATCAGCAAGCTCTTTGTCTATGGCCTGATCGGCCTCGCGGTCCTGACTCTCGGATTCATCGTCTATCGTCAAATCAGGTCCGCTAGCAAACGCGAAAAAATAATGCCCGCCAATCTTCCGGCTTCGGCCCAGAGTTGGACTGTATGGCTCGAGGAGGCGCGGAGAGCCGCCGCACAGGATAATTGGCGCGAGGCCATTCATCTTGCCTATTGGGCCGGAATTTCATTCCTCGAACTGAATGGCGCCTGGCGGCCGGATCGCGCCCGCACTCCACGCGAGTACCTGCGCATGTTATCGAACGCAAGTGAAGATCGTGAGACTTTGGGCTCGATTACCCGCATGTTTGAGCTCACCTGGTATGCCAAACAGCAGGCGGACGCGGCCTCCTTCTCGCAGATGATGCAAGCTTTGGAAAGGCTCGGATGTCACCCCAGCTGAGCGGGACAGACCGCAATCTTCTGCTCGGCGCGGGATTCGTATTCGTTCTCCTGATCGCAATCGCGCTGTTGTTCGATTCAGCCGAGCCCGGCCAAGCTGACGATCCCAGCAGCTATTCCACGGCCTCCGGCGGAGCCAAAGCCGCATATCTTCTGCTCTCTGATACGGGATATAAAGTTCAGCGCTGGGAGCAGCCTCTCAACAATCTTCCACTCGGGAAAACTCAAGCGAAAACGCTGATCCTCGCCGAACCGGACGAAGCTCCCACCCGCGAAGAGCGCGAACGCCTGAAGACATTTATCGCTGAAGGCGGCCACGTCCTCGCTACAGGAATGTTTGGCGGGGCTTTTCTGCCGCAGAACGATTCTTTCCCCGAAGTGCTGCCCAGCACGACGTCGAAAGCTGCTTTCTCTCTTTCGCCCTCCCGCATTACTCGGGCCGCCCCGCAGATTGTGCTGGCGCCGCAGGCCTATTGGCGCACTGTTTCCGCAGCGTACCCGCTCTATGGCGACGGGGAGCATACGCTGGTTGTGAAGTACCCGTTCGGCCGGGGCGAGGTCTTGTGGTGGGCCTCCGCCACACCTCTCACCAACGCTGGACTCAAAGAGAATGGCAATCTGGAGTTCTTTCTCGCTTGTTTGAACGATCAACAACCGCGCAACCAAGATCCGGGCGATCAACCGAAAAACCCAAACGAAATTCTCTTTGACGAATACGTCCACGGCTATCGCCAAACACTTGCTGCCTCGATCGTTCATTCTCCGGTGAAGTGGCTGCTGTTTCAGCTGGTTCTATTGGCCGCTGCGGTCGTCGCCACTTTTTCCCGCCGCAGTGGTCCCACCTGTGTGCCAGCCGTTGAAACGCGCCTCTCTCCGATTGAGTTCGTCGAGACTCTCGGTGGGCTCTACCAACGTGCTGGCACGCCTTCGATTGCTGTCGATATTTGCTACCGTCGCTTTCGTTACTGGCTCACGCACCGGCTAGGTGTCGCAGGGGACACTTCCGTCGAGTCTCTGGCAGCGGCGATCCATGTTCGTTGGGGCCTCGCCGGAGATGAGTTCATTGCCACTGTGAAGCAGTGTGAATCCGCCAGCCTCGATCCTTATCTGACAGCTCCCATAGCCCTGCATTTGCTGCAGGAACTCGACGGGTATGCAGCTCAACTGAAACTGTTTCAGAGCATTCGGAAGGAGAAAGCTTGATCGAGGCAGTCCCGCAATTGGTAGAACACGTTCGCAACGAGATGGGCAAAGTCGTCGTCGGCCAGGATGAACTGCGCGACCAGTGTGTCATGGCACTGCTTTGTCGCGGCCATGTTCTTCTGGAGGGCGTTCCCGGTATCGCCAAGACCCTCTCCGTCAAGACCCTCTCCCGATTAATGACGCTCCGCTTCCAGCGGGTTCAATGCACCTCTGACCTCATGCCCGCGGATATTATCGGCACCAATGTTTTGAATCTCGCAACCAGTTCCTTCCAACTTCACCGCGGGCCCGTGTTCACCGATTTGCTTTTGGTTGATGAGGTCAATCGCATGCCGCCGCGCACGCAGGCGGCACTGCTTGAGTGCATGGAAGAGCAGCAGGTCACGATCGATGGAATCGGCCACCCGCTCTCTCCTTTTTTCACCGTTTTCGCAACCCAGAATCCCGTTGAATTCGAAGGCACCTACCCGCTGCCAGAGGCTCAACTCGACCGTTTCCTCTTGAAGCTCCAGGTTCCATATCCCGCGCTGCAGGATGAAGTCCGTCTGCTCGCCAACGTGCAGAACGGATTCGACTCCCGCGACTTGGAAAAGATGAAGCTCGAGCCCGTTGCAGCCGGATTGCTCGAGCAGGCTCGCATCGAACTTAAATCGGTTACCGTCGAGGAGGCCTTGTTCAGCTACATCGTGAACATCGCCCGGCGCACGCGCGAGTGGCCCTCGTTGTCGCTCGGCGCCAGTCCCCGCGCCGCAGTCAGCCTTATGGCCGTCTCGAAGGCAGTGGCCGCGATGGACGGACGCCATTACGTCATTCCAGACGACATCAAAGCGTCTTCCCGTCCCGTGCTTCGTCATCGCATCATCCTCCGCCCGGAGGCCGATCTCGAAGGCATCACCCCCGACCAGGTTCTCGAAGAAGTCTTGCGCGCCGTCGAGGTCCCGAAGTGAAGAGTCTGGGCAGGCTGGTCCCCTCCGAAGTGGAGGCGGCCGCGCACGCTTACAAGCGAGTGGGCATAGCTTTTGGTGAGCGTTTCTTCATGATGCTTTTTGTGGGGATGGTCTGGCTGGTTCCCGCCTTCGTCGATCTTCGATTCGTTTACGCCTTGCTTGCCTGGGACCTTCTCGTGGTGATGGCTTGGCTCGCCGACCTCGCGCAGCTGCCGAGTCCCGCGCAACTTTCTGTGAAACGAATTTGGCGCTCGCCGCTGGCGCTCTCGATCCCCGCCGATCTCTATCTCACTTTCATTAATTCCTCAGACAAAACCATCGCTGCCACACTCGTCGACACGGTCCCTCTGCAACTGCGGAGTGAACCTTCCACTCTTACGCTCAAAACCGGACCGCGTAGCGAAGTCACCGCGACTTATCGCATCTGCCCGGCGCAACGAGGGGACGCGGTGCTCGGCGATTGCTATGTACGCTATCGAAGCATCCTGCGCATCGCCGAAAAGTGGGTACGAGCTCCCGTCGGCCAGACGGTGCGGGTTTATCCCAACCTGGAAGAAGCGAAACGCCATTCCATCTACCTCCTGCGCAGCCGCCAAATTGCCATGGAAAAACGCCACGCCCGCGTACGCGGCATCGGCCGTGAGTTCGAGAGTCTTCGCGAATATCAGCCAGGCGATGAATATCGCGACATCTGCTGGAGCGCCGCCGCACGTCGCGGAAAACTGGTCACCCGGGTTTATCAGATCGAACGCAGCCAAACCGTTTGGATTGTCATCGACTCGGGCCGCCTGATGCGCGCTCGCGTGGGCGCTTTCAGCAAGCTCGATCACGCCGTCAATGCGGCACTGAGTCTGGCTCAGGTCGCGCTCTACTCTGGCGATCGAGTAGGCTTAGTCGCCTACGGCCGCGCCATTCGTCAGCAGCTTCCCGCTGCCAAAGGCAGTGCCCACCTTCGCCAACTCATTGAGCAACTCGCTCTGGTTCGCGAGGAGGGTTCTGAGGCCGACCACCTCCACATGGCCGTGCGCTTACTCACCGAACAGAAACGGCGAAGCCTCGTCGTCTGGCTTACCGACCTCGCCGAGACTGCCATGACGCCAGAAATCATCGACGCCGCCTCCATGATGATGCCGCGGCATTTGGTTCTGTTTGTCGTCATGGGTCAACCGGACTTGGGCGAACTGGCGACCAGAACACCACAAAACGAGACTGAGATGTATCAAGTCGCTGCAGCGCAGGAGATGGTTCACCGCCGCGAATTGCTCTTAGCTCGGCTGCGCGAGCGCGGAGCTCTCGCGCTTGAAGTCAATTCTGCCGCAATCTCTCCCGTCCTCGTGAACGCCTATTTGCACATCAAAGAACGGAATCAACTTTAGCGTGGCTGGATTCTCGTGAAACTCCGAACAAATACCCCGTAAGCAGCACGAACAACGCCCCCGCCATCGAGAACTTCAACCCAATCGGCATCCCCGTCGGAGACACAAAAGCTTCGATCAATCCAGCAACGATAAGGATGGGCACCGTCCCCAGAAGAAGTTGCACGGCCTCCAGCCCGCCTCGTGCGAGGGAGTCTCGACGGCTCAGGATCCCTGGAAACAGCAGGCCCTGCGCGATTCGCAAACCTGCTCCACCGGCAATAAAAATCGCCGGAAGCTCCAGCACTCCGTGGGGCGCCACAAAGCTCCACAGTTGCACACTCATGCCGGACAGCCAGCAGGCCATTCCGATCACACCGATCAGCAAGCCATTGAAAGCCATCATGTAAATGGTGCCCAACCCCGCCGTAATGCCCAGCGCAAAGGTGGAGAAAGCCACGCTCATGTTGTTGGTCATGATGGCGCTGGAGGCCAGCGGCTTGATGCCCACAATCGAGTGTGTCCACATCTCATGCCGGTCAATCGTCTCCACCATCTGGGGCCCGAGAAGCTTCACTTTGAAATCGGGATTCTGATACGTCAGGGCCGCGCCAACCACTCCCGCGATCACAAAAATGAGAGCGGATAACAGGCAGTGCTTTAGATTTCTGCGGAAAGCCGCCGGGTAAGTTCGCCAGAAGAACGAGAATATCGCCCTGGGACTCGCCTTGCGACCGGAATAGATGGTATTGTGGGCGCGAACCAGGAGTTGATTGACGTATCGTGCAAAGTGCACGGAACCAGGATCTTCACGAATGGCTGCAAGGTCGGCCGCCGTTTGGCGGTAGAGGAGACTCAGTTCCTGCAGTTCGGAGCGAGAGAGAGACTTCAATCCATTTTGCGCGCCTCGATCGAGAAGCGTTTCCAGCTCGCTCCAGTAGGGTTTCCGTTTCTCCAGCCAGCGAGTAGAAATCATGGTGGACTTGAATGCCGAACTTGAATGCCGAACTCGAATGCGGAACCTGGCTGCGGAACCTGAGGCAATGAAATCGGTGGACCAACTCAGTATCGACACTCCCGAGCAGATTGCTCTCGAGTTGCCTCTGGCGGGAATCGGCAGCCGCTTCCTCGCCCTCACCATCGATACTCTAATTCAAGGCGCCATTTATCTCATCGCTGGACTCATCTTTTTGTTTACCCTCCCCGCCGGATATTCGGTCCTGAGATTTCTTCCCCACCTCGTGGGCCCAGCGATGGCCGTGTTCGTTGGATTTGCCGTCTACTGGGGATATTTCGCCTTCTTCGAAACTCTGTGGAAAGGACAAACCCCGGGCAAGCGTTATGCCGGCATCCGCGTCATTAAGGACTCAGGCCGTCCCATCAACACCTTCGAAGCGATCGGAAGAAATCTGATGCGTGCCGTGGATGGCCTGCCGGGAGTTTACGGCGTGGGCGTGGTCTGCATGATGTGCAACCGCCAAAGCCGCAGGCTCGGCGATTTCGTTGCCGGCACCGTGGTTGTGCATGAGAAACCGACCGCGGAGGTGCGCCCCTCCTGGAATACTTCGGATCGCGAAATCGAGGCCCATCCCGGACTCTCGCAGCTTACGCCCGAGGAACTCGTCCTCATTGAGACCTACCTGCACCGCCGGTGGGATCTCAACCAGGACGTCCGCCTCAACACCGCCATTCAAATCGCCGACAGAATCAAAGCAAAAACCGGCCTGCAGGCCCAGCCCGATCAGCACGTGGACGACTTTCTTGAAGATGCCGCCAGGAGGATTCGCGACAGCGGCCGATTTCGCTAGGGTTCAGGCAGAATTCGGAACCGCCTCAGGCATCGTCTCAAACTTTGAGGAAGTCGTATCGAAAAATACGGTTTTTCCTGTACTTGAATCGCCCCCCTGATTTCTGCTACAAAGTTCTCAAGGTCGTTTGCAACATCTCAACCGTGCTACAGTTTCTGAGAAGAGAGTGCCACTTCGAAGCTGTGTCGGCTTGATCGGGTTGTAATACCGGGGCGTCTTCCGCTTCAGCGGAGCGGGGGAGTATGGGGATTTCCAATTTTCGGCGCCTGAGATTCGTTGCTGAACGGCTCTCGCCGGCGTAAACATCAATCCTCCTTTCGCACTTCGCAGGAGTTTTTGGTGGTTCTAGCTCGCAGCTTCCGAGGTACTGAACTCCATACGGCAAGGCTGCGCCTTTCTTGTGCGTCTACTTCTGTGTTTGTTTCTTCAAGTACTGCCCTTGCACCCAGAGCGCTTTCCGCCGCTCTCCTGTCCAAACTTCAAAACATCGCATATGCCGGAGGAAGATGATGGCTACGAATCTCGTGCAAATTGACAACGATCGGGAGATCAAGCAGCGCCTGGAGGCCGAGCGCGCCCGTCTACGCAAGATCGCCGGTTTGGACCAGCCCACACATTTTCATCGTCCCGTAGAGAGAGCTTTCACTGCCGAAGAGCGGGATCACGTCACGATTTTGTTTGGCGGCTTTACCTGGAAACACGAAGACCTGATTCGTGCCGTCTTCCAGGGCTGCGGCTATCGCTGCGAGAAGTTGCCCGTGCCCAACGTGGCCGCCTTCCAGACCGGCAAGGAGTACGGCAATAATGGTCAGTGCAATCCTACCTACTTTACGGTGGGCAACCTGGTGCAGTACCTCCAGTTTCTGGAGAAGGAGGGTCTATCGCGAGAGAAGATTTTGAACAATTTCGTCTTCTTTACGGCGGGCTCTTGCGGCCCTTGTCGCTTCGGCATGTACGAAGCCGAATATCGTTTCGCCCTGAAAAATGCCGGCTTCGATGGCTTCCGCGTTCTGCTGTTCAAAGATAGCGACGGGATCAAAGCTGCGTCCGGCGAGCCCGGTCTCAAATTCTCAATCGATTTCGGGCTCGGCATGTTGAATGCGATGCATCTCGGCGATGTGATCAACGACCTGATCTACCAAATCCGTCCCTTCGAAGTGAATCAGGGCGAAACCGACCGCGTGTTCCGGGAGATGGTCGACGGCCTCTGCGACGACCTTCGAAATCGCGACTCGTTCGAGATCGAGCAGCGCTCGCCCAATTGGCTCAAACCGAAATTTAAGAGCAACAAAATTCTCAGGAATACCGCCAACGTCCTAGGCAAAATGCACGAACACATGTGGGGTGGGGATTATCTCAACGCTCTTCACACTGCCCGCGAGCGCATGGACCGCATCGAGGTGGACCGCACCAAGGTGAAGCCGGTCGTCAAGATCACCGGCGAGTTCTGGGCGCAGATCACCGAGGGCGATGGCAACTTCCACATGTTCGATTTTCTTGAGCGCGAAGGTGCCCAGGTGATAGTGGAACCAATCGCAACTTGGGTGGCCTATCTTTTGTATCAGGCCAAGGCGCACGCCATTGCGAAGTGGCCGGTGAACCGTCCGCACCGGAACCCCGAATGGTATGAGCTCAAGAAGAATGCGGCCAATTATTTCGGATTGCACAAGAAACTTTGGGGAATTGGTTTCGGCGAGAGGGCGTGGAAATTTTTCTATCATCGCACCATCAAGAACATGGGCGGCATTACGCACCACCTGGTGCCGCAAACCGAGTTAGCAGAGATGGCTCACCCCTTTTACAACCAGTTCGCTCGCGGCGGCGAAGGCCATCTGGAGGTCGGCAAGAACGTTTACTACACCGTGCATCGGCTTTGCCACATGGTTCTCGCGCTGAAACCCTTTGGTTGCATGCCTTCTTCGCAGTCCGATGGAGTGCAATCGGCGGTGATCAATAAGTTCAAGGACATGATCTTCCTGCCGATCGAAACCTCCGGCGAAGGCGAAGTCAATGCGCATAGCCGCGTGCAGATGGCGTTGGGCGAAGCAAAAGTCAAAGCGAAAACCGAGTTTGAACAATGCCTGAAGTCAACCGGAAAGAGTCTCGACGAAATCCGCGAGTACATCGCCGAGCACCCTGAATTGCGTCGGCCCTTCTATCCCGTGCCTCATCGCGAGGGGGTTGCCGGAACCGCCGCCCAATTTATTTTGCATGTAAGCGATCGCATGGATAAGAGCACGCGATCATGGAAGCGCGCGCGTGTTCCCGGGATCGCTGTCCCCAACGCGGCATAAGACTAGACTGGTACCAGTAAAGACCGCCAACTCGTCGGTAAACGCTTCCTCCGGCGAGATGGCGGCCGCACAATCAAGAACCCATCGGGCCACGGATCGGAGACGTGATGCACGAGCACATGGAACACGAGAAAAAGCCGCAGCTATTCAGCATAGCTCCCGCGCCCGCGCAAAGGCCTCACGATCATCACACGGACTTCCTGGTGGGGCTCGATGTGGGCTCGACGACTGTCAAGGCGACCGTGGTGGATAGGGCGACCGATAAGGTTCTCTGGCAGGACTATCAGCGCCACGAGACCAAGCAGCCGGAAAAGACTCTGGAGTTTCTGCGGCGCATGGAAAAAGAAGTTGGCATCAACCGCCATAACACGCGCATGTTCATGACGGGCTCCGGCGGCGGTACGATCGCCGACCAGATCGGCGCGAAGTTCGTGCAGGAAGTCACGGCGGTTTCACTCGCCGTCGAGAAGATGCATCCCGAAGTGTATTCCGTCATCGAGCTCGGGGGCCAGGACGCCAAGATTATTGTCTTCAAAGATGACGAGGAGACCGGCCGCAAGAAGAAAATCCCCTCGATGAACGACAAGTGTGCAGGCGGCACAGGCGCGGTCATCGACAAGATCAATGCCAAGCTGAAGATCCCGGTTGTGGAGCTTTGCGAGCAAAGGTATCACGGAATCAAACTCCATAAAGTTGCGGGAAAGTGCGGCGTCTTCGCGGAGACCGATATCAACGGCCTGCAAAAGGTGGGCACCCCTCCGGACGAATTAATGGCCTCGTTGTTTGAGGCCATCGTCCTGCAAAACTTGAGTGTGCTCACCCGCGGTCATACCCTCCGGCCTCATGTCCTGCTTCTCGGCGGGCCCAACAGTTTCATCCGCGGTATGCGCGAAGCCTGGCAGGCAAATATCCCGCGCATGTGGCAGGAACGCAAAGTTACGATCCCGGATGGCGCCAAACCCGAGGATCTTATTAAGGTCCCGCAAAACGCACAGTACTTCGCCGCCATGGGCGCGATCGAATTTGGCAAGAGCGAAGACGATTGCGTCGGCTGCTACCAGGGTTACGAGAAACTGGAGCACTACATCGACTATGGACGGCAAGAAGAAAAGGCTAAGGCGGGCGCTAAAGGTCTAACCGCCAGCCCCACGGAGCTTGATGATTTCAAAGTCTCCTACCGGCGAAACCAGTTCACGCCGGCAGCGTTCCACACCAACCAGACAGTTGGCGGATTCATCGGCATCGACGGCGGCTCAACTTCCACCAAAGCCGTTCTGCTCGACGAACACGGCGACATCCTCTGCAAGGCGTACCAGCTCTCGAATGGCAATCCGATTCAGGACACCATCGAAATGTTCGAGAATCTGCGCGCTCAGGTGGAAGCGCAGAAGGCAAGGTTGGAAGTGCTGGGAGTCGCCACCACCGGCTACGCGAAGGATATTCTGAAAGACGTTCTACACGCAGATGTTGCTTTGGTCGAAACCGTGGCCCACACGGAATCGGCACTAAAGTACTACGAGGACCCGCACGTTATCGTCGACGTTGGCGGGCAGGATATCAAGATCATCATCCTGCACAACGGCCGCGTTAAAGATTTCAAACTCAACACGCAATGCTCAGCAGGCAACGGATATTTCTTGCAATCCACTGCCGAAGGCTTTGGATTGAGCGTCGAGCAGTATGCCGATCTCGCATTCTCCGCGCAATCGATGCCGGTCTTCGGCTACGGCTGCGCCGTCTTCATGCAATCGGACATCGTGAATTTCCAGCGGCAAGGCTGGAGAGCGGAAGAAATCCTCGCCGGCCTGGCCGCCGTGCTGCCCAAGAATGTTTTTCTTTACGTGGCCAGCATTCCCAATCTCGCGGCCCTCGGAACGCGTTTCGTTCTGCAGGGCGGGACGCAAAACAATATGGCGGTGGTGAAGGCGGAAGTGGACTTCATCCACAACAGCTTCCGCGCATCCGGGAAGAAGCCGGAGATCATCGTTCACGAATTCTGCGGCGAATCCGGCGCAATCGGCGCCGCCGTTGAATCTCTGCGCCTGTGGCGCAAGGGGCAGCAGACCACATTCGTCGGACTCGACGCTGTCCGCAAGATCCAATACCGCACCACGCGTGACGAAAGCACACGCTGCAATTTCTGCAAGAACAATTGCCTGCGCACTTTCATCGACATTCGCACCGCTCCCAAGGACGACTTGGCCTTTGTACCGATTCAGAAGGTCACCAAAGTTCCCCTGATGCACGGCGAGCAGCGGCTCATTATCGCCACCTGCGAAAAAGGCCTGGTTGAAGACATCAACGACATGAAGGACATCAAAGCTGGGATCGACGAGATCAAAGACAAATATCCCAACTTTGTGGACTTCGCCGCCCACGAAGTCTTTCGACCGGTCAATGCAAAGAACGTGGCCGATCCCATCCCCGTGACTACATTCTGGAATAAGTCGGCAAAAGAACGCATCCCGCTCCTTGAAAACCGCAAAAAGCTTCGCGTCGGAATTCCGCGCGTTCTGAATATCTATACCTACGCTCCTCTCTTCAATGGATATCTCGAGAGCCTGGGCGTGCAGCCCGAAAACATTATTTATTCCGATTACACCAGTTCCGATCTCTACCGCGCGGGTGCGAGCCGTGGCGCCATCGATCCTTGTTTCCCGGCGAAAATCGGCATTTCGCACGTCTACAACCTGATCCAGGAGAAGCATCGCAAGAAGCCGCTGAATGTGATCTTCTTCCCCATGTACGACGTATTGACTTCGCCGCTCGTGAAAATTGTGGGCGCCAACGCGTGCCCCACGGTGACCGCGACGCCGGAAACGGTGAAGGCCGCGTTCACCAAAGAGAACGACGTGTTCGCCGAGCACAATGTGAAATATTTGGATCCGGTGCTGAACTTTGCCGACCGCAAGCTGTTTGCCCACCAGATGCTGCAGGCGTGGCAACCCATTCTCGGTTTGTCGCAAGACGAGAACGACCGAGCGGTCGAAGCCGGCTACAAGGCGCTGGCTGAGTATGAGACCAGCATCCGCAAGCGGGCTCGCCAGGTGCTCGATCAACTGGAGCGTGAAGACCGCATCGGCATTGTGATGCTGGGGCGGCCGTATCACCATGATCCCGGCCTGAATCACGAGATCATGGAAGAGTTCCAAAAGTTGGGTTATCCCATCTTCTCGCAGAACACGCTGCCGCTCGATGAAGACATGCTGGAACGCTTATTCGGCGATGAAGTTCGCGCGGGAATCATCACCCACCCGCTCGATATCACGGATGCGTGGAAGAACTCTTATTCCTGCAGCACGAACCACAAAGTGTGGGCGGCGAAGTTTACGGCACGGCATCCCAACCTGGTGGCGCTCGAGATTTCGAGCTTTAAGTGCGGCCACGATGCGCCCATTTATGGCGTGATCGAGGGCATCATCGAGCAATCTGGGACGCCTTATTTTTGCTTCAAAGATCTGGATGAAAACAAACCGTCAGGCTCGATCAAGATTCGCGTCGAGACCATTGATTACTTCCTGCGCCGCTATCGCGACGAAGTCATCCGCAAGCGCAAAGCAACCGAAGACATTGACGCTCAACTGGCGGCGCTCGAAGCGGAACTGCGAGGTCCGATCGCCTCCGAGAGTGCCGAGCCGCTGCAATTCGAACAAGAAGCCCAGGGCATAGGAGCGGACTAGAAGGCACAACCTTCAAGGACTTTGCGCTTGTGAGTTCCCGCCACGTTCCCTGCGGATCAACAGACCCACTCGCGGAAACAGAAAGTGTCCCCCTGCGTCATCGATCACATTCACCTGGCAGGTGTAAAACCCGGGTTTCAGCGATGTGAGCGGAACATCCAGCTTGAACACCGCGGCCTTTCGTTCGCGCGCATTCAATTCCGTCAACTCCACCAGCGAACTCT
Organism: Candidatus Sulfotelmatobacter sp.; assembly: GCA_049515395.1. Lineage (GTDB taxonomy): Bacteria > Acidobacteriota > Terriglobia > Terriglobales > Acidobacteriaceae > Sulfotelmatobacter. The sequence continues at coordinate 4,758 of JBEKUD010000076.1, read as the reverse complement.
CGTAAGTTTTCGTATTTCCCTGAAAGAAGGCGACATTGGACAAGAGTCGAATTTCAGGCTTGTTCCCTTCCGCTCTTGCGGGGTCCGTCACAGGCGGCCGCGCAGGGTCATACACCTCGTAGTAGAAAAACAAATGCTGTGTGGCCGAAAAAACGTGTGTGATGTTCGGGATGATCTCCGAGCCATCGTGAATCAGCGGGTTCAGGTTCGCGCCCTTCCTTGCCGTTTGCGTCTGGTTGGCCAGCACAATCGAACTCATCTTCAACGGCTGAGTCTTCAAGTCCGGCACTTCGATATCGGCCTCGAACGATCCCACTCGTCCACTCTGATTCTCACGCACCACAAACTTCACGTGATACTTACCGCTGAGCAGGCTCATCCCGGTGTCATATTGCACATTCTTTTTTTGCACCTCGGCGGATGGATTCACGGCAAGTTTCACGGTGTCACGAATTCGGTTTAACGGGTGGTGTGCGTTATCAAGCACCATCCCAATCACGTCCAGCGTCGCCTTGTCGCGGTCGCTGCTGCGCACAAATGGAATCTGTGCTCCTGGTACTACCAGCGAGAGGGGAACGAAGAACTTGTTGGCTTCCAGGCGGAAATAGGCGACGCTTAGAAACAGCTGCAAATCCGTGGCTGGAAGTTCGGAAGCAAGTTCTTCCTCCAGCTGCCGCTCCTTGTCGTCTTTTGTGGAATGCTGGTAATCGGCGGGCGCATAATAGCCGCGGCGATATTCAATTTTGGCTCCGGGAACATTGGTCTTCACTGCGATGCGGCGGTAATGCCCATCCCGCGCCGAATTCGTGCTGTGATAGCCGAGCAGGTAATACGTGGACGTGTCTTCCTGCACCCCCTTGAAAATCTTCGTAAAGTCGTTGGAATCGAGAAAGGCGCGCCCGCCGGTATCGCTCGCCAGCGTGACCAGCGTCTCCTGCGTCGTGAAATTCGAATTCAAGGCATTCAGCGTCGCCTGCCCGGAATATGCCGAAACACCGCGGAGGCTGGCGTTCTGCGCTTCGCCTCCCGCCACTAAGGCCTGCAGGCCGCGCATATCCATGGTGTAAATTGCCAAGTTGGAACGTACAGCCGCGTTCACGGCGGCGCGCAGTTCCGATTCATTCTCAATGCCGGTGCGATCCATGCCGCTGGAGAAATAAATCAACGATTTCTTCTGCTGCACGTAGGACAGCTTCTCGGCCACGGACCGCAACGCTTCCAAGCGCCGATCGGTATTGAAAATGTTGTATTCCGTATCGTCCGCGGTAAACGGCTGACCTGTGTCGGGCGTGCCTTCGGTCGTTCCCGTCGTCCCTTCCTCGAAACCTTGGCCGCTGCCCGAACTGAATTGCTCTAACTGCTTTTTCAGTAGCGAGCGATCTCTAGTGAAATCTTGATTCACCTGAAGCGAACTGCCGAGCGAAACGATCGAGACCAAATCTGCAGGCGCCATTTGCGTGTCCACATAGTGCTCGGCGGAAGTGACCGCGTGGTCGATTTCGTCCGGTTCCATGGCGGATAGATCGAAAAACAAAACCATCAGACGTCGATCCTTGAATTCTGCTGCCGTGGACTGGGCGGCGGATGTCGGCGGGGCCGCAGGAGTGGAGGGTGTAACCGGCACGGGTTTCGCCTGGGTGACGTCTGGCGGCGGCGCCGCGTCGACGTTCTCCATGTCGAATGAAATGACCTTTTGCGGCTTATTATCCTCGAGGATTGTGAAGTTTTCCGGTTTCAAACCCTGCACAAACTTTCCGCTCTTGTCCCTCACCGTCACATTCACCAGCACGAGATCCGATTGCACGTGGATGAGATAGTCCGACTGCGGCTGCGAGGGCGATGATGTAGAACCCAGAAATACCATCGTCAGCATCGCAGCTCCAGCCTTATGAGCGAATCGATTTCGTGTGCGTGTCATCGCGATTGGCGAAAGCTTCTTTTTTTTACCGGTGTCGCCTTAGAAACGAAAACGCGCCGTCATTGTCAATTGCCGCATCGCCCCAATCGCCGTAACCCGGCCGAACGTGGGTGAATTCACGGTTGTATCGACCGAGGAGTAGTTCGGTATGTTGAAAACATTCGTGGCCTGGGCCCGGAACTCCAAAACGCGCGATTCTTTTAGTGGCACGATTTTGGTGAACGCCATATCGAATCCTTTCGTGCCCGCTCCGATGATGCTGTTGCGCCGCGCATTCCCATACTGTCCCGCCGGCGGGGCAACGAAGGCAGCGGGGTTGAACCATTCCAGAATCGACGGGTGCGCCAGGCTCACCGATTGCCCGGGAACCACATCCGGCCGCAGTGTACCGTTCGTTCCCGTGTTGACGTTCTCGATATTGCCCAGCAACCGGGGCGTAAACGGCAATCCCGATGCGATCGTCCAATCGCCACTCCATTGCCAGTCGCCAAGAATGGCGCGCAGAGGAGTATTGCCGGTGAGCCAGCGTTTGTCGTGGCCGAAGGGTAGCTCCCACAAATAATCCGCAGTGAACTTATGCGTCTGGTTGAAACTGGAAAGGCCGCGCTCTGCCGACAGGTCGAAGGGATTCTGCGCCACGTTCGAGGTCCCCGAAGACGAACTGCCGCCGGTGCTCGATGTACCGCTGCCGCCACTTCTCGCCCCTGTACCCCCGGCACCGAGTCCAGGTGTGTTCGAGCCCGAGGTTGCTCCGGCTCCGATCGAAGACGCATCATCGAGCGACTTCGAAAATGTATAGATGCCCCCGATCGCAATTCCTTTCGCCAAGCGCTTGCGCAGCCGCACCGAGCCCGCGTTCGCCTCCGAATCCGCCACGGAGCTTTCGTAGGTGAAAGCCTGAACTCCAGGAATGCGAATGGAGGTCACGGTCCGGTTCGGCGCCTCCAGAATGTCGAGGTCCGTTCCCTTGGTCCCGGTGTAATCGAGATTGAGAAGCAAGGTGGGACGAATCTGTTGTTGGATGTCCAGATTGCGAATCTGCACATAGCCCAACCGGTAGAATGGATTCGCCGCATAATCGTTGGTGATGCCGGTAGGCGGCGGAAATCCGTTTTGCAGCGTCAGCGCCCCCGGAGCCGCTTGAATATTGGTTGCCGTGGTGGAAAACGGCGGCTGCAGAGCCAGTTGCTGAGCAATGGTTTGATACGCGCCGGTGTTGTAGTTGATGCCGTATCCGCCGCGTACCACGGTTTTCGAAAATGGCTTCCAGGCAAATCCAATTCTCGGCGCGAAGTTGTTGCGGTCTGGGCGCACCAGGCCGGCCGGCAGTGTGCCACTGTAGGGTCCTGCTTGACCGGGTAGAATCGGAGTTACCGCTGGCACGCCCAACCCTGGGTTCAATACTCCGGGAGAGAGATCGAGATTCGCAATGCGATTATTTTCTTCGGTGAGTGGAGAAACATCCTCGTAGCGAACCCCTAGATTCAGCGTCAGGTTGGCGCGCATTTTCCATTCATCCTGCGCGTAAAAATCCCAGGAGTTGCCGTGGAAGTGATCGCTCTGCCCAAACTGCTCGGAGGTCTGCTGCGGTAAGCCGAGCAGGAAGTCGGCAAAGTCATAGCCGGTGCCAGCCGCCGCTTGGCCGTTCACGATGGCGGAAGTGTTGAGTCCGGTAAAAATGAACGAGCCCCGCGGATTACCGCTGGTCTCCGTGTTCACCTGCACACGCCGGTAGTCGCCTCCCCAACGCGCGGTGTGCTTGCCGTGATTCCAGATCATATTGTCGGAGAAGGTGTAAGTCTGGGGCCGGCTCAGTTGCGGAGCCGTATCCTGAAGGCTGGTGAAATTCGTAAAGGAAAGATTCGGCAATCCCCAATCGAATGGATTCTGCGAAACCCCCGTGATGCCGAGCGCTCCGGTGATGTCGTCGCGGAAGGCATATAAATTCTGCGTGCGCGTCCGGCTGCGGTTGAAGTCGGCACGGACAATATTCGTCAGCTTTCCGATGCTTCGTGTGTAGGAGACAGGAATATCAAAGCTTCGGACCGAGGTGCTGCCACCCACGCTAGGAAACGGATTGGTGATCGCCGTGCCTGACCCGTGGTAGTGGAAGCCAAGGGTCAGATTGTTACGCGGTGCATTACGCCCTCCACCCCGGCGGCCGCGCACCGGGGCTGCGCCAAAAGAATGATTCAACCGTAGGTTCAGATCGTCGCTGTCGCTGTTGGCGGAAGTCACATAGCGGAAGTTTTGATCACTACCCGGCAAATTCGGCAAAGGAATGGATTGCAGTAACGCCGCCGCCGCCGGGTTGATTTGCGGAACGGTATTGTTGGCGTACCCGGTCGCTGTCCCGGGAACAAAAATCTTGACCGGTTGTCCGGCGGCCGCTCCGGATGTATATGTGGTCTCAGAAAAATTCCCCTGCCGCTCCAGCGCCGTAGGCACCGTCGAAAACTGATCGAAGGGATTTTCCGCGCGCTTGCCGTTGTAATTGATGAAATAAAAAGTCTTGCTGCCGCCGTGATAGAGATGCGGAATGTTTAAAGGCCCACCCACCGAACCTCCGAAACTGTTTTGTAGATACGCCGGGTTTTCCGGAGGCTCCCCGGTAAGCGAATAGGGCGCCGCATTCAGAGCCGAATCACCGATCCCGTAATATATCGATCCATGCGGGCGATTGCTGTCAAAGCCGCGCCGTCCAAAAATCATCGCCCCACCACCACCGCGCCCACCAAACCCTCCCCCTCCAGCGCCTCCCCCGGGCCCCGCAAATCCGCCGCCCCCGCCGCCAAATCCTCCTCCCTGCTGGCGGGCATCGTTAAAGCGCTCCTGCATTT
>JBEKUD010000075.1:0-26463 GCA_049515395.1 Candidatus Sulfotelmatobacter sp. | reverse complement strand
GGGGCACAGTTCTCGGATGGCCGCTCTTTTCTTCTGTCATCGTCATTACCGCAAGTGTCCTCGGGATTGTAACTGGTGAATGGAAGAACACTGGCAAACGTCCTTTGAGTTTTCAGGTTGTCGGTGTCGCGCTCCTGGTCCTAGCGGTTTTCGTGCTTTCGTCGGCAGGCCCACGACTCTAGGGTGCAGTCGACAAACCTGCGAAAGGCTTCAGCAGTTTCTTTAATCGAACGCTCCGCTTTTTTCATTCAGGTAAGTAGATAATCGGCTACGTCAGTCATGTACTTTTCGAAGTCAGGATAGTCCGTTATATCGAAATATCCATAACCGTAAGCCTCAGCATCAATTTTAAGCTGTGCACTTTCGGGTATCCCAGCTTTCATCCAGCCGCCCCGTACCTCATCCGCGTAAGAAGGATTCTGCCGAATTTTGTTGGATACCCAATCTCTGTGACGTTGAGCATGATTCAGAATGGAATCTGCGTGAGATTCACGGCTAAAGCCCAAGAACACTGCCTTCTGCAAGGCGAGATCGGAAATGTTAAGTTCGTAAATTCTCCGGGGGTAATCGCCACACCTTCAATCAGCACACCGGATGGGAATTTGGTTTCTCTCAGATGGTTCACCAGTCGGACCCACGCAAGATCATCATTTCTGCCCTCCCGGAACGAGTCCGTGCTCACTATTTCAAGTGATCCGTGACGAGTCCTTATCTTTTGGGAGATTTTGCTTTTCCCCGTTCGTGATTTGCCGCCGATCACGTAGAGCGGTGTCATGTCATTGCCCTCCGGCTGAGAATTGCTCGTCGATCTTCGCCATGATCCTCTCAGCCCACTGAATACTGGCGGCGATCCAGCCGAGGGTAAACCTGTGTCGCGTACACGTCGCCAGTGAGCCAGGCAGACTGCTGGATCGGAGACTGTGGTTTGTTCCACAAGCGCACCGGCCGATAGGACAACACCGCATTTCGATTTTTTAGACGAACAAACGCATGCTTTGTTTCTTTATGCGGGTGTTTCACCATAAGTATGGGGATGTGTTTTCTTGCGCAATGACGCATGAGAGTTCGGGAGATCCTGCCCATTTCACGCGCTATCGAAAGGAGTGACACATATTTCTTTTTGAACAACGCGATCGACTCTTCTGAAATTCGCCAACCTGTCGGCGTATTCCGACCATTAAGCAATCTGGCCGAAACTGGGCCCTCCACACAGCCCCAATCGCAACATATTTCCTTCATCACTTCCGAACACGTTCTCGCATTACCATTCTGGCGAGCACGATCATTCTTCCCGAACTGCCGAAATTTGGCTTGAGAAACAACTAGTCCTCGAACTGTCCCGTCGACGTTCCCCAATACTCGCAGTTCGCCGGATAGGAGCGCCCGAATAATACTCGCACCGCCTTCGCCGGTTCCGTGAAACCGGCACATAGCTTGATGTAACGTGATGCAGTCGCTAGGGAGGGTCTTGTTCGTTGGATTGGGGTTCAAGGCGACTAGTCGTCCAATGAATTGCTTGATGTCGCGTTCATGATATCCATCACGCGTAAGAAGGTACTTGACTTCAAAATGGCCAGATGCTCTCAGCTTACTGAGGGCCCTCGCCCCGATCGCAATCGCTGCAGCGGCGGTCCGCAGCGTGAAGATCTTCCCAGATGCAATAGGGGGCTCGTGCAGCTGTTGGAGATCTATGAATGTGCGGTTCTTTTTTCCGTGATGAAGCGTAATCGTGCGGATGCTCTTCACAGCCAATGCACGGCTAGTGTACGTTTCCCGATTCCGAAACGTTTTCCGAACTCATCACGCGTGATAAGCCGCTTGGGAATGCTCTTTTGCAGTCGGGGTAGCAGCTTGTGGTCGACCACTCCGCGACACCATTGGTTGATCGCAAAGTCTAAAAATGCGCTACCCAAGAAATCCCGAGTTTCAGGCGCATCTCCGGCTCTAAATTTAAAAATGCTGGCATAGATATCACTAAACTGACTTTTGACAGCTGAGCCGCATCGGTCTCGGACATGTTGCTCTCCAATCTTCCAAAGGAGCGCGTGAAAGTTGGCCGGAAAAGAGCGAAGCACGTACGCAGCAGCCGTCACAACGCTTTGGGGATCGTGGAGCTGCTTGACGGTCCTTAGTTGCAGGTGAAATTTCGCGAGAGTTCGCATCAGCGACAGCAATCCCCTCAGGCTAAGCGCGGATAGCTGAGAGATCGGAATACCAGTGGAGCTTTCCGGCGAGACAGGAAGCCCTAAGACCTTGCGGCGAATTATGTCCAGCAGCTCAGCTTCGTCTTCAGGCAGCATTGAACCATCGACTCGCCCGAGCACCGCGCCACAGGTCGGAGAACGTCTGAGTATTGGGTTGTCCGTTCTTAGCGGTCGATAGTCGCCTAATGCCATTGTGTCTACAAAGCTACTTCGGTTTCATCTTTTGGGGTCCAGACTTTCACTTTTGGGACCCCAACTTTCATCATTTGCGCAAACCCACACCGTGAGTCTGATTAAGCTTGCCGCGCCACCATCTTGCCCGCGTCATCCTTCTCCACATAAGCCCAGGGCACCTTCGCATCATGCGTGAAAACCGTCAGCCATCTCTCCGGAATTGCCTTCGCGTAATACTTCTTTTTGCTCTCGATGGTCTGCAGCGGATAGAGGTCGAAGCCCATTCCCCAGGTGATGTCGATGTGCGCGATGGTGGGGATCAGGTCGGAAATGTAGCAGGCGGTGCAGCCGCCACTCTTCACGATTATCGCTTGCATGTGCGCGGTGTGGCCGGGAAAGGTTTGCACCGAAATGCCGGGAGCGATTTCCTCCCCCCCTTTCAGCAGCGTCATCTGACCACTCTGTACCAGCGGGTCATAGTTGTCCGAGATGTAGCTGATAGAGTCGCGCTCGCTGGGACGGCGCGCATATTGCCACTCGCCTTCCGGCGCGTAGTATTTCGCCCGCGGAAAAGTCGGAACGATCGTGCCGGCTCTATCCCGCACGGTATTCCAGCCGCAGTGGTCGAAATGCAGGTGAGTATTGATGACGATGTCGATGTCTTCCGGCGCGACTCCGCCTGCAGAAAGATTTTTCAGCAGCAGCGCGGGCTGGCCGTAGAACTTGATCATGCGCTCCGACAACCGGTTGCCCATGCCAGTTTCGACTAGAACGTTTTGCGTGCCGGTGCGAATGAGCAGCGAGGTGAGTCCAGCAGTCACATAATTCTCTTCATCGGAGGCCGCCTTGCGCGACCACATGATCTTGGGGATCACGCCAAAAAAGGCTCCGCCGTCGAGCGGGTACGTGCCGTCGGAGAAAATACTGAGTTCGAAATCGCCGAGAGTGAGGCTGGGCATGGAGTTAGTGTGCCACAGCCGGGGGGAATCATCGCCACGGATTTGCACGGATCCTCACGGATTTTAAGACTTTTTGATTACTCCATGAGAATCCGTGTAATCGGTGGCCACCGATTTACCGCTTCATTGGAACCGGTTCTTTCTCTCCCACGCGCTTGCTGACTTCGAACTTCATCTTCCCGGCTTTCTTGTCGGCATCCACGACGATGTGATCGCCGTGCAGAATTTCGCCGTCGAGGATCTTCAGTGCCAGAGGATCCTGCACCAGCTTCTGTAGGGCACGCTTGAGCGGACGTGCGCCGAAGTTGGCATCGTAACCTTGCGTGAAGAGCAGTTCCTTTGCAGCATCGGTGAGTTCGATCGAGATCTTGCGATCAGCGAGCAGTCGACGCACATCTTCAAGGCGCAGCTCAATGATCTTCACCAACTGCTCCTTGCCGAGAGGACCGAAGACGATGATGTCATCGACACGGTTCAGAAATTCAGGCCTGAAGTGTCCGTGTAACGCGTCCATCACCCGCTCGCTCGCCTTCTCAAAGTCCTCCGGCGTGCGCAGATTCTCGGCTTGCAAGTAACTTGAGCCGAGGTTCGACGTCATGATGATGATCGCGTTCTTGAAGTCCACCACGCGGCCCTTGCCGTCCGTGAGACGGCCGTCGTCCATAATCTGCAGCAAGATGTTGAACACGTCAGGATGAGCCTTTTCGATCTCGTCGAAGAGCACGACCGCGTAGGGCCGCCGGCGAACCTGCTCGGTAAGCTGGCCGCCTTCTTCATATCCCACATACCCCGGAGGCGCGCCGATCAAGCGGGCGACCGAATGCTTCTCCATGTATTCGGACATGTCGATGCGCAGCAGGGCACGCTCGTCGTCGAACAAGAATTCGGCGAGGGCGCGAGCCAATTCGGTCTTGCCGACGCCGGTTGGTCCGAGAAAGAGGAAAGAGCCAATCGGGCGTTTTGGATCGCTAAGGCCGGCGCGCGAGCGGCGAATGGCATTGGAAACGCGCTCCAGTGCCTGGTCCTGGCCGACGACGCGCTGACGAAGGCGCTCCTCCATGGTCACCAGCTTTTTCACTTCGCCTTCGAGCATTTTGGAAACCGGAATGCCCGTCCACTTGGAGACGATGCGGGCGATATCTTCTTCGTCCACCTCTTCCTTGAGCATGCGTAGCGCGCCCGTACCCTTGCCGTCGATCTTGGCAGTAAGCCGGGTCAGCTCCTCTTCAGCCTGTCGCAACAGTCCATACCGGATTTCAGCGACGCGCTGCAGGTTGCCTTTGCGCTCTTCGGCCTGCTCTTCAATCTTGAGCTTCTCGATCTTTTCTTTCAGCTCGCGGGAGCGGGCGATCAGATCTTTTTCCTTTTTCCAATTGGCTTTCAGGGCGTTGGATTTTTCGCGGATACCTGCAAGTTCTTTCTCAATGACGGCGAGCCGCTCCCTCGAGTTGGCATCGTCTTCTTTCTTCAGCGCCTGCTTTTCAATTTCCAGCTGAGTGGCTCGGCGCTCGAGTTGATCGATGTCGGTAGGAAGCGAATCGATCTGGATGCGAATCGAGGCGGCCGCCTCGTCGACCAGGTCGATGGCCTTGTCGGGCAGGAAGCGGTCGGAGATGTAGCGGTGTGAAAGCGTGGCAGCGGCGACGATCGCCGAATCTTTGATGCGAACGCCGTGATGCACTTCGTACTTTTCTTTCAAGCCGCGGAGAATGGCAATCGTATCTTCGACGTTCGGCTCTCCGACAAACACAATCTGGAAGCGACGTTCGAGGGCGGCATCTTTCTCGATGTACTTGCGATACTCGTTGAGTGTGGTCGCGCCGATAGCTCGCAGTTCTCCCCGAGCGAGCGCAGGCTTGAGCATGTTCGAGGCGTCGATGGCGCCTTCCGCAGCGCCCGCGCCGACGAGAGTGTGAAGCTCATCGATGAAGAGAATTACTTGTCCCGAGGAATCTTCGATTTCCTTCAAGACAGCTTTGAGCCGGTCCTCGAATTCGCCGCGATACTTAGCCCCGGCGAGCATCGCGCCGAGGTCGAGCGCGACTACGCGCTTATTTTTGAGGACTTCGGGCACATCGCCCGAGATGATGCGCTGGGCGAGGCCTTCGACGATGGCGGTTTTGCCTACGCCGGGTTCGCCGATGAGCACCGGATTATTTTTCGTGCGGCGAGAAAGAACCTGGACCACGCGACGGATTTCCTCGTCGCGTCCGATGACGGGATCAAGCTTGCCGCGGCGGGCCTGTTCGGTGAGGTCGCGGGCGTAGCGCTCGAGGGCCTGATACTTGGCCTCGGGATTCTGGTCGGTCACTTTCTGCGACCCACGGACGGAAGTCAGAGCTTTGAGAATGGCGTCGTAAGTGGCGCCGTGGCGGGCAAGGATCTGCTGGGCCGCATCCTGCTTAAGGTGCGTAATGGCGAGCAGCAGGTGCTCGGTGGACACGTATTCGTCTTTGAAGTTGGAGGCTTCTTTGAAGGCTTGTTCCAGCAATTTGTTGACGGCGTTTGAGAGCGTAGCCTGCGCCGCTTCTCCGGAAACTTTGGGAAGCTTTTCGAGCTCGCGATAAAGATCGCTAAGCACAGCTTGCGGACCGGCGCCGATTTTTTCGAGCACGGGCGAAACAATGCCCTCTTTGTCTTCGAGCAGGGCGGCGAGCAGGTGCAGCGGCATCAGCTCCGGATTGCCGTGCTCAGAGGCGAGGTCGTTCCCGCGCTGGACTGCTTCCTGCGCTTTTACGGTAAATTTTTCCCAACGGATAGCCATAGAAACTCCACATGGTGAACTAAAAAACTATGGGAGGCGGCTTGCTCCGCCGCCTCCCGTGATTGTAGACTATCGAACTTCGCTCGACCGGACAGCCCAGAGCGGCTGCCGCCACATGAGTGCTGCCAACTTATGCGGCTTTGCTCGGGGCTTTCGCTTCCAGGGTCTTGTCACCGGTCTTCTCACTGCCGACGTTGACCTTGATCTGCTTGGGCTTGGCTTCGGCTTTCTTAGGCAGAGTGATCTTCAGCACGCCCTTGTCGTAGTTAGCCGAAACTTTGTCGGCATCCACGGTGCTGGGCAGGGCGAAGGTGCGGGTGAAGCTTCCATACTGGCGCTCCACGCGGCGATAGTTCTCTTCTTTCTCTTCCTTCTCGATCTTGCGCTCACCGTGAACGGTGAGGGTGTTGTTCTCCAGGCGAATATCGATGTCCTTCTCGTCAATTCCCGGTACTTCGATCTTCAGGGTCACATTGTGCTCGTCTTCGTAGACGTCGACGGCTGGAGCGAAACTGGATGCGGTCAGGGACTCATCCCGGCCACCTTCGTTATAGGACTCGCGGAACAGGCGGTTCATGCGGTCCTGCAGGGTGGGAAACTCACGGAAAGGCTCCCAACGGGTAAGTACGGTCATGGCAATACTCTCCTTCTGTGCTCGTTTTTAGATTTTCGCGTACCCTAGCTTAGATGAATGTTAAGCACAAAGGAAGCATAAAATCTTAGTGTATTATTGTCAATATAAATATATATATTATTTTCTTCAACTTACATTCGCTATCGCGCATTTTAAGTAGGAAGTTTCTGGGATGTTGAGGAGCACTGGATGGTCTTTCGACTGACCCCGAACCTCAAGTAGGCGCGCCGTTCGGTGGGCGTCGTGGGCAGCGCTGGCCAGCATTTCGAGGAAGTTGGCTTGGCTCGCGTGGTAAGAGCAGGAACAGGTGACGAGGATGCCGCCGGGCTGGAGCATCTTGAAGGCGCGGAGGTTGAGCTCCTTGTAACCCCGCATGGCGGTGTCGATGTCCCGCTTGTTCTTGGCGAAGGCCGGCGGATCGAGAACGATCGTGTCAGAGCGTCTGCTCGAATTGGAGTAGTCCCTGAGCAGGTCGAAGGCGTTGGCTTCGATCCACTCGATCTCACGGCGATTCAGGGCCGCATTCTGGTCGGCGATTTCGAGCGCGGGACGGGAGCGATCGACGCCAGCGACGTGCGAGCAACGCGGAGCCATATGAAGAGCAAATCCGCCCTGGTAGCAGAAGACGTCCAAGGCTTCACCGTGGGCGTACTGAGCTGCGGCAGCGTAGTTTTCCCGCTGGTCGAGGAAGGCTCCGGTCTTTTGGCCTGCCAGGGCGTCGAAATTGAATTGGACGCCGTTCATGGTGAAGGTGGTGGAACTTTTATCTCCGCGGATAAGGGCGGAGGAGCGCTGCGGAAGTTCCTCGAGCTGGCGGACGCGGGGATCCACCCGCTCGATGACTGACAAGGGATGTAATTTTGCAGTTAACTCTGAAATCAAAGTGTGGCGCACCGTCTCGGCATCCATGGCCTGGGTAAGAATTTGCAAGGAGAGAATGTCGTTATAGCGGTCGACAATGAGCCCGGGCAGGAAATCGGCTTCGCTAAAAATCACTCGGTAGGCATTCGTGTCGCAGACGATGAGCTCGCGATACGCAATCGCATCGGCGACCCGTTGGCGAAGCAGGGCGGGAAAGTCGGTAACCGATTCACGCGAGATCAGGCGGATGGCGATTTGGGAAGAGCCGGAATAGAGAGCGCTGCCGAGAAACTGACCACGGGGGTCGGTAACATTGACCAGCGAGCCGGGGAGAACTCCGTCGGCGGAGACGATATCGGAGCGATAGACCCAGACGTGGCCGTCCTTCAGGCGGGTTGCGCCACGGGGAGACACCTTGACAGCGGGGACGGTCAACGGGACGGACGCCTTGGCCATCCAGCCATCTTAAACGCAGGAGTTCGCCAATGCGGTGGACTCGAGCTTCGAGCTTCGCTCGAAGGACGGCCGAGACCTGCCCTGAGTCTGTCGAAGGGGCGGCTGTCCACATCATCTTATATTCTTAAAGCTTCTAACCGGCGGCTTGTTCCGTGGGAACTGCGGTGGGCATTCCGGACTTGGTAGAAGCCCGGGAAGTCATTTCGTAGCGGGCGGCATCCAGGTCCGTGTGAAGGGAATCAAGGGCCGTCATGGGCATCTCGGTACCCCAGTTTTCCATTTCATTTTCCGACCAGCTTCCGTTGAGGCGGATGGCGCCGGTGATGTCCTCAGGAAAAGCGTGCCGATAATCGCCTTCGCGGATGAGGATGTCGCCGACGAGACGTCCCGTACCCATGTCGAAGACGCGGCGGGTGGCCTGGCCGTGGGCATTCGCCAGACAGAGAAAAACTTCGCCAGAGTTCTCAAACTCGGCACGATAGTACCAAGCCTGAGGCGCGTCAATTTTGGGATGATGGCGCCGCGAACGTTTGTGTTCCGGCTCGAGAGCTTGCATTTCGTTGGCGGGGTTGAAGTACAGAACGCGCTGGCAGGAGTCGCAGACCACAGTTTGCTGGCCGGTACGAACATCGTTATAAATTTGAGGACGCAGCATGACCTGGCAGGCCATACATTTGTGGTCGCGCACTTCAGAGATGCCGCTGCCGCGAAACTTTGAAACGCGCTCGTAGTGGCGCAAAAGATCTTCATTCACGCCGGCCCGCATCTGGTCGCGCTTGGCGCGCCATTCGGTGAGCTGCTTTTCGTCCTCGGCCGTACGCTGGCGCGCTTGTTCCTTTTCGTTTTCGATCTCGACGGCCTGCGCTTTCAGGTCGGCCTGCGCGGCTTTCACCTCTTTGTCGCGGGCGTCGGCATTGACCATCAATTCGAGAATCTTGTCTTCGGTGGCGGCGATTTCCTTTTCCGCGAACTGGATCTCGTGCAGCAGCGCCTTGTACTGGTCGTTGGTTTTTACGTCGAGAGACTGGTCCCGGTACTTTGAAATCCTGCCGCGAAGATCGGAGATTGTGGTTTCGTATTTGCGGCGGACGGCTTCGTCGGCTTTGAGGGCGGTTTGCGCTCTTTCCAGTTTGAGCTTGGTGTCTGCCAGCTTGTGTTCGATGGCTGCGACCCGTTTAGGAAGTTCTGCGATTTCGTCCTGCAGGCGGCGGATGGCTTTATCCGCATCTTGCAGGTGCAGCAAGTTTTCTATTTCTGGAAGCATCCCGGCGACTCAAGCTCTGATTCTAACACGCGGAACGGCGGGTTTCGTATGGACCATCGCGGGATGGCGCGCGGGAGGGGTCCATGAGGTGTAAACTCTTTCGTTCCGCTTGATCTCACTTCCAGCTCCTGGGGCTATATTGTGAAAAAGTTTATTTTTCTCGCTGTGATCGCTGCCGCTTTGTCGGTCGCGTCATTGTTGGAAATGACAGTTTGGGCACAATCTTCGCCAGATCAATCTTCTTCAACCCCGCCTTCATCCCAAAAACCACTGACGATTGAAGCGATCTACGCTCCGGGAGGCTTGACGGGACGCGGTCCGGAGACCTTGGAGTGGAGTCCGGATGGCACGAAGCTTTCGTTTCTGCAGCGCGATGACGAAGGGGAGCACGGTGAGTTGTGGTGCGTGGACGCAGCCACGGGCGAGAAAAAGATATTGGTCAGTGCGGCCAAGCTGGCCTCGCTCGCGCCCGACTATAACAAGGTAAAAGATGAGCGCGAAAAGGAGCGGCTGACGCGGTATCACGTTGCAGCCTACCTGTGGGCTCCGGATTCGAAGCGTCTGATTTTTGATTCGCAGGGACAGCTTTGGCTGTTTGATCTGGCGAGCGGCACCGCGGTGCAGTTTACCGCGGCAGCCGATCCCAGTGGTGACCCCAAGTTTTCTCCCGACGGCAGCCACGTTTCGTATGTGCGGAAACACAACCTCTTTGTTCGCCGGGTGAATGGTAACAACGAGAGGCAGCTTACGAAAGACACGAAGAATGATCTCTTCAACGGCGACATCGACTGGGTGTATGCGGAAGAACTGGCGGTGCGCAGCAACTATTTTTGGTCGCCCAATAGCAAGGAGATCGTCTTCCTGCACATGGATGAAACCAAGGTTCCGACCTATCCCATCTCCAACTTAATTCCGACGCATCCCACGGTGGACTATCAAAAGTATCCGGACGTGGGGGATCCGAACCCGGCGGTGAAGCTGGGCGTGTTGGATGCGGACAAGGGTAAAGTCCGCTGGATTTCCCTGTCGGACGATGCGGAAGCTTATATTCCGCGCTTTGGCTGGGTTGGCGATGGAGTGATCTGGGCGGAGGTTCTGAATCGCAACCAGGACAAAATGGACTTGTACTTTGTGGATGCGAAATCCGGGAAGTCACGGATGGTTCTAACCGAAGACACGCCGGGTGCCTGGTTCGACTTCGAGCATCTGGAGGTTCGCTTCCTGAAGTCCAGCGGCGCATTCCTATGGCCGAGCTGGCGCGATGGCCACATGCACCTCTACCTCTACAGCTTCGACAAGCAAAACCCGATGGGTGCGGACGCAAAGCTGGACCGTCCGCTGACGCAAGGCGACTTCGAAGTTTTGGAAATCGAGGGAGTGGACGAAGTGGCGGGTACCGTGTTCTTCTCCGCCAACCCGGGGGACCCCAGGCAGCAGCACATTTGTTCGGTGAAGCTGGACGGAACCGGGATGCAGCAGCTGACGCATGAAGAAGGAATGCATTCCGGCAAGTTTTCCGACGACGGCAAACATTATGAGCAAACATTCATGGGGCCGTTAACGGCGCAGCATATGTCTCTGTGCACGATAGGTGCGGCGTGCGCCCCGGTGTGGCAGGCGCGCGATGAGGTGGCGGAGTACGGCTTGCGGGCCCCGAAATTCCTGGACTTCAAAGCCGAAGATGGAACAACACTCTACGGACGTGTACTACTTCCTCCGGAGGCGCAGGCGAGCGGCAAGATTCCGGTGATCGTTAATATTTACGGCGGCCCCGCGGCGCAGACGGTTCTAAAAGAGCCAACCAATCCATTCGACGAGATTCTGGCGCGCAAGGGTTTTGCGATATTTTCGGTGGACAATCGAGGCACGCCGGGGCGCGACCGGAAAGTCCAGACAGCGATCCGCCATGAGTTCGGTGCGATCGAGTTGAAAGACCAGCTCTCGGCTCTCGATCAGCTTTTCGCGCAGTATCCACAGCTGGACAAAGATCGCGTGGCGATTTGGGGATGGTCGAACGGCGGCTCGATGACTCTGTATGCGATGACGCACTCGGATCGCTTTCGCGCTGGCGTCGCGGTTGCTCCGGTTACCGACCAGATCAACTATGACTCCATTTACACCGAGCGTTACATGGGGCAGCTCAAGGACGATGCGGAGGGTTATCGCGAATCCGATGTGACGAGCGCGGCGGCGAATCTGCACGGGGCGCTGTTAATCGCGCATGGAACCGGCGACGACAACGTGCATTTCCAGAACAGCGCGCAGATGGTTGACGCTCTAATCAAGGCCGGCAAGCAGTTTCGGCTGATGATTTATCCCAATAAAACCCATAGCATCGCGGGACGCGATGCCCGCGAGCATCTGTTTCACATGATTGAGGACCACTTCGAGAGGGAGCTGAAGTAAGACGCAGCTACTTATTCTTGTCGGACTTGCGCGACGAACTCTCTTTGCCCGAGCTCTCTTTGCCCGGAGCCGTTCGGCTTGACTCAATCTTTGAAGCAGAATCCTTCGACGAACCGTCCCGAGAAGACGATTCCTTCTTCGAGCCCTCTTTGGACGAAGCCTCCGACTTGGACTTGTCGGACTTCTCGTCTTTCTTCTGCTCCGCGCTGCTACCGTCGGAAGACGGAGCATGGGATTTGTTGGCGTAGTCGGTGACGTACCAACCCGATCCCTTGAATTGCACGGCGGGCGCTGAAATCATCTGCTCAACGCGGCCCCCGCATACCGGACACTTCTTGACCATCTTGTCGGAGAACTTCTGGATTTTCTCAAAGCGGTGACCGCACTTCTCGCATTCGTATTCGTAAAGAGGCATGGGTTCTGAAAAAAGTGAGGAAATTTCTTTTCAACCTGATTCTAGGGCGCAGGTTCGATTGCGTCAATTCCGCTGACAGTGCGTTACGGTTCGAGATCTTCGTCGAGCTGTCCGACGAGTCGCTTGGGAGCAGTATTTCGCCACGCCGCGCGGATCGCCCGAACGAGTGCATTCTTGGTTGCGGCTTTGAGGTTGACGTTGGTCGCTCCGCTGCGTCCCCACGCGCCTTTGACGGGCAGGAAGACTTCGGGATCAGCTGGGGAAAAGTAATGTTGCTGTTCGGGCGTGAGCCTCACCATTCCCCGGCCGTCGGAAGGGTGGCCGAGCGTAGCGAAAATCTTTCCGTCAACGCGAAAATCCGGATGATCCATGGGCGCGCTCTCGACGGCTTCGGGCAGGGCTAGAGCCTGGCGGCGAAAATCACTGGCGGTCAGGTTGCGATCTCCGGGGACGAATCCTCATGACGAAATAGCATAACGGCTTACGAGCTGAGGAGGTTACGCTGCCCGCAGTGGTAGACTCCGGCCATGAGGCATGCAGGCCGGAAGCTTGACAAGTCGGAGAAACTCGCGCCCGAAGCCACTTTATCCAGGAATGCTCCTTCGGCGCTGGTGCCGCGTCCAGCGCTCTATCTCGTGGCTACGCCCATCGGCAATCTGGAGGACATTACGTTGCGCGCGGTGCGCGTGCTGAAGGAAGTGGACGTGATCGCCTGCGAAGACACGCGGCAGACGCAGAAACTGCTTAATCGTTACGGCATCACCACCCGAACCGTCAGCTACCACGAGCACAACGAGATGACGCGCGCGGCGGAGTTGGTGAAAGATTTGCAGGAAGGCACAAGCGTCGCGCTGGTGACCGATGCGGGCATGCCCGGAATATCGGATCCCGGCTTCCGTCTCATCTCGCTCGCCATTCGGCATCACTTGCCGGTGGTACCGATTCCGGGCGCGTCGGCATTCTTGGCGGCTCTGGTGGCGAGCGGACTGCCCACCGATTCGTTCCGCTTCGGTGGATTTCTGCCGCCGAAGAGTGGTGAGCGCCGGGCGGCGCTGGAAGCGGTGAAGGCTTCGCCGTGCACGCAGGTTTTCTACGAAGCTCCGCACCGCATGATCGAGGCGCTCGCTGAGGTGGTCGAAATTCTTGGGCCAGGCCGACACCTGGTAATCGCGCGCGAAGTGACCAAACTGCACGAAGAATTTCTGCGCGGGCGCGCGGGCGAGGTCCTGGAAACGCTGAAGTCGCGCGAAAGAGTGAAAGGCGAAATCACGTTGCTGATCGGGAAGGCGGAGGAAGGTGGAACTCGGGCCCCCGAGCCGCCTAGGGTGAGCGTGCGGCAGAGGGTTGAGCAAATCATGGCCGACGAAAAGCTCGACGAGAAAGCCGCGCTGAAGAAAGTGGCTAAAGAGCGGGGGGTGTCGAAGAGCGAGGCTTACCGGGAGTTGCAGAGGAGCAAAGGGATTCGATAGTAACGTTGGCTTGCTCGCGAAACCATTCTAGGATTCGCGTTATGCGAGTATTTGTGACCGGCCTCATTCCGGGTATGTGCTGGTCCGGAGCGTTGTGCCGCGGCCAGGACAGCGACAAGATTGCCTGCTACAGCTGCCCGCGGACGACCGAATCGGTACAAAAAGAAGCTGGGATGGATACGAAATCTCACTCGGTCCTTCGCGCAACGCGCAGGGTGGGGGCGATGAATGCACCGCAGCGATCGATAACGCGGCTGGCAAAGCTGTGTTTCGCACCACCGGTTTTGGGGTCGTCCTCGACGGAGACGATACTGGGGAAGACTTCGACGGGGAGGGTAAGCCCGAGGTTGTGTTTGTCACTGACGAAGCTGGAGGCGCTCACGGTTGCTGGGTTCGCAACGTTATCTCGCTTTGGCCAAGACCGCACAAACTCTTCGATCTGGGAGGCGGGGACATCGTAAAGGACAAAGACGGAACAGGGATCATCTGGCGGCGCGTGGGTGGAACGAGGGAGTACACCACCGAGGTTGACAAACCGTAGGCCGAGCAGGCGTATCGCGTGCGCGGCGGAAAGCTCGTGGATGTAACGTCCCAGTTTTGCAGCAAGCTCTTCAGACCCGGCAGCGAAGATTACGGTGTGTGGACAAGGGTGCTTACTCCGGGGAACATTAACAAGTTACGGTCTACGTCGGAGATTCGCGGGAATCAGGAAACTTGTAACTGCGCTGCTCTCGAGGGCGCAGCAGTACGTATTCTGTGGTCAGTTTGACGTGGCGCTGAACGATCTCAATCTCTGGCCAGAAGCTAGTCGCGACGAATTGAAGCGTAATTTCGCGGAATCGATCAAGTCCTACAGCCCGGGCTTTGCCGTGCGGCTGGCCGGGCCCTCCGATTCAAAGATGGCACCAGTCGTTTCTCGCTGAGAACTACTTCCCCGCCAACTCCCGCTTCACCATGTCACTGACCACTTTCCCGTCTACCCTCATGCCCGCGCCGGCAAACCGGGCCATCGCATTCTTCATCACCGCGCCCATATCTTTCATGGACGGAGAGCCCATCTCAGCAATCACGGCTTTCACGCCGGCCGCAATTTCGTCTTCCCCTGCCGCCTTGGGCAGATAGCTTTCGATCAGGACGATCTCGGCGGCTTCTCTGTCGGCCATCTCCTGGCGGCCGCCTTTGGTGAACTGCGCAACCGATTCCTTGCGCTGCTTGATCAGCGTGGTGAGGACGGCCTGCGATTCCTTTTCATCGAGTGGCGCCATCTTTTCGATTTCGCGATTCTTGAGCGCGCTCTTGACCATGCGCAGCGTGGAGAGGCGCCGCTCCTCGCGCGCCTTCATGGCCGCGGTGATGTCTTGCTGGATCTGTTCAATCAAGCTCATGAGGGAATTATAGAGGGTGCCGGAACCGGAGCAGGAGGAGTGACTGGAATCACGCACAGCGGAGCGCCAATCCAGTAGACTTATAAGCTACTTCACTGATAAGGGTCTTCACCTATGCTGCGTAAGAATCGTTTGTTTACTCCCGGTCCGACTCCGCTGCTACCGGCGGCGCAAACGGCTATGGCGTCATTTACCGCACACCACCGCACCGCCGATTTCCGGGCACTGTTCCAGCGCGTGCTCGTCGACGTGAAGGAATTCATGGGCACGAAAAATGATGTTCTGGTGCTGGCCTGCTCGGGCACGGGAATGATGGAAGCGTCAGTGTCGAATCTGACATCGCCTGGCGACAGAGTATTGGTCCTCACTGCGGGAAAGTTCGGCGAGCGCTGGACTGGACTGGCCAAAGCCTTCGGCTGCAATGTAGAAGTCCTGACCGTGCCCTACGGCGAAACGTTTTCCCTGAACGACATTCGAGCGAAACTGACTCCCGACCTCCGCGCAGTTTTTGTGCAAGCGACCGAGAGTTCCACCGGCGCGCGCCATGATGTGCGCGGCATTGCGAAGTTGGTTCGCGAGCACGGCGACACGCTGCTGATTGTCGATGCCATCACTGGCCTGGGTACCACTCACCTCGACGTGGACGGCTGGGGCCTAGATGTCATCATTGGCGGATCGCAGAAAGCCCTGATGATGCCGCCGGGCCTTGCCTACTGCGCGGTGAGCGAGCGCGCGTGGAAGCGGATGGACACGACAACTTCTCCGCGCTACTACTTCGACTTGCGCAAGGAGCGTAAATCAGCGGCTAAGGGTGAATCGGCGTACACGCCGGCGACCTCACTGTTTGCGGCGCTCGGAGCTGCGTTGGAGTTTATTCGTGAAATGGGAAGCGGAGATTTGGCCAAAGGACGCGAAGCGTTGGTGGATAATGCGGAACTCTGTGCGGGAATGACACGCGCCGGGGCGCAGGCCATAGGCCTGAAATTGTACGCGGCTGCGCCGGCGGCTGCGCTGACGGCGATCGGTTCGCCGGAGGGAGTCGATTCCGGAAAGATCGTAAAAGAATTCCGGGAGTCTTTTGATGCGGTGGTCGCCAACGGGCAGGGCGAGATGAAGGGACAACTATTTCGCATCGCGCACATCGGCTACTACGATTATCTGGACACGATCGGCATCCTTGGCGCGCTCGAACATGTTCTGGCACGCGTGACGGGTAAGAATTTCGAAGCAGGCGCAGCGTTGAGGGCCGCCCAGCAAGTGTATACGCGATGGCATTCCAAGAATCCGCAACTGGTGGAAGCTTGAGAGTGGTGTCAAGCGGCCATCATCCGAGCGAAGTTTCAATTTCGTGCGAGTTGAAATTCTTACCCACCCCGATCTCAAGAAAGCGATGAGCACATCCGTGAAAATTGTCATAGCGGAAAAGATCTCCGCATCTGCCGTCGAGCAACTGAAAGAACCTGAATGGATTGTTCTAACCGCCGATCAGTTGGCCGGCAAATTGGAGGCGGAATTGGAATCTGCTGACGCGTTGATTGTGCGTTCGGCGGTGCAGGCGGATGCGGCGCTGCTCGCCCATGCGAAGAAACTGCGCGTCATTGGCCGCGCCGGTGTGGGCGTGGACAACATCGATCTTGACGCAGCCACTCGCCAGGGCATCGCGGTGATGAACACCCCCGGCGCGAACGCCGTTGCCGTAGCGGAACAGACCTTGGGCATGATGCTGGCCATGGCTCGGCATCTTTGCCGTGCCGATGCGCTCATGCACGCCGGCACATGGGAGAAGAAATCGCTGCAAGGTACGGAGCTGCGGGGCAAGACGCTGGGCATCGTCGGCCTCGGCCGCGTGGGCATGGAAGTAGCGCGGCGGGCACGAGTTTTCGGCATGGAGATCGTGGGGCACGATCCGTTTGTCTCCGTCGGCGTGGCCAAGGAACAGGGCATACGTCTGGGGAGCCTGGACGATCTTTTGGCGGCGGCGGATTACATCACTCTGCACGTCGGCCTTACTCCGCAAACCGCAGGCATGATCAACGAGGGCTCCATCAAGAAGATGAAGAAGGGCGTGCGGCTGGTGAACTGCGCGCGCGGGGAACTGGTGAATGAAGCCGATCTGGCGAAGGCTTTGAAACTGGGGCACGTTGCGGCCGCGGCGCTCGATGTTTTCAACGAAGAACCTTTGAAGAACTCACCACTGCAATCGGTGGAGAACGTCATACTGACTCCGCACATCGGCGGCTCCACCTATGAGGCGCAGGAAGCGGTGGGCGTGCAGATTGCGCAGCAGGTGCGTGAGTACCTTAAGCACGGCGTCATTCAGAACGCGGTGAACGTGCCCTCGGTCTCTGCCGAAGAATATGCGGAGATGCATCCTTACATCGTGCTGGCGGAGCGCATGGGAGCCTTTCTGGCGCAGATCTCTGAAGGGTCGATCGAAGAAATATCGTTGCGCTACAGCGGCCATATTGCGGACTGGAAGACAGAACTGATTCGCAATGCGGCGATCAAGGGAATCCTCAACCAAACGTTGGATGAAAAAGCGAATCTGGTGAATGCAGCGTCCCTGGCGGACAGTCGCGGGCTTCGGGTGCATGAAGCCCATAAAGCAAAAGTTTCGACCGGCGGCGCGGGGAGCGTGCTCTCCATCCATCTCAAGAGTTCGAAGGAAGAGCACTTGGTGAAAGGCGCCGTTCTGCGCGGCAATGCGCCACGGCTGCTGCACATCGATGACATCGACGTGGAAGCACCGCTCGAACGCGATCTGATTTACTTGCGGAACCGCGACGTTCCCGGCGTCATCGGCAGAGTGGGTACGATCCTCGGAGAGGGCGAAATCAACATCGCAGACTTCTCGCTTGGGCGCCGTGCCGATACATCGGCAGAGGGGCGCGAGGCGATCGCGGTGGTCCACGTGGATGGTCGAGTCCCCGACGACGTGCTCAAGAGGTTAGAGGGAATCCCCGCGGTGAGGCAGGCGAAGGCGGTGCGGCTGTTCTAGCTGCTGGATTGGCAATTGCCAATTTCCCATTTCGAATCCTTTGTGCGGCCAATCGGCAATTGGAAATCACAAATCGCTGCGGGGGCCACCGCTTGATCTAAGAATCCGAATTGTCCCGGCGCAGCTTGCGGCTCTCCGCCAGCAGCGACATCGAGTGCATTAAATTCTGCAACGTGACAATGCCCACCAGTCGCTCTTCTTCGACGACCGGAATAATGCTCAGGTTGCGGGCCGTGAGTTTTCGGAAGGCGGAAGCCAGCGACTCCTGGCGGATCGAGACTTCGAACAGTTTGTTCATCACGGCCTGAACGTAGCCGTTGCCTTCCACGCGCAGTGCTTCCAGAATGCGTTGCCGGGAAATTACTCCTACCATGTCGCTGCCGCGGACGACGGGAAAATCATCCTGCAGGGAATGAACCGCCTTATCCAGGGCGTCTTCGAGCGTGTCGGCGGGAGAAAGAGTGGCGAAGTCAGTCAGC
This sequence comes from Candidatus Sulfotelmatobacter sp., assembly GCA_049515395.1. GTDB lineage: Bacteria > Acidobacteriota > Terriglobia > Terriglobales > Acidobacteriaceae > Sulfotelmatobacter. Next base: position 7,995 of record JBEKUD010000075.1, on the reverse strand, counting down.
ATCACTTCTTCAAGGCGCACATTGTCCAGCACCGATTGGAAGATAACTGCCCGTTCTTCGAGTTGTGCCGCTGAGAAGATAATGATGCCAATCAAGGTCAGCCAGGTGTTGCTGAAAAGCCCCGCGACCATTAAGAGCATCGCCAGGGCATGGCTGATGGATACGGCACGCCGCGTGGCGGCTGCGGGATCGATGGTGCGCGCGAAGTAGGCCCGCAGAACACGGCCTCCATCAAGGGGATATGCCGGGAGAAGATTCAGGCCAGCGATGTAAAGGTTGGCCCAGATCAGGCTTCGAGGCAGGTTGCTCGACTGAAACCAGGGCCACTCCCATATCTTCGCCTGTGGTACAGCCGCATAAATCACCGCGGCCGCGATCAGTGCCAAGGCTAGATTCGCCAGCGGTCCGGTGAGTGCGAGGCGGACCTCCCGCCTCCATGTTGCCGCCGCTGACACGGGCGTTTGCATCTTCGACTCGTCAAAAACAGTCACGCCGCTGAGGGGCAGAAGAATTACTGCTTTAGGAATCATCCCGTAACGCCGGGCCACAAACATGTGGGCAACTTCATGCGCTCCGACGCACGCGAGCACGATTCCGACCAGCGCCAGGTCGCGCGATCCGTTGGCGGAACCATGCACGTTGAATTCGGTCCAGAAAACGAATAGAGGCAAGAACAAAAACGTCAGGTGGATGCGAACCTCCACTCCGAACAGCTTCCCGACGTGTACCGAAAAACTTCTCATAAGGTTCGAGCTACTACTGTTATTTTACATGGTCGGATATATTGGCCTCGTACCCGGAGGTACAAAGCCTTGCGCGTGATCGCCGGGAAATTCCGCGGGCGCCCTCTGCGCTCACTCCCCGGGAGGGATATCCGGCCTACTTCGGACCGATTGCGTGAAACCCTGTTCAACGTGCTTACGGCGGGAAATCCAGTTGCACTGGAGACTAGCGTATGGCTGGATCTGTTCGCGGGCACGGGAGCGGTTGGAATTGAGGCGCTCAGCCGCGGCGCCAAGCAAGTGTTTTTCGTCGAAGTCGCGTCCCCTGCTGCCCACCTGATCGAGCAGAATTTGCAAAGTTTGAATATTGTGGAAGGGTACAAAATTTTCCGCGAGGAACTTTCTGGAGTTTTATGGCGGTTGCAGCGGGAACACATCGTTGCCGACGTGGTGTTTCTCGATCCGCCCTACCGGATGCAACCAGCTTACGCGCAGACCCTCGCGGCTCTGGCCGATTCTTCGCTGGTGTGGGCGATGTCTGTGGTGATTGCGGAGCACGAAAAGAAGTTCGATCCGGGGGATGAATTCGGATCCCTGCGAAGAACGCGCACGCTGGTTCAGGGGAACGCTGCTCTCAGTTTTTATCGCATCGGCGGGCGCCCCGACCTGACGACCTGATTGCCGCCGAGAGGGTGGACCGCTTCACATGAGCAATTCAGGATCCCGCCTGGTGATTGGGTGCTGCATCTCCTGCAGATCGTTCTTTACCATGTTCAGACCGTAGACGCAGGCCTCAAATTCGCGGGAGAGATGGGCAAACACCGGAGCGACTTTCGCGTATTCGAAATGCTCGAACTTTGACACGATGTAGTAGCTTTCTTTTCCCGCCTTCATCCATTCCACAAAATTTTCCAGACGATGACGGCGCAGCCGAAAATGGTTGATGCTCTCGGGGAACATCCCGGCAAAAAAAAGCGCATAATCTCCGATATGTTTACGCACCTGGCGTTCCCGATCGAACGAGGGCGCGGGACCGTGGATGGGGTCGGACTCAAGGAGCATCTCACCGAGATCCGTGAGCTCACGGTCGGCGGCGTTGTGAACCTTGAACAGCTGATCGCTTTCGCAAAACTCCGTCAGCAAATGAGAAACATAGGCCACGACCTGCGGATCGCGGATGCCGATTTCCTCGGCATAGTGGCGACTGACTAATTCCTGGAAAAGCTGCCGTAGTGGATGCGATTCGGGAATCATCCGTTTGAGCCCCCTTGAACTCCGCGTCGCGCGCGGGTTCTCAACGTTGCTGCGTAACTGTTACCCGAGCCGGTTGATAAAAGCAAGTGACTTTTGTATATCGAGCGCATCACTTTTGTTAATCATTTAGAGGGTGTCGTCGGCAGCAAGGTTTGCTCGCCATTTTTGTTGGCACACGCAGCAGGTGGCTGCTAAAACCTTCACCTTAGCCACAATTAAAATGGATTGCTAAGATAAGGATGAAACCAATGGGGCGAACAAACATCTCGAGTGGCACCACTTGGGAACCAATCGTCGGTTACTCTCGCGCGGTAAAGATAGGGTCTTACGTACATGTGGCAGGCACCACGGCCACTGGGCCGGACGGCAAGATTGTGGGCGCGGGAGACGTCTACGTCCAGGCCGTGCAGACGCTGAAGAACATCGAGAGCGCCTTGCAGAAAGCTGGCGTCCGGATGGCAGATGTGGTGCGCACGCGCATGTATGTGACGAATATTGCGGAGTGGGAAAAGGTCGGCAGAGCGCACGGAGAATTCTTCCGGGACATTCGCCCGGTTACTTCCATGGTTCAAGTGAGCGCTTTGATCTCGCCCGAGATGCTTGTCGAGATCGAGGCCGATGCGTATGTGACAGAGCGGGAGTAGAATTCAAAATTCCGACGACGCTCAGGAATTTCAGGCAACCGCCCGTGCGGATATTCCCACTCCGGGCCGCCCGGGGTGAAGATTCTTTTGAATTTCCTTTCAATTCCCTTGACATCGGCTTCGGCGTGAGCATAATGCATCAATCCTGAATTGTATTTTGAGATAGCGGATTTGGAGCGGGGGCTGGCTCCCAGAGGAACAGCCCAGAGTGGGGAGGGGCCATTATGAGCGTTCTGGAACTCTGTGATCGGGAAATTGCGGCGGTTTCTTTGGAAGCGACCGTATCCGACGCCATCAACAAAATGCTCGACCACCACGTTGGAGCCGTAGCCGTGGTGGACTCTGAATATCGGGTTGCCGGGATCTTCACGGAACGTGACGTGCTTCGCAAGATGGCGCTCAGCCGCACCGACCCGCAGACCACACCGGTTCGGGATTTGATGACCACGCCGGTGGAAATGGCGACGCGGCGTACGGGGGCAGGCGAGGCGCTCACGACCATGCTGGAGCGTCACTTTCGCCATCTTCCCGTGGCCGACGACAACGGCAAACTCCTGGGGATCCTCTCGATTCGCAATCTGCTGGAATGGCGGGTCGATGACCTCAGCCGGGAACTGGAATCGCTTGAGCAGTATGTGTCCAACGACGGGCCCGGAGGCTAGACCTTCCAGTCCGACTGCGGTCCGCTTTTTCCTTGCGAGCGTTCGGTGATCCAGTCGGTCCAGTAGGCAGAGGCCCCGCTGGCCAGAAGAGGAATGCCGTTCTCGACGGCGTCCACAAAGTTTTCGATCATGGGGCCGTGCACGTTGGTGTGGTTTGGGATGTTTTCACGGCCGCCCGGATAGACCAAGTCGGGACCGTTCAGCGGACTCAGATCCATTTCGCCTTCGGTGCCTCGGATTCGGCATTCGTCGCGTCTCACTTTGGAATGCCAGCGAACGTCGACGATGCCGCGTACCCCGCCAGCGTAATCGATCATCACGGTGGCGTTGTCTTCCACCGGGTAGTGATGAACCACATTCGACAGATGGGCGGACACACGCAGGGGTCGGCCAAAGAAAAAATTGACCATATCGATGCGATGGGAGGCAATGTCGTAAAGCGGCCCACCTCCGGCCTGAAGGGGATCCAGCAGCCAGCTTCGATCACCCGGTGTCGGTTCGCGCCATTCATGGCAGGTGAGCTCGGCGAGGACGGGTTGGCCGATCGCGCCGGCGTCGAGCAACTGTTTTGCGCGCTGAACTTTCGGATAAGCGCGGCGATAGTAGGCGATACCAAGGGTGCGTCCATTCTCTTCGGCCGTCTGCACCATGGCGCGCGCTTCGGCCTCGCTCATGGCCATCGGCTTCTCGCACAGCACATGCTTTCCCGCACGGAGAGATTGCATCGTGTGAGGCGCGTGCAGGAAAACTGGAGTCGCCACATAAACGGCGTGCACAGCCGAGTCGGCAAGGGCCTCGTCGAGGGTTGGCCAAGCGCGCGTAGGATACGGCCCCGCTTTCGCGGGATCGCGCGTGACCAGGCCATACAAGCGGCTTCTGGAGTCGGATTGAATCGCGGGGATAACCCGGCGGGTTGCGATGTCGCCGATTCCGATCACGATCCAGTTCAGCATAGGTGCGCGGAGTGTAGTTCTCGCAGAAAATGAAAGGCCGGCCTGCGCCGGCCTTCGCAATCCATCTTCAACGCAAACACTACGCCTTTTTGGGGGCGATCGCGTCCTTCGCTGCCTTGGCAACCCGGAACTTGACCACGGTCTTCGCCTTGATCTGGATGGGTTCGCCGGTCTGCGGATTACGTCCGATGCGGGCTTTGCGATGCGCTTTCACCAAGCGTCCCAGGCCGGGCACAACGAACACGCCGTTCTTTTTTGTTTCCTTAACAGCCACGTCAGCCAGTTGCTCTAAGAATAGTGCAGCCGTCTTATTGGGCAGTTCCGTCTTCTCGGCCAGATGACGGACGAGTTGGGTCTTGGTCAAACCTGATGCCATGTTTCCTCCTCGAAAAATTTTGGATTGGTATTCCAGCGGGCTTGATCTTATACCAGCGCCCTGTGGAAAACGCCCTTATTTTACGCGGGTTCCATAGATATAACGCTCAGAAAAGGGGCATTTTTACACGGCAATTCGCAGACGCACCTCCCAAAATAGCCCAAACATGCCCGTCTACAGCGACAACCGAAGAGCCTGGGGGCCCCATGGCTGCACGTGTTCGCGTCCCAGCCATTGCTGATTGCCAACTGCCTGCAACCTTCCAGATGCCATAATGCTCAAGAGGAGTAGCTGCGATTTGAGTTGCGCCATCTGTGAAGTTCGCAAGGAAAAGCGCTTTTGTCCCGCTGTCCACGGGCGCATTTGCCCGCAGTGCTGCGGCGAGCAGCGCGAGGTGACGCTGGATTGTCCCAGCGATTGTCCGTATCTGCGGCAAGCCCGGGAGCACGAGAAGCCGCGTTCGGCGGACGAGTTCGATGCCGCGTCGTTATTTCTGCAAGTCGAGATTTCGGATCAGTTCACTTACGAGCGCGAGCATCTTTTGATGGGGCTGAGCTATGCCTTGGCCACAGCCTCCCACGCCGACCGCAGCCTCAACGATCGCGACCTGATCGCCGCGCTCTCGGCGATGGCCACCCGTTATGAGAGGCTGGTGAACTCCGGACTGCACTATGAGGAACCTCTGACCAGCGTTGCGCAGCACGCGGTCGCTGCCCAAGTGCTAGGGATGGTGAAGCGGTATCGCGAGGCCGAACACAAGCAGCTGGGCTACACCAATTTGCGCGATGGGGACGTGCTCAAGGCTCTGGTTTTCTTGGTGCGACTGGGCCACGGACGAACCTCGGGAAGACCCAAGTCCCGCGCCTTCGTCGATTTCCTCTTCGCTCAATTTCCCGAAAAGCAGTCGACCGTTGTGGGGCCACAGGACTCGGCCAGCCGAATCATCTTGCCTTAGCGACGTCCAGCCGCACCCCAGCCGCGGGTGCTCACGGATAAACCCGGAAAGACGCACCTCCACGGAACAGCTGTATCTTAATTTTTCTTTTTTTATCCGCGCAGATCCGTTAAATCCGTGGCTGCAGTTTCTTGCAGCTTTCGCACCGCTTGTCCTTGGGGCAGCGCATCGCGCAGTTCGCGCACCGTCTTCTGCAACACCGGGTGGCGCACCTCCGGCGCGATTTCTGCGAGAGGTTCCAGTACGAAGCGACGCTGATGCATGGCGGGATGCGGGATTGTGACCTTCGGCGAACGTAGGGTCGCATTGCCAAAGAGCAGGATGTCGAGATCGATCGTGCGTGGTCCTTTTTCTCTCACGCGGCGCCGGCCCATTTCTTCCTCGATGCGAAGGATCGAAGTCATCAGTTGTTCTGGCGCCAGCGTGGTCTCAAGCGCAACGGCACAATTCAGAAACCAAGGTTGCTGGGTAAACTCGACCGGCTCGGTTTCGTAGAACGCCGATCGGGCTACTACGCGGCCGGCTGCCGCCAGCCAAGCCAAGGCTTTCTGCAATTGGGTCTTTCGGTCTCCAACATTCGAGCCGAGAGAAAGATAGACCAATGCAGGCAGCCTGGATGAGCTGGCGACGGTCTCTGCTGGGTCGCTATTCGAGTCCCTCACATAAGCCTTTTCAAATTAGCTCTTTCCGTTTAATGGGTTTCATTTTCATCATACTTTGGTCACTTTCTCCGGCCCCAGCTTGATTCTAGAATCGGAGCATGTTGGAGTCTTTGCTTCTGAGTCGGGATGCCGAGGTATTCCGGGTCTTGCGCCCGACGCTGGAGAAATTGTCCATCGATGTCGAGATTTGTCAGGAGGCCAAGAAGGCCAGCGAGATCCTGATTGCAGAAAAGTTCGATGCCGTTATCGTGGACTGCGATGACATGCCGGGAGGAGTGGAGGTTCTGGAAGGGTTGCGGGCGACGTCCAGCAATAAGAATTCCGTGACCTTTGCGATTGTGAACGGCAAGAAGACTACGACGCAGCAGGCGTTCGGCATGGGAGTGAATTTTGTTCTGCACAAGCCGCGAACTTCATGTTGCGTGAACGGCGCCGCTACTTCCGCCACCCCATCAGAATGCCGGTGACGGTGATTGTCGGCGACAAGAAGCTGAAGGCCGCGACCACCAATATTAGCGAGGGCGGGATTGCTCTGCTCCTGCACCATGCGATTCCGAAGAATGCCAAACCCCGCGTGCAGTTCACTCTGCCCGGAAGCACCCTGTATCTGGATGTGGAAACGGAAGTAGCGTGGGCCGACCTGAAAGGTTATGTCGGATTGCGTTTTCTCGGCATGGTCCAAAGCTCGCAGGAAGCGTTGGAGAATTGGCTCACCCGCCAGATGGAACAGCAAGTTTCCGCAGCCGAAGAAAAGCCTGCACCTCCAGATCCGCCGACCGCTATCCACTAGGTATTCACTTGGTAACTTCCCTCTGCTGGCTCCCATGGCACTCTGTAGGGATACCGGAGGGCGATCACCATGCTTCCTGCTAGTTATCGGGTCAACCGCATCCAAAAAACCCTACGCTGGTTTGAGGAAGATATACCTCTGCTCAATTTGCGGGTCAAGGATTTGTCCGCCGAAGGGCAGCAATCCGCGCGGCAGTTTGCAGCCGCCTTCATCGATCAAACCCGTGCGGAATTGCACCGGCTCCTGGCGGAGCAGCCAGAGGCGGTCCGTGAATCCGGCGAAGCGCCCTGCGAACCAGCGGACTAGTCGAGCTGGTACGACAATACTTTCCGAGCTCAAGATCCGAGATAGCCGGAACGTCGTTTGCGGACGGGCGAGGCGTCTCACCCTACGCGACTATCGGGATTCTGCTTAAAGACTGGAGCCCGCCGAGACCTCAGCAGTGAACGAAGTCGCATTGGGTAGGGGCTCTTTTGGCAGGGTGACTTCCTCCCAGAGAGTTTGATCGCGCAGGATTCGCGAGACCAGCGCCGTATGCATGGCGTGTCCGGCGCGATCGGCGAGAATCTTGCCCAGGATCGGCTTTCCCAAGAGCGCCAGGTCACCAACCAGATCCAGAACCTTGTGGCGGACGAACTCGTCGGGGAATCGCAGCGGTCCGTTTTCGATTCCGTCGCGAGTGAGCACAATGCAATTCTCCCGCGATGCACCCCGAATGAGGCCCATGTTGCGCATGGCTTTCTCGTCCTCGCGGGAGCCGAAGGTGCGGGCTGCGGCGATATTCTTCAAATAACTGCCGTTGGAAAGCTCAAGCTGGAAAGTTTCTTTTCCGATGAGCGGGTGGGGGAAATTGATCGAATAAGATACAGAATAGGTGTCGGCGGGATAGACGGAAATAAACTTGTTTCCTTCGCGCATTTCCACTTCGCGCAGAATTTTCAAGTACCGGCGCGGGCGCCGTTGTTTGCGAATGCCGG
>JBEKUD010000074.1:0-25169 GCA_049515395.1 Candidatus Sulfotelmatobacter sp. | reverse complement strand
AGTCGCCGGCATTGCCAGCGGGGTCGGTCTTCTGGTCGTCGGCTTTGGCGTGGATGACGAGCGCCGTGCCCCCGTTGCTGAACAGCGAATGGCTATCGCTGCCGAGCGTGACGTCCTTATCTTCAATCTTGAAGTGGGCTTTGCCGTCCGCGCCAACCGTGAAGTTCGGGTTGTCGCCGGCGTGGTGGCCTTCCGGATTCTCCAGTCCGTGTCTCTTTCCATCGGGATTAAAATGCGGCCCGGCTGACTTGAAATCCGGTGCCTCGCACTTCGCGTTCTGATGAAAGTGAATAGCATGTTCGCCGGGAGGCAGATTCTCAAGATTCAGTTCCATCCCGATTCCCGGTGCCGATTCCCAAAGAATCGCGGTGCCCACAGACTTGCCTTTGGCATCTTGGATCTGGACCGTGGTCTTGGCCTCGCTGGTCGATGCCAGCGCGATCACGAGCATTGCGAGCGGGAACAAGCGAATCGTTTTTTTCATGCAGGAATTATATCGGCATCTCCTTCTTGGTTCAAAAAACGGCACTGATGCTACCCCCATCCCGTTGTGCGCCGATAGTACGTTTCTGGAGAAGGATATCGGCCAAACGGTTGTGGGGAGGAGACCGGTGCCTTTGCCACCGGCGAGTACGACGCCCAATGTGGATTGAAACAGTTCCTCGATTAGGAAAACACAAGCGATTTTAGAGAGGCGGTGGGCGGGAAGCGCGTACGCCAGTTATAGCGCGGCGATCGACTTACTGCACCATTGATACTGGCTTAAAGGCAACCGATGCACGTGGTAATGAGACCAGGCATTGTCCATCCGCCTGCGCCGAATGAACCAGAAACTTGGACGAGACAGCGAATTCTTGAGTTATGCTGAGATCACCTCATCAATGCGGGGGACCAGAACAGCATGACTCGACCATTGTTAACGCGACTCTTGGAGCTGTTTTGCCGTCACCAATTTTCGTGGCCACATACAGGGGCCCAAGGCCAGGACTACCAGGTCTGCCTCGTGTGTGGGGCAACCTACGGATTCGATTGCACAACCATGTGCCGAACCGGCCGGCTGTCGGCGACACCTGGTCTGCGGTCGGCCATCTTTAAACACCTCACGCGCTGCCTTCCTACACACCCAATGTCCAGGTCCTAATCAATGATTTACAGGTTGCGCCCGCATTTTGGAGGCCCGTGGCAACCTGCAAACTCGTTGCTGGGATGGCTGAATCGCAGCTACGGGCGCTCGCCGGATTGGTGCTTCGACCGCATCAAATGCACTCTTGGCATGGGCTTGCTGGCTCTGGCGGCGATGCTGCTGCCCAGGGCCAACAACCAACCGGTGCAAAGCGAGGAGCAGAAATAGAGGTGCAGCGCTTGCAGATGGATGAAGACCGCCGGGGACGGCGGCGTTGGCAGACCGGCAGCCGACTCCTCTCCACCAGAAACAACAGGTCCCGGTTGGACCCCTCGCAATCTCGGAGAGATCGCGGAATATATAGCAGCCGGGACCGGAGAGAATACGTAGAGAGAAGACCGCATTCACGAATGGAATCGATCTGTCGGAGAGAGTTTGTCTGAATTTGCTGACCGCCGGCTGATAGGACGCCGGCTAGTGCTTGTGCAGCTGTGCCTCCGCTCCTGGTGCCTCAGTGCTGTCCAAGAGTTTGCAGGGGCGGGAATGAAAGTCCCGCAGACACTGCGCTCTAACCAGACTTCTTCACTTGCTGTGCCAACGAAATCGGCGCGCACCCTACGCGCTGCGCCGTCGCACCAGCATGTCCCGGATCCGCAGCAAAATGCCGGACATCTGCAGGGCGTTGAGCCGCACAATGAAGGGCACCAGCTGTGCGATGAACTCGTCTTTCATCAGTTCGCCGACTTCTTCTTCCTGTCGGCTTCTGTCCCCGTCGCCGCCCAGCAGTTCCGGGATGCTGACATCGAGCGCTCGCGCCAGCCTTTCCAGCGATGACAGCGTCGGCATGCACACGTCGTTCTCGACCTTGGAAATGTAGGAACGGGCGGCCACCGACATGCGACCGGCTAGTTGCCGCTGGCTGAGCCCGCTCCTCAGTCGGAGCGAGCGGATGGAGATCGCCAGCTTCGAGTATCCGCGACGGTCGCGGGCCGGCACCGACATCGTCATCGTTGGAGGTACTGCCATGATCGGTTCAAATTCCAGGGATGCGTGGCAGCGTCGGCAATTGCTGTTTGCGGCGGGGAATTGGACCAAGAGACAGTGATCGCAGCGGACAACTTTCCGCGAGTCCACCGGGGCGAGTGTTGCCATTCCGGTTGTGGGAGTGCCGTTTATGAGCTGCGGGAGCTCCCGGTGGCCTCCGACGCGGCTACTCTCGCCCGATACTCCTACAGCCACTTCTGCAGAGCGCTTGGGCCTCTGCGTGAGTTCCGCATGTCCGGGGTAGTTTGGATACATCACGTGCAGCAGCGCCATACTCTCGTCCAGGTTGAACGCCATCGCTTCCTCCCCGCACTACCCTGATTCCTGCTCGTTTTTTCCCGGTCCGCTTCACGACGCATTTCGCGCTCGATGAGAAAGCTTGCCCTCGACTGGCTAAGACGAGCGGCTGACGACTGGAATGAACGTAACGAGTACATCGTCTCACGTGCACGATCTTGGTTTGTTCCCGCGTATGCTGAGTTCGCTTCACCGACGAGCTCTCGAATTGTCGCCGCTAGCTCTCGGAAAAGAACCGGCCTCGCCCGGAAAGCATCGTTTGCATCGACAGCGTCCTGCCTAAGGGTGCGGTCAGCAAAACTTGAGCCCTAGAGAATCCGCATATTCGAGTAAAGCGGTCGCAGCCGCTGTGCTATGACTCCACCGTCTATACCTGACATCACTACGTCCTTTACCAGCAAGTCAATTTCCCCGGTCAACATCTGAATGGCCTCAATCGGAAGCCTTGCCACCGGCACCTTTATATCCGAGGCTTTCGAGGTGATTCTGCAGGTGCTATCGAAGGAAGCGTAGCGACTCGCCCATGCCATACCGGGACAGGTTTTCGGGCGTTGCCTCGTCTCTGGGTGGTCGCTCCGTCCTCTCAGGCCGCTTTGCCGACCGCAATGCCATGTGCCGTTGACGCATTTACCTCAAAAGTCTCCTGCGTCACAGGAGACTCCAAAAGTGGCTGCAACGTGTCGGCGATCGTGTAGTAGTGCTCGCGGTTATATTTCTCAAAATCTTCTCGCAAGGTCCAGAAGCTGATGCACACCAGTCTTTCGGGGTCTGTCTTGTCGGAAAGCGTAAGAAAGTCGACAAAACCTGGCTGCTTTTGAAGAATAGGGAGTGCTTCATTCCCTATCTTGTTGCCGACTTGCTGACTTCGGCCAGCTTTCGATTGGCATACCACAACACGAGCAAACATTGAGGTGACTCCTCACTTTCCTATACTTCCTATATCGTTCGACCTGCGACCGAACTTTGGGCACCGCTTTGTCGAACCCACTTCGTAACGTCGGGTGATCTGTATCGGAAACAAATTAAGTCAGACCACCAGACATCGAAGCGCTCACTAGGCGAGGCCAAGCTGTGCGACTTCACCCGAATCCACTGACCGTCCGCGACGAGTTCGCGTTGACAAATGTCACGAGTCCACGGTTGCGCCTGCTCGTTCGTTAGCCTCAGGTATTGCATGTACCGGTCCATCTCCGGTAATGCCTAAGTTATAGAGAACACGAGGTGGAGATGTCGGCGACAGAGTGTCGGCACTGTCGATAACATGTCGATTCGACACCCCGGTGCTCAGATCGCACGTCCTGGGTGCCCGGATCCGGAGCTGCCACGAGTTGGCCTCTGAAATCCCTCTCGCACGACAAATACTGTCCGTAAGCTTCACAGCGTGCGGAGCCAAGCCCAGAGAAAAGTGCATACTCAAGCAACGGACTGCCATGCGTCAAGACACATCATGCACGAAGCCTCACCGCTAGAAAGGGCAGACTCGACGAGGAGCTTGCGCAATCCGCTCTATGAATCTTTAAGGGCATTACACGCCGCGTATGTATCGTTTAAGTCGAAGAGATGGCTGACCATACTCTTCAGTTATTTCACCTGGTCTACGGGAATATCGGGAATGACGAATGGTCGTGGTCATGGGGTTCGGGAGCGAAATCACCAAATAGCCCATCCAACAATTTCGTTGTGAAAGGGAAACCGCCATCGGATTGTCCGGCAGCATGGCTCGTTTGAGTTAAGATTCAGGTTCTAAGGAATGTTGACAGTGCCACTGTCTCTCCCAAGGCATGCCGGATTGCGCTCAGGAATTCATGATTGTCTGGAGGCTTCTGGAAGAAGGCCACCGCCCCAGCGTCTAGCGCACGCTTCTTATTGTCAGCCGGATCTCGCGCGCTGAGCACAATGACGGGTATGGCCACGAGATCTGTCAGGTCTCTCATTCGTTCCAAGACTCGGAAACCATCCCCTGCTGGCAGTCCGAGGTCGAGGATCACCAGATCCGGCACCTCCCGGCGCGCCACGGTTATCGCAGAGATGGCATCCGCGGCGCAGATCACCCTATAGTCTTTTGCCTTCAATCTCGCAGTCAAGGCCAGCAGGAGATGTTGATCGTCGTCGATGATCAGAATTTTCTTTTCAGCCATTTGCGTCTCTCCTTGCCCAGAAGGTGCGCTTGAACCAATTGTTCGACTCGTGCGGCGACGTCGGCTATCTGTTCTTCCCCGAACGGGCCGGGTGCGAGGAGCAATGTTGTTGAAGAAATTACCGGCTTGAGTTTTGAAGCGCTGTCGAAGTTCTGCAACTCCCTGACAATGCGGCTTGCGATGACCTCAAATCCTTTGTCGTCGGTGCAGGCGACAATAAAAAAGGTCCCTACCGGCTGCGCGTCGCTCATCGAGGGCAAGAGCACATCCAGCCCGGGACGAATGCAGCGCTCAAGAACTTTCCTGATCTCCAGCAGGAGATCCGCTTGAACGGCTCCCTCGACCGCGGCCACCTCCACCGCAATGAGGACCACGCAACCCGCCTCCAGGTTCGGCGCGGTGAGGACGTGCGCACACAATTTGGCCAGTGAGAATACTGGCAAGGTAAAGCAAAAAATGCTGCCGTGTCCCAGTTCGCTTTCCACCCAGATTCGACCGCCGTGCAGCGACACCAGTTCTCTCGAAATGAACAGTCCAAGACCCAGGCCGGTGCGACTTGCTTCCGCGGTGCTTCTCACCTGGGAAAGACGGTCGAAGACGATCTCGCGGTTTTCCCTGCTGATTCCACATCCCGTATCGGACACCGAAAGACACAAAAAACTTTCGTTTTCCGCAGGCCGCGTCGCGACCGTAACGTTTCCACCAGCGGACGCGAACTTGATTCCGTTATCGATCAGGTTGATGAGAATTTGCCGCACACGCGCCGGGTCTGCCCAAATGAAAGGAATACCCGGCGCGACATCGGAACGTAAGGTGATATTCTTCACTGCCGCATTCGTAAGGCATGTGCTGAGAACGTCGTCAATTAGCTTGGCCAAGCTTAGGTGCTGGGGGTCTACAGTGAGTTTATGCGTTTCGACGCGGGTTATGTCGAGAAGATCGCCGACCATACTCTTCAGTTGTTTCACATTGTCGAGCGCGAACGTCAAGTGCTCGTGCTGGGCGGGAGTCAAATCACCAAATACTCCATCCAACAAATTGGTCGTGAAAAGGTAAATCGCCGTCAGCGGAGTGCGTAGTTCGTGCGAGACGTGAGAAATAAGCTTTTCTTGAAGGCACTCGCGCTCCTGCCGGGCTTCTTCCAGCACGGTCGCGATTTTCCTCTGCTCGGTCACATCATGCACGATGATGGCAAAGCCGCGAGCGAGGCCTGCATTTTCCACCGCTGTAATGTTGACATTGGCCCAGAACCTGTTCCGGTTCCCCCGGACCCGCCATCCCTCATTTTCCGCCCGGCCTTCTTCCAGCGCCTGGTTTAGCTGTTTCTCGGGTACGTGATTCTGAATATCTTCTCGAGTGAAGATGCAAGAGAAGTTCTGCCCCACGATTTCGGCCTCAGCGTAACCCAATAAACGCTCCGCTCCGCCATTCCAACTCGTCACACGTCCAGTTGGATCCATTGTGAAAAGCGCGTGGTCCCTGACCCCCTCCACCAGTAGCCGAAAACGTCCGTTTGTCTCCGCCAGCTTTGCCTCGAGGATCGCGCCGTAGCGTTGCCGTAGAAATGCGTTACCCAAGGCACAAAGCAGGTCGCCAGATGCCTGGAGGATAGCGTCGCTTACAGGGCGCTGCTCCCTGGCCAATTCCCAAAGTCGCTGCGCCGAAACACCAAACTCCTTCGCCACACGCCGCAACAATAGCGGATCGGGATATCGATCGAACACTTGCCCGGCAATGATAGCCCCAAGGCGCAGCTTCCCCAATAGGAGCGGGACCGCGACATGGGTTAAGCCAGCCTGGTCACGCACCATCACCGCCCCGCCTGTTTGCAAGGCCTCCGCAACAGCAGTACAAGGCACATGCGTGATTAGACAGAATGGACATCCGGAACCCCAGCTCCGTGCAGCGTCATGAACCAACTGCCAGACCGGCTGTGCATTGTGGCATTTTCCCAATATTTGGCCTTGGGAGTCGGTTAATGCGACTGCCACTCTCATCGTTCGGCCATACGTCGTCAGAATCTCGCTCCAAGCGCTGAAATCGAGCAATTCGCCCTGCAATGTGGCCGATGTCTCCAAATCGAAACTTTCACGTAGCCGGCCACTGTCGCGGGGAGAGAGTATCAGAGACGCTGGGGGCAAATCTTCGCTTGCGTCAACTCGCGGGGACGCTTCTGAAGTCATTCTTTGTCCTGGACTCCGGCGGCGCCATTTATTCGCCTTGGGAGAGAGAACCTTGTGGGGGCCCGGCTCAAGAGACTGGAGTAGCTCTGTAGAGGCAACGCGGGGACCAGGTTCTGTTCCAGGGGCACCAGAGAGATACCGCCCTGGCCGATCACAAACTCGCGAGTATCGAAGGAATGTTTACTCCCCCGTGACTTGACTACCGAAATACAGCGGTGAAGCGAGTTGTTGATTTCCACCAGGCTCAACAGGATAAGATTATCCACGATGGAACTCAGCGGAAAATCCGGCATATAGGATGAGATCCCGAGGAACTCTGGATTCTCGTAATTGAAGAAAGTCGTCATTAAACGCTGCTTGCTATAGGCCACCATGGCGTGGAAGAAATCGCGGTACACGCCGATTTCTCCGATGGCGGTGCTATAACTTGTCATCCCGTCAATCACCATCCGTTGTATGTCATGCTCCTCGATAAGCTGGACAATGCGAGCATAGTGTGAATCGATGTCCAATTCTTGAGGGCTCTCGAACAGAATTTGGATTGTTCCGTCGGCCACCTGTTCTTCCAGGTTCAGCCCCAGCGTCTGAGCATTACGAATAATTTGCGCGGGGTGCTCATCCAAGGAAATGAGTAAACCCCTGGTTTTCTGTTTCAGAGATCCTTCCCGCAGAATCTGCGTGCCCAGCACAGTCTTTCCCACCCCCGAAACACCAACGACCATCGTGGTGGACCCATCAAAAATGCCGCCGCCAATGAGAGTGTCGACAGCCTCAACCCCGATGACTGACCGCATGGTGCTGGACGTGGGCTGCCTTGATTTAGCGGGGAGGGGAGCCTGAACGCGACGGAAAATCTCCAAGCCCCGGCCCCCCGCGATCTGCATGGTGTGTTCACCACCCTCATAATCCTGGCCCCGGCTCTTCAAGATCTCCAAGCTCCGCTGTATGCGCCGACCACGCCGTTCGCGGCCTAACTGGATGACCGTATCGGCGAGAAAATCGGTCGTTTCCGTAGTCACAATCGAATCGCGCGCGTTGCCAAGCTCGAGCGAAAACATGGCGGTGAGATTCTCTCGGTTCAGCGACTCAATCAGTTGCTGTAACAATTCGCGATACGAGCGGTGTATGGAGTTGCTGTCGGCGAGATTAGTGTTTAACAACCCGACGCCGTCTACAAAAATCCTCTGCGCGCCCATTTCGCTCGCGGTTTCGAGCAGCAGGCTGTCCGGCGAACGCATTTCCTGATCGAAGACCTGCGGACTGGTAAAAATGATTTGTAGCTTCTTCTGTTGCTGCAGTTCACCCAGATTCCAGCCGAATCCGGCGGCGTCTCGGAGAAGTTTGTCCGGGTTTGTCTCAAACACCACGATCAGCCCAGGCTCCTCATATTGGGCGATCCCTCGATAGATAAACTCCAAGCCCATCAACGTCTTTCCGCTTCCGGTCACGCCTTGCACCAGGATCACATTGGTCCTCGGGATCCCGCCCAGCAGGATGGAATCAAGGCCCTTGATTCCAGTCTTAATCAAACCGTCTTCAGACATAACCGCTTCTCTTCACTTTCTAGACTCAGCTCGCTTGTTCTTCTCGTCCCCTGTCCGACCAGGGGGTCTTCAGTCGTTCCGCCAGCTGCAGCCGCCCGGCACGACTTTCCGATAGGCTGAGAAGTTGACGAAGACAGCGCCGATGTCCGGCATCCATCGAAGCCAGGATTCGGTAAAAACACACTCCCTGAGAGGGCCGTGAGCGTTCGATGAGCCTCTCTCGTTCCAATCGGTCAAGCCCATAACTCACCACACTGCTTTCATAGCCAATAAGCCGTGCGATCTGGTCGGCACTAGCGAGACTGGCTCCGTGACGGTAGACGAAAATCAATATATCCCACTCACTGAGCAGTGAAATGCCCACGTCATCTAAGCAATTCTGGACTGAGAGTTCCATAGGCTTTTCCTCCTCGATGTCATAACCCGGACGCGGCAATGGTTTTGACGACCTGGGCTTTGTGCAGGACCTCGTAAACCTTGGAAAGCAGCGAATGCACGGTGAATGGTTTTTCGAGCAACACGGTATCACGGTCGAGGATGCCGTGATTGTCGATCAGGTCGTTGTTGTAGCCTGACATGTACAGGATACTGACTCCACGTTGCGCACTTAAACGCTGCGCCAGTTCACGACCGCTCATTCCCGGCATGACAACATCAGTTAGCAGCAGATCAATTCTGCCATCATGCTTCTCTGCAAGTTCGAGAGCTGCCGTAGCATTGGGAGCATCGAGCACGGAGTAGCCGTTGCTTTCCAAGCAAAGGCGGGCCAGCAAGCGTAAGGGCTCTTCGTCTTCGACAATAAGAACGGTTTCTGTCCCAAGGGGAATCGTCTCGAGGACCGGGGCAGGAAGGGAGAGTGTAACGGCGTCGCCAAGCCGCGGCAGGTAGAGTTTAAAGGTCGTCCCCTCTCCGAGGACGCTGTAGGTTCGGATGTGCCCGGCATTTTGTTTCACGATTCCGTAGACCGTGGACAATCCCAGTCCCGTTCCTTTGCCAGCCTCCTTGGTAGTAAAGAATGGCTCAAAGATGTGGAGTTGAGTCTCCCTGTCCATGCCGCAACCCGTGTCGCTGACGCTCAACATGACATAAGGGCCGGGGGCCACATGCACGTTCTGGCGGGCATACGTTTCGTCCAGTTCGACATTGGCGGTCTCAATACACAGTCTGCCACCCTGGGGCATGGCATCGCGGGCATTCACGGCCAAATTCATCAACATCTGCTCAACCTGCCCAGGATCCATCTTTACCCGTCCCAAGTCCGGGCTGCGCTTAAATGTGATCTCGATGTCTTCCCCGATCAGATGGTGCAGCATCCTCTCGAACTCTTTGGTGGCCGAGTTCAGGTCGAGAACCACCGGCTGGATGACTTGCTTCCGGCTGAAGGCCAAAAGTTGGCGAATCAAGGCGCTTGCGCGACGTCCAGCCTCGGTGATTTGCATGGCATGCCTGTGGGATGGATCAGCAACAGGCAGTTTCATTTGCAGGAGATCGCTATACCCAATGATTACGCCCAGCGTGTTGTTGAAGTCGTGCGCTATTCCTCCTGCTAGCTGACCCACCGCTTCCATCTTCTGTGCCTGGCGAAGCTGGTCCTCTAGTAGCTTACGTTGGGTCACATCTTCGTTCATCCCTTCATACCTCACCAGGTCACCGTTCTTGAAAATGGCCCGGACATTCGCGCAGAGCCACATCTTGCTGCCGTCTTTCCGGTAGGCCTGACATTCAAAGTTCGTTGCCACTCCCTGCTCTCTCGCTATGCGTTTGAACTGCTCACTAGACTTGGAATCGACATAAACTTGCTGAGTAATATCGGTGACACTCGCCACGAGATCTTGGGGCGAGTCGTAGCCAAGCATACTCGCCATCGCTGGATTGACGCTTATGTAGCGCCCCTTGGGTGTGCTCTGAAAGATGCCGACCACAGCATTGTCCACGATGTCCCGATAATTCTGCTGCGCTTGGAAAAGTTGATCCTCCAGCAGCTTGCGGTCAGTTATGTCTTCGAAAGTACCTTCATAACGCACGATGCTGTTTCCCTCGCGAATTGCTTGAGCATTAGTCCAGAGCCAGACCTTACTGCCGTCCTTTCGCTGGACCTGCAGCTCAAAATGCTTCACGACTCCTTTTTCTCGCAGCAGGCGCTCGAACTCCTCCCGGCGTGTAGGATCTACATAGACTTGGGATTGGGTGTTCGGCAGATAGGCGATCAATTCTTCCGGGGAATCGAAACCAAACATTCGGGCCATGGCTGGATTGGCACTCAGCAGACAGCCATCGGGGGTGCTCTGATACATTCCGACAATCGCTTCTTCAAAAATGAGTCGGTATTTCCGTTCCGCCTGTCTCAGAGCCTGTTCAGCCCGCCTCTGTTTGGTGATATCGCGCACGACTACCATCTGCACTTCATGGCCGCCAAATGCCAGGCCGTGGTAAATTACGTCGACATCGATGAATCGGCCGTCTTTGTGCAGATGTCTCCACTCGCCGGAATGCTGCGCTCCCGCGCGAGTTCGGGCTACATCCTCGAAAAGACAGGGCACATCCTCTAGGGGATAAAGGTCTGTCAGCAGCATGCGCAAGAACTCATCTCGTGAATATCCGTAATGTTGGACTGCTGCATCGTTGACCTCGAGACAGTGGAGGGTTTTCAGATCGTAGACCCACATGGGTTCTGGGTGATTGATGAACAACCTGCGGAAGCTGACCTCGGTTTTCCTCACCGTACGTATCTCTTGCGACAGGGCGGGTGCGAAGCCGGGCATAGCTCCTGGAATTACTTGGACTTTTCCACGCTGCGACATCAGAACTCCTCGGCGACCACAAATAGCTGTTGACTGATCAGAAGCCAGAAAAATAGGTGGGCTGATTGGAACCTATGTCCGACACGACGGCAGCTGTTCTGCTCGCGATGGCCACTCTTCTTGCACTGTATTATGCGGATGCTTTCGAAAAACGAGTTCACCTCTTAGGCATTGGTATTGGACCGTTCGCCCCCTTCGCTTTACCATCTGGTTCCTTGCATGTCTTGCGCCATCTCACAGAACAGCTAAGCCATAGAAAAGGTTGGCCAAAGCTTGATGCCCCAGCGTCGACTTGTCGAATCGACATGTTCTCGACACTGTCGACACTCTGTCGCCGACAACCCCGCCTCGTGTTTTCTATGATTTAGCAACTATTCGGAAATGGACATGGACATGCATGCTTCATGGCTACAAACGCGGGAGGGCAACGTGGACTCGTGACATTCTTCCGCGCGACCGCGTTGCGGGCCGGCTGGTGGATTTGGGCGACGTCAGCCCCCACTCGCGCTTAAGAAGCACGTTCGCACAAGTTGGCCCTCCCCTGGGGCGCTCCAGGTGTCTGGTGGTCTGCGGAATTTCCTTGAGATGCAGATCACCAGACTTCGGAGGAGGCGTTGGACGAGCGTAAGCAGAGTTGCATCACATCTCGAAAACTATAGGACGAAGGAGTCACCATGTTTGCTCGTCTCGTGGAATGCCAATCCAAAGCTGGCCGAAGTGGACAGGTCGGCAACAAGCTAGAGAATGACGTACTACCGATTCTGCAAAAACAGCTCGGCTTTGTCGACTTTCTTATGCTTTCCGACAAGAAGGATCCCGAGAGGCTGGTGTGCATCAGTTTCTGGACGTCGCGAGAAGACGAAGAGCAATATGATCGCCAGCACTATTACTCGATTAACGACACGTTGAGGCCACTTTTAGAGTTTCCCGCAACGCTGCAGGTTTTTGAAGTAAATGCTTCAACTGCACGTCGCATCGCGCTCGGCAGAGCAGCATGAGAAGGCTCCTGCAATAGCACGGCACGATTTATCGCATTAGGAAGAGAAAGCAGCCGAAGCCTATCCGCGCATGACACGGCCGGGCAGACAGAATGAGTGACTTGGCGACGCTTCCTTCAATTTAGCACCTGCAGAATCACCCTGAAAGAGGGGGCCGGAGCCGACATGGCATTACCTTCAAGTCACAGCGACAACTTAAGAACGCACTTACAAGAAGGTGCGATATACAAAGACAAGTCCAACAACGTCATACGACTGCTCTCGATCCGTGGAAATTACTGCGCCTATGTTTATGTTTCCTTAACGAACCTGCAATCCTCTATGCACGGCTTGGTGACAGGTCTCGCCAGAAAAGACGTGTTTGCAGACCACTGTATGTTTGCTGCGGATTCGGTCAAAGAATGGATCAGAAACCAGCACAAGGACGATCCTTTCACAGTTCCTTCTGGCATCGTTACAAACTTGTCGAGTGATACTAAGCGAGCGCTACTGCATAGCGCGGTCGATTTTCCCTTGGCATGCAGCAGTCCCACGATCATACGAAGGGAGAACCGTGGTTGAACGCAATCTGGCTCAAAGAGGGGGACGTGAATGGCCAGGAGGTATCAGTCCGAGCCCGGTGGAGCTGCGAAAGAGCTTGTTCAGAGAGTGGGTGCATCTTCCTGCTTTATCCCCTTTCCGGCGGCTGTGCGCGGAAACTGGGGCTACAACTTACTTGACGCGCCGAGTTCACGCACGTTCAGCACGTTTGCTGTGGAGACTAGACATGCGAGATACTCGATGGCAAAAGCGAAGCGGAGCGCGACGCGGGTTCTCACTCGTGCGTCAGGCAACCAGGATCGTTCTTGGCTTCCATTGCACAACCGGACACACTCCGTTGGTGTCAGAAGAACAAAGATGGCGGCCCGAGGTTTTGAGTGGTCTGTTTTGCTCATTCTCGTAAGGATGCCACTGGGAGTCTGGTCACCTGAAGGGGACCAAAACACAGATAGTAGGAGGAGCAATGGGGGGAAAATCCTCGGTTCTAAACTCCGACGAACGCCAAATAGCTGTCTCGGTCTTGGAGCGCCTGCGGGAAGATCTGTTCAAGCGCCCCAGACTCCGAGAGGGTAAGCCGTTAACAAGCGCGAGCGACATCCGCGAATACCTCACTGAACAGATTGACCGCATCCGGTCTAATGGCAACGTGTGACGGCGAATTTAAACAGAGCCCACATCAAATTCGCGGCGTCCGTCAGCATGGAGACTGGTTTTTCCCGTCGCCCCGCATTCTAGCCAAGAATGACCCGCCTAAGTTAAGTTAGAAGCATCACCCCAAAGCTCGGGCAGAATGTCATGAGCCATGCTGGCTGGCGACTCCGTCTCGAGAACAGTCGCATCCGTCGACCGAGCAACTCGAAATCTCACATAGCCTGTTCTGCGGGCGATTGTCCAATGGAGACCTCATTCCCTCGCGTCTTACTTTGTTCCCTGTGGCAGGCATGTGACGTGAGCGAACGCTCTCCTTCACGGTTAGAGTTTCAAGCGCGCCGAGGTAAGCGCAATTCAGCACATCATCATCTGAAAGTTCACGGTTCGCGAAGAACACATTCAGGAATTCATCTCCGGTATGGCTCTAAATTAAATTAGCTAGTGGAGATTGGGCAAACATCCCGGCGTGCGGAAGGATATCTAGCTACCCAACTGCTGCGCGACAGATTCGCACTGCCCGTCGTGAGCACTCTATACCCGGAGGTCGTGGCGTTACTCTTGTCAGCTTCTCCGGCGAGGCAAGCGGTCCCGGTCCACACCATTGGCAGACCGTCTGAGCGTCGCAACCCGCCGAATGTTACGAGCGTAACCACTCATGGGGAGCGATCACCGATCGTTGTGGTCGGTTCTCCTACAATCTGAAACATGGAAGTCCAAGAATCAGCGGCCTCAACCACTCGTAAGGGCGATCGTATTTCAATCTCAATCAGCGTACGGGTCTCGAGTACCGATCTCGCGGGTGAGCACTTTACCGACGTTGTGCAGACAGCGAATGTTAGCCGTAACGGTTGCTGTCTGCCTCTGAAACGTTCGCTGGGACCGGGGCAGAAGATTCACATGCAACGGATGGGCAGCGGCGAGGAAGCGGTCGGCCGCGTAGTGGGGCAGACTGGCATTCATTCCGAACACAATCTTTATGGAATCGAAGTGCTGAACCCAAGCGACAACTTCTGGGGTATTCGGTTTCCTCGTCAGAAGGAACTGGAGGAAAGTCACGCACGCGTGCTTCTCAAATGCGCAGCGTGCCAAAACTGTCACGTGACCGCCCTCAACGAGGTTGAGGTCTCCGTTTTCCATATTACCCATCGTCTCACGCGCATGTGTGATGTATGCTCGGCAAATACCGTGTGGGAGCCAGTTCCCGATAAAACCTCGCCGGAGGAACTCCTCGCGTCTGGCAAGAAACCGGACAAGAGAAAATATGGTCGCATCAACATGAAAACAGTTGCTTGCGTTGGTCCGCTTGGTCCCCACGCAGACATAGTTGACGTGGTGAACATTTCACGCGGAGGTATTTGTTTCCGCAGTTCTCAAACTTACCATGAGGACAGTTGGGTTCAAGTGGCTGTCCCTTACACGCAGGGTGCGGCAAACATTTTTGTGGCCGGTTGTGTTGTACGCTCCAGCAAGATCAGCAACGATTTAACCGAATACGGAGTCGAGTACGTAAAGAGCCAAGACTAGCGCCACCGTGCAGTGAAGTCTGTAGTCTTTACGGTGCACCCCATTCGGCCCAAAAGGCCCGGTGCAGAAGCATAGACCATAGTTCGTTAAAAGTCTTATTGCCATTTTCACAATGACCAGACTTAGCTTGCGCCGGATCGTTCCCAAAAAGCCAGTCCGGTAGTCGTTCATGTCCTATAGGTGCGGTCGCGGGCGTAGTTATCGGCATATTATGTAACCAGTGATACTTGAGACAAGACTTCCGAGAGATGATGAGGGAACGCGGCTGTTTGCAGTTTATTATGAGGCGTCCCGCGTCAAAGAACACGCTACGGCCGGTCAACTCCTATATCCGAGCCGTCGCTTACCGCACGAGACATACATAAAACTGATCGACGATCTCAGAGCCATACGGACGGACTGCAACGACAAAATGCTCGCAGTCAGGGCACATCACGATCAAATGGAGGAGAAGCAGCGACTGGGACATCAGTCCATCCAAATCCAAGACCGGAAAGTTGTGTTCAGAAAGTGTGCAATATGAGGCCAAACGAGGCAACCATAAAGCAGGGAGATCACGTAAAGATCATGGGAAGAGACGGGTTTTATGTTTTCCTGAAAGAAGCGCAAGGGACGGCAACCCTTCGAGCATGTGGTGCAAGAAACCCAGACAAATCCACCTTAGCCATTCCGATAGATCGAGTGATTTCTCTGGAAAAAACAGAATAGGCTGGGGATTGCGGATCCGGTCCTTACAGTTTATGTTGGTGCAGATGATGAAATCGAAATAGCACAATTGACGGTTCTCGAAAGTAATGATGTTGAATAATACGAGTACTAGCTCCAAGAAACTCGCGTTGCGACAGATATTGTCTGTACGCTGTCCAGTATGCCGCGCCAAACCGAAGGAAAAGTGCACACTCAGTACCGGACACCCCTGCGCGAAGACGCATAATGACCGAAGTGTGGCGGCAGCCAATGCCGGAGCCCACGAAAACTTTGGGCAGGCCGCTCTACGAATCCTGAAGGCAGCCACTAGCCGCCGTTGTATACCATCTTTCCTCCGGGCTAGTCGGTAGCGCCCGCACATGGGTAGATGATCGCGCGGTATCGGCGATGCTTCAACCGATGCGTTGCTTGTTTCCCCTTTCCCTCCAGTGGGTACCGTGCCTGCTCCTTGCGGAAGCCCTGCGGTTCCCCACCTTCACCGGTGTCGGGTCGGAGGAGGCGCGCTTACGCGCTAGCCTCCGTCCGCCGCCCAAGCTGCCGTACACATTTCGCGTAGGCAGCTTTCACGAAGACTCAAGACCTCCGGGATGCCAAAAAAGGTATTAACCCAACCAGGTTGACAAGCCCTTGCTCGCCGTAGAGCACCCGAGGAGGCAACCGCCTCCAGCCGGCATTGCAACTCAGAAATGGTGGTGAATGGTGCAACTTCTTGGTTGAACAGAAGGCTGTGTAAGCTGTCGCGGTTCAGAATTCGATTTTACAACGCGCTCCGGTTTTGGAAGCCTTGTTGTTCGCTGGTGAGACAAATCAAGTCCTTAACATCCGAGGCCGCCTGCCCAGGATTGAGCATATCCTCCACTCTACACAGAAGTTCCGAAGGAAGGAACGGCTTTTCCAGAATGGTTGCCCCGCTCTTGATCAGTTCACGCAATGCGGGAAATTCGTCAGCAAACCCAGTGATAAACAAAAACTTAATTTCCGGCCGACTCAAACGAAGTTGCTCCGCGAGCTGAAGGCCGTTGAGCCGGGGCATGACAATATCACTCACCATAAGGTCTATTGTACCGCCGTGTTGCTGGCACATGTCGAGGGCGACCGCGCCATCGTTGGCAGGAAGGACGGAGAACCCAACCCCTTCAAGCGTCCGTTGTAGAAGGTTTCGAAGATTGTCGTTGTCTTCGACTATCAAAATGGTGATGGAGCGGGCGGGAGGCTGTAGCAGCTGAAGTCGCAGAGTCGGCGCTTGAGTTTCTTTTGAGCGTCGTCGCTCAAGCTCACGCACCAGACGTCGAGCGAGTATGCGTAGGGAGTCGCTCTGCTCCGATGTCATCAGGTGTGGCACTCGGTCCATCACGGCTAACACACCTACGGCATGGTGGTCTATAGTTAGCGGTATCCCGGCATAGAATCGAACTCCGAGATCCGTAACTTGGAAATTGCTTGTGAACTTCTCATCAGAGATAGGGTCAAGGACGGTCAGCACGTCGGCCTGCAGGATTGCGTGAGAACAAAAAGAGCCCTGTCGTGGAATTTCATCGACTTCAAGGCCGATTTTCGCCTTAAACCATACCCTTTGCTCATCGATGAAAGTAACGACGGCAACGGGCGTGTCGCAGGCAATAGCGGCCAAGCGGGCAAAATCATCGAATAGCTGCTCGGAAGGTGTTCCCATAACCCCAAGACTCCGAAGAATTACGAGACGGCGACTTTCGTTTGCTGGTACGGTCGCACTCACGAGCCTCCTAATGAGCCGTATTCGTCAACGCGATCCGCTTCCCTCGCTGTAAGACTAGTAACGTCTCTCCACAACAGATTACTTTCGATCTCTCATCTAGCCCGGTGGAGCGGACAAGAACAGTTGGTGGTCTTGCCACACTCTGTTATGTGTTGGCGTGTACCTTGCCGAACCTACAAAGCGCATACCGAAAGGCAGTTATCCTCGCGGCTCCAGTTTCCCAACGACTCTTTCCTTTGTCTGTCCACAATTGAACACTTTGAAAATACAGTTACGGCAGTTGTCACGTTTGGCTCATCCGACACCACGTAGCAGCAGGTCCTTCGTTTCTGCGTATGGATTGCCGACCGCTTTCTGAGAAGATATGGTTTCGACGCTAGCATGAATTAAACGATGTACACAGTCGGTCTGCACTTAGATCGACGAACGCGAGGAAGGAATGTGCCAATGTCGATTAGTGCACTTTGGACGCTTTCCCTGCGAAATATTTAAAGCTGGCGCTGTCTAATATTCTCGAACTGGTCACTCATGAGATTGCCGTTTGAATCGTGCTTCGCTGAGATAATACCGAGGACGCGCTGAATTTCGAGGATTTGAGACGCACAAGCGATCCAAGTCAGCAGCGCACCCATAGCCGCTCCCAGCATGAAGATTCCGATCACAGCCCATTGCAACATTTCAGATGGCCCCCAGACCGGTGGCATAGTGGCGAAGCTGGACGATGAAGCGCAATGCCACCACGAAAACATCACGACAGTGGCGCTCACGCTTTTTTCAAACGCCACCTGTCACACTCGTAGTCTCGTATTGCTCCCGGTTAGTGAATGTGGCAGTAACTTATAACAGCAAAGCCCATGGTGTCTGTTCAACTTTGAACAGGTGCTACAACAGTTAAGAACTCCGGAACAGAAAACTAGCGAGATGTAGCAGTTATCTAACAAAAGCGCAGACGTTTTGCACCGAACGGTGCAAATCCTTGTGACAATCTCTGTCGCGGATTGCAGTTGTTCCGTAACGCTGAACAACATAGAGCGGATTGCCACGAAAGCAGTGCAGTAGGTCGGAACTTTGAATTTTCCCACGCAGCTAGCGGTTTAGCACGACGTTTAGAAGTAAACTGTGGACTTCTATTTTACCGTCGTAGCGAACGAAGCCCAAGTTTCGAGACTTGTTCATGAAGAAATTGACCCGCCCGGTTGTTCGGGCACTCTTCTGGTTGATGACTTGGTGGTGCGCCTGGAACCGACCGAGTCGCCCGCTAGAAAGCGATGTTTCGTATCCTGCGCCGCCATTGCACACGGCACGTGCGACTCACACAAGGCTAATCCGCCGCCATGCCCTCATCCACATTCATTCAACCTATTGTAAGGGGACGACCGCCTGAGGCGATCTCATTCACGACCTGTGATAAGGGTGACTTTAGTTCGGAGTCATACCGGCATAAGCGACTACACTTGAAGCTATGAGACATTACACCATCAAAAAAATGAACGGCTTTAGCATGTTCAGGTGTCCGCTTTGTAAGCACTCCGTCACCACATTGGAGTTCGGCAGCCAGAACGGCAACTGCCGCACGCAAGCGGCTAGGGTAATGAATGAGCACGCCACAGCTGCACACGGCTGCCCTACACCCATGTCACCGCGTGATGTGCAGATGTGGCACGTCCATTAAGCCCGCGCATTTTCGCCTGGAGTAACGAAAGGCGGTACGGTATGACGCTTGAAACGTATTACACAATCCGGCGCACCCAGTCGCCTTGCGGACCTCGCTCCGCAGTAGTCTTCGACCTCACTTACCGCCGGATATGGCGTCCGGAACTCAGCGATGAAGGTCAGTGGTGCGACTTCTTGGTTGAACAGAAGGAAGTTGGGGCAGGCCAATTCCCCGCCTTAGCGACTACCTAGCTTAGGGATCGCGCAGGAACAACTCTACAGTGGTGGGTTGATGGTGTAGTTCCACTCGGGCAGAGTTTCACAGTGTCCCCGCCATGGCCCAAGCGAATGGACTCCAACCCAGCAAACAACCGCCGCTGTTGTTCATCGAGCAGGCCATAGAACAGAAGGATGGCGGCCTTGAGTTCGTCGGGAGAAGCCTGGAGGGCAGCAGCATGCACGGCCACGGGAAACGGCCTGAGCACTGCGTCGGGCCAGCATCTGTTGGCGGCGTGGGATGGACTCGATGGCGGTATAGAGAAACTGGCCATCCACCTCGGTTGACGAAGGTTTCTAGAGTAGCCAGCAGAGTGCCGTGGCGGGAGAACCAGACACCTTGGTGCGACCACCACCGCCCGCGATCGTCGAAGTGAGCGATTTCGGGCAGGGTGTAGAAGCGGCCACGATGGGTGTAGCTGGCGAGATAGTCGAGTTGCTGCAGTTTGCGAAACACGGTCAGATCGGTCTGGGTGCCGAGAACGCGTTTCAGCTCGGGCAGATCAGCGATCTTGTGCCGGCGAAGGTGCCGGCGAAGGACAGACGGATCGAAGGATGGGGGTCGCACAATGTTATAGTTCTCACTTCTTGCCTAGAATAGTGATACTTATAACATAATGGAAAGCAACCCACGCTCGGCATCTGCATCCGCTGTTGGTGCCAAATATTAAAGCTTCAGCGGGTGGGTCGCGCCAGTTCATCGTGGCGTTGACGAAATGTGCTAGTTATGCTCATTATTGTACATTTATTGTTGCGTGATCCCTAAGCTGCCGCTATCTTTGCTAACTTCGTCGGATTCGTTGGCCTCGGCGTTTTCGTGAGTTTCATGTAGCTACCCATGGTCTGAGTCAACTGGGCGTCCACCTCGTCCGCAATCGACATGACATCCGCTAGCAGCAAACTGAAGTCCAGAGCGTTCATATTGTTTTTCAGCGTCTCGAACAGGGTCACCTGAAGGATTCTGGATTCATGCACCAGCATCTCCGGAGTATAGCCTTGCGCGTATCGCAGCTCGCCATGTAGTACGGCGGCGGCGGAGAAGCTGGCGGCGAAGTCCTGCAGCGATCCCGTAAGGGGCCTGTTCAGGCGACGAACGAGGTCTTCGATCAGCTTGGGAAGGTGGCCAGTTCGCTCCTCATCCTTAAGATCAAGGTGGTTCAATTCCAGAGCCTGCTTCGCCCTCGCTAACCAATTCTGGACGACAGTCTCAGAACAACGTCGGAGTATCGCGCTCACGCTCTCTTTTGGAGGTTGCGTAATTGGTCGTTGAATCAGCAGTCTCTCTCGCACAAGTTCCGCAAGCCGCTTCACTTCGACGGGTTTCACCACGATTTCGTCCGCTTCAAGAATGATTGCCTCCATCGCACTTTTCACATCAGGGAAGGCGCTCAGCAGCATGGTCAGTGCAGATGGTTGAGAGTGTCGCATGGCCGAGATCACTGTAAAGCCATCACCCGCGTGGGGCATGTGTAAGTCCGTGATAAGTACCTGAAAGATCTCAGTGGCAATGCATTTCAGAGCTTCAGTTACACCGCCGACCGCGACTACCTCGAATCCGTTCTTTTCGAGCAGCAGTTTCATCATCTCTAATACAGCGTCATCATCATCGACCAAAAGAACTCTCTGAATAGTTCGGCCTTCGGTTGAAGCCATATAACACCCCTCTTTACTTCACTCTAGTCTCAGCGGCGCTCTCAAAAATGGTCAATTATGAACAGTCCCGCCACGCTACTCACTAACGGCATTGTGAAAGCGAAGTTTAATGCGCGGCGCTCTGGGCACCGCCCAGTTTATTCCGGATCTGATCCACTTTCTGACCGCCGCTCCGTTGTGGACAAGCGCCTTTTGACGGCGCACCGCAATCGCTCAAATGGGTCTACTGACAAATTGGGCAAGCTTAAATTGCACCTTCACAGTTAATACGTCAGAACTTGCGCCCACATATAGGTTCCGCAGCCATCAGCTATGTGCCAGGGAACGACGCGGGCTGGTGTGAGGAAATCGACCCAGAGAAAACCTGCTCTGGGTCGTTTTCTTTTGGCGCACCCGTGTCATTCAAAAAAGGCCCCGGAGCCCGCAGGGTTGCGTCAGGCCCGATCAATCTGTGCTAAAAGGAGTTACTCAGGGCGCACTACCCTGAGAGATGCCGTACGCTGCATGAAGTCGTTCGCACAAATGACTCCGGACATCGTCCTCTCCAAAGCGGGAACTGTCGCCGCGCGTGGTATGCACGATGATGGGTGCGGGATTCCTTACGCGCTGACCTACGGACGGGAAAGCGAATGAGGCAGGAGATTTAGTGGCTGCTGGTGTGTGCGAGTTTGAAACGGGGCTGAGACCGTTGTCCGTGCTCTGCTAAATCGCGGTGCCATCGGTTTGGTAAGTACCCACGACCAGGCGCTGGCCGACATTGATGGGCCACTGAATGGGCAGCTGTACAACGTCCATTTTCCAGAGGAGTTCGAGAACGGAAGGGTGATCTTCGATTACAAGGTGCGAGAAGGCGTTGTCACGAAGAATAACGGGTCTGGCGCTAATAATAAGGCTAATTGGGATCGATGTCTGTGCGGTTCACTATCTCCCTTGTTTGAGAGCTTCTCCCCGGTGGCCCCACCAGGCTTCCGCGCAGCAGTCGCAAGTTGACGAATCTGCTGAGCCGATAATTTACGCTCAAAATGGTCCGCCCGGTACACCTTTGACCAAAGCCATTACAGCGCCAGCCCGATCCGGCCCTTTCGAGCCACATGGAGGCGTGATCCGTGTGAAACGTCCCGACATCAGCCCATGAAAAAGCCCAAAACGATGTTTGCCATCTCTTTTCAAGATCAAGCCCCTGAGAATTGAGCCAAGCCGGAATCTCGGGACTTTTCTGCCAAATTTCTCTTCTCTAGACTGCGCATCAATTGTTCGTCTTCAGCCATCAGCTTTGGGCTTCGTTTTTCGTCCCTTTGGATTTCCACTAGCCTTTGCATCAACTCGGCGAAATTGTTCATAACTCCCTCCACGATTGGTTGCGGCTGGTCGGTTGGCAGAAATGATAGGTGACATCCCAAGGATAAAACTGATCAAAAGTGACCAATTTTGTGCGGATTTGGGCACGTGGGTGGAGGCAGAATTCTGAGTCCCGCCGAGTTTGACCGGACGGCGGCAGAACTCGTCGTCTTTGCAAGAGATCGTTACCTCTAACGAGATAACTGCCCAAGCCGCGTCCGAGCAGATCAGAACGAGCCTGCGAATTCCCCGCCCCTTTATTTCCCCATGATGTGGGGGCGCAGCTTGATCTAAATTGACCAGTAAACGGTTCCACAGTCGTGGAATAGTGAAACTAAATGGCTAAGAAGAAACGTATTAAACAATCCGCCAAAACTACACTCGCCGAAGTCACCAGAGAGATGGCGAAAGCTAGAGTTGCTCGTTCTGCACGAGAGCAAAGTCACATGTTCGGGGGCACGATCATGCGTCCTCGTCGGATGGGTCGTGGAGAACAATGTTGAGAAGTGAACTGGGCACTTCCAGTCTTCCATCGTAAAGAACGAAGCCCAGGGATTACAATTTGCGGCACGCCTTCGGCGTCCAGGTTCTACTCCTTACTTTCGACAGGGAACAATGCATCGTACGGAGGAGAAGCAAGCGATGCTTCGACGGAGCATGAATGCTGGTGTTGCGAATCTAATTTACCGATTGCAGGACGCAGAAGACGATCAGCAAGATTCAGTGCACCCAACCAGAGAATCGTCAAGGGAAGCCGCAACGATTTTTGATCGTATTGCCATGTCACCTAAAATTATGCATAGACTCGGGCCTCGCATTGAGGTGCTGCCTGGGTATCGGACCTCATCGTTGTTCCCGCTTGGTGTCTTGATCGCCGACTGATTCGTCTTCTCTCTCGGTGCTCTGTTCCGTCTTTCTAAGTTGTCACTCAGGGCCTCCGGCCCGCGAAAGCTCATGAAAATCATTCAGAGGTAAGATCGCAATGGGGCCGGAGCGGCGAGGGCGAATCAACAATGGATAAATGGATAAGCCGAGGCCGTTAAGTTGTCTGATCCGGAGCGTGCGTGATTGTGCGAATAATTGGGAGTAAATTGATCATTGTGCTCAACCTAAGAGGAGGTGCGGCTCGCGCCTCGCTCAGAAGTCTGCGCCTGCGTTGATTATGGCGTATGAAAGTAGCGGGATATGAGTAGGAAGCGTCGGACGCAGTCACCGCATTCCCCGAGGGGCGGGACGTGCGGTTGCGCGCCGCCACCGCTTTAGCTCTTGCCGGCGACGCCTCCAAGGCGCAAAAGCTGGCCGACGAACTGAATCACGATTTTCCTCTAGCTACGAATGTCCAAGACTCTTGGGTTCCTACCATACGGGCTGTGATCAAACTGGGCCGCGGCCGCGCTACCGAGGCGATTGAGCTTCTACAACCGTCGAACTCCTATGAACGAGACTATCTGCCCGCCTACATCCGGGGTCAAGCTCATCTGGTTGCACATGATGGGACCGCCGCTGCCGCGGAATTTAAAAAGTTGCTGGATCATCGCGGCATCGTGCAGAACTGATCTATCGGCGCCCTGGCTGATGTGCAATTGGGAAGAGACTACACGCTTTCCGGGACAAAACGAAGGCAAGAGTTGCATACCAAGATTTCTTCACCCTGTGGAACGAAGCCGATCCCGACATCCCCATCTGAAGGAAGCCAAGGCCGAGTACGCGAAGCTGCAATAGTTTTTCCGCTCCGCATTGACCCGATCTGCCAAAATCTTCCAAATGTGCGGACGCTACCGACTATCGCGGAGGAAGCAGCTTGTCGAGGAGTATTTCGATAGTGTCGGGAACGAAGATTGGACACCTCGATACAATGTTGCCACGACTCAGGCGGTCCCGGTCATCCTCTTGAGAGAGGAAAAGAAGGAGCTTCACGCTCATTGGAGGGCTTGACAACACCTGGATTCAAGGCCCGCGCGCATCCCTTTGCTTCATCAATGACAACTTGGCCTGGAGCCGGGGCGCTCATGAACTACGATTCGGAACGAATACTCGCATCTTCCGCCTGAACGACTATGACTTCGGGGAGGGCACGGTTCCAACGTTGACTTACGCGGACGTTCGGTCTGCGTGACACCTTGAACTCCAATCCGCTGAATCTGCATGATCAGGTCGCTCGTCTTCGCTGCTCTTTCGGTTCCGTCTCCTGATAACAGAATGATTGCGCGAGCGGCGAAGTTCTGGTAACGTTTGTTCGCTCCGAGAGGCGTGGTTTGCAGTGCCGCCTAGCCCCACGCGGTTTGCGCTTCTTGCGGTCCTCCCCCTGGGGTAGATTTGATTAAGTCCGGTCCGTGAAATCGGCAGGGTACGTCTATGCCGCAAACTCGAATCCGACGCTGACTTCGCAAAGGGTAAAAACCGGGATTCTTCTTTCGCGGACACAACAGCCGTAGAAGTTTGATGATCAGGAGGCAGTGATGAACCGCACTTCGCGAAGTGAAAAGATTCTAGGGAAATGGTTAGTGTTTCTGCTATCGCTCGCGCTCCCCGTGCTGGCCTGGGGCCAGCACAGGTCAAGCGCACCTGCACCTCACGCTTCGGCACCATCACACGCGAGTGCGCCCGCTCATGCGGCGCCCTCTCATGCAGCACCGTCCCATACCGCACCGTCCAGCCGTCCAGCCAATAGCCGTCCCATGGGCGGGCAGGCCGGCCGCACCAACCCCTCGGCGGGGCACAGCAATTCAACCATGGGTCGCGGTAACACGACGGCGGGGCGCAGCAATATGCCTGGCCATACCAACACGACCGCGGGTCGTGGCAATACGACCGCGGGTCGCGGTAACACCAACGCCGGACATACCAACACAAACGCCGGACGTAACAATTCCATGGCGGGCCACAACAATGCCAACGCTGGTCGTAACAACGCCAACGCTGGTCGTAACAACGCCAACGCTGGTCGTAACAACGCCAACGCT
>JBEKUD010000073.1:0-25395 GCA_049515395.1 Candidatus Sulfotelmatobacter sp. | reverse complement strand
GCGGCGACCTTCTTCATTGCGTAGGAATGTGACCACGTGCTGCACACGGTTGTGACGGGTGCGGTCTTCGTTGCCGTCCTCTATGAGGGATGTGTCGAACGCTTGCAGATCTTGCTTGGTGATCTGGTGGATGTAAGTTTTTTGGCAGGATTGCCGGAACAGTTCGAGGCTGCGCTTGTACGCCTTGTAGGTCTTCGGCGAGAGCTTCGCGACGTTTAGCAGGTAGACCGCGACCTCGTCCTCGATGCGGTAGCCGTCCTTCGCGGTCGCCATGTCCGGTTTTGAATTTGCTGCTTCGGTCACGACCAGCGGCATGGCGTGCGACTGCGATAACGCGGTGTTCGCGTCGTTGCCGACCGACTCCCATCCCCACTCCCCATCGCGCTTCACGCGCTTGTAATAGGTAGCTCCTGATGGTGTTCCGGTGTCCCTTTGACCAGGCACCAGAACGGACGGATGCGGGACTTGCTGTCGTATAGAGCCGGACAGTATGGGGACTGCCCGTCCGGCAGGCGGAATCTAAGGTATAGGCTGGCTTTCGGCTTGCGCATGGATCTTCCTCTTTTCCCTAGTATTGCGTTTCAGGAAAAATCCCGGAAAATCGAGTCAAGCCATGTAGCTAATCCACAAGTGCCTTGTTTTCAAGTACTGGCGGAGAGGGAGGGATTCGAACCCCCGATACGGTTTCCCGTATTCCAGTTTTCAAGACTGGCGCCTTCAACCACTCGGCCACCTCTCCGCGCTATAACAGTTTTACTACAAAGTGCATTTGCGGGCATTCCTTGGCCTCTTCTGAAGATCCGCTGGCCGTCACCCCTACCTCGCTCAAGTCTCCTGACGAAAATCTCCCTGAAAACTCCCGGAGATGGTTGTCGGATATCTTTGAAGGGGTGTGATGTTCCACAACTCAAGGGAAGCCTTCGTAAAAACCTATCGCGACGCGATCAAGCAGCAGACTTTCCAGGCTGCAGCGGCGCTCTCCTACTATTCCATCTTGTGCGTTTTTCCAGCTTTGATTCTTCTCTCTGCCGTGATCGCATATATCCCAGTGCCCAATTTTTTCGAGGATGTGCTGGTAGGGATAGGGCGCGTACTTCCCTCCAGCAGCATGCCTATCATCTACGGCGTACTCGATGACATTCTCGGCAAGAATTCCAGTGCGTGGCTTTCGCTGGGGACACTGGGCACAATTTGGGTCGTGTCCTCGGCGTTCGATGAGATGATCGAAGCCCTGGATACCGCCTATGACGTGATCGACGCACGACCGTTTTGGAGGACGCGCCTGCTGGCGGTGGGTTTGGCGGCTATCTCTGGATTTTTGCTGATTTGCGCAATCGCTACTATGGTGATCGGCCCCAAGGCGGGTCGCTGGCTCGCAACCCGATGGTCCCTTCCGACAGCTTTTTTCTCATTCTGGCCATTCGTTCATTGGAGCATCGCTATCTGTTTCACGGTTCGCCGTGGCAGCGATTTACTTTCTCGCTCCTAATGTGAAGCAAAGCTTCCGCGCGACCTTGCCGGGCGCAGTTTTATCTACAGTCTACTGGATCGGACTCTCGTACCTGCTCGGAATCTACTTCCGCTACTTCGGAAACTATAACCGCACCTACGGAACCTTAGGCGGAGTAATGGCGCTGATGACGTGGCTTTATTGGGCATAAATTGGGCATATTTCATCCTGCTGGTAGGGGGCGCGCTAAACGCGGAATTGATTAAATCCAAAAATGCTGGGCGAGTACAAGATATAGACCAGCAACCGAGTGAACCCACCGCCGAGCAAGCCCCCTAGGTAAGGAAGGGCGGCCGCGGCTTGGTCTCGACAGGGGCCAATGGTCGCGTCAGAATTTTGTGTGGTACTTGCCGTCTACTGAAATTCCTCCAACTTCGTCTCGAGTAATGCTCACCGACCACCGTTTGTTGATCTGGTAATCCCCTTGCACGATCTCGCTTCCGGGCTGCGACAAGTCGGTCGAAAATGTGAAGAGAAAATCCTTGGTGACTCTCTGCTGGATGGCGACTCGAGCCGAAGGATTCTGATTGTTCCCGCCGAGTAACGGATCAATCTGCAGGCTGGAAATCCCCGCGAGGTGCTGAATGCCCCCAGTGACCTGGCTCGCAACCTGGGAAGCAATCATGGAATCGGTAGTCTGCCCGGAAGCGGCTGCCTCCTGCGTGGTTTGCCCATTGGCGATCAGATTGATAATGTCGGCTGTAGCCAGCGGGGGATCGGATGTGTAAGAGGTGGTCAGTTTATCGAAGGGGCCGCGCAGCGTGAGCGTGAGGTTATATTGTTTAACCGTGGTTGTGACTGAGACGTTAAGCACGGGGGCGGTTTGGTTGGGGTTGTCGAAACTGATGAGTCCGCGCTGAAGCTGGTAGCGAACATTGCGATAAAAAAGCTCTCCCGAAGTCAGATCCGTTCTGCCGATGATTACTGGCTTGGCGGCTGTGCCCACAACCTGCAGATTCACCTGTCCTTCAATGCTGACTTGAGAACTTGTGGCACTCAGGTCACTCTTCGATTGAACGCTGACCGCAAGTTTAACGTTGTCAGCCAAACCAGGTTCCGAGGGAACGACATTCCCGCTGAATTGATCGCTGAATTTTGTGAGGTCGAAATCAGGAGTGAAGGAGAGCGAATCGATCAAAACCCGGCCATTCAAAATGGATGCGTCTTTTGTTCCGCTCAGAGCGAAGGTGCCATCCAGCAGTGCTCTAACGCCTTCCGGATAACGAAGTCGAACCGACTTACTTTGCAGCGAAACGCTGAACTGCAAATTAGGACGGTAGGAGACGGATCCGCCAAGGGACACTTGTCCGCCTCCAACCTCGCCGGTGAGGCTGGTGAATTGCAAACTGCGCTCGCTGATATCCAGGGTTCCATTCAGCTTCTGGACGCCCAGAGGAGCCGTTGGAGTGGATAGGGCAACGTCTTGGATATGAATTTTCCCCTGAACGTCGGGATTCTTCGCCGTTCCCGCCGTACGAATGTCCAGCGCGATCGTTCCCGAGCTTTGGATATCTGCTTCCACGATGCGAAGGATACGCACATCGACCGTGCCCTGCGCGGTGAGGCTAGGGGCTGTGGTCCCGCCCAGGGGAAGGCTTCCTTGCAAACGCATCGACGTGTCGGTGCCGCGGAATTCTGCCGGCTGAAGAGTGACGACGGAGTTTGAGTAGTCCGCGCGTATGGGGCCTGCGGCGGCAATCTCGAGCGATTGATAGCTGGCCTTAAGGGTTGGAATCGTGAGGTGGGCTTCGATGCGGGATCTGTCTTTCAATGGGCCTTTCAGGGTTGCGTGCAACTCGGTTTCTCCCTGAACGCCTTGGGGTATGCTGGGTAGATACATCGCAAGCAAGGGATGCAGCGGCACGCTGGTCGTGTCCATGACCCCCTCCGTGTAGTAGTCACCGCTGAGAGCCACGCTCGCGTGAGAGTGTACGGCAGATTCCGCCACTTGCGAATCAATCGTCAAATTTGCCCGCTGGTTGGCTAACTCGAGCTGCACTTTGATTTGCGAGATGGATTTGTCGCGAAGTTGTAGCTGCGGCACCTGCGCGATCGCCATCAATTGGGGCTTGTCTAAAGTTCCCTCTCCGTTCGCGGAAATGGTAAGCGTACCTGATATCCCAAGATTTTTTGCCTGCACCATCCGAAGTTTCTGCAATGCTACCGATGGAGCATTCAGTCGCAAGATGTACGCCTTGTTTTCCGGGGTGTAAGAAACGGTTGCGGTCACCGAACCCGCGGGGAGCGCGACGTCTACGTCTGACGTCAGGGATTTCTTATCGGCGCGAAAGGTTGCTTCGAGATGCTGAATTGGTTCATCGTAGGCGATGGCATTATCGATTCTCGCGGTGCCATGGCCGACAGGATTGTTTTCGGAACCGTGAAGAACAATATCCGCGGTCAAATCTCCGGACGCTGGATAGTGCATGTTCGCCAGTCGCTGCAGATCTGCCATCGCCATGCGCTGCACCGTCAAACTGACATTAATCGGGCTGGAGGGACGGTACGCCCAGTCTTTCAACACCACGGTGGCGTTGAACAAAGCCTTGCCTTGATGGGAACTCACGAGAACCGCATTCTTCAACGCGAACTGCGAGGGGCTGGCCTGAACTCCGAATCTCGCAGTGCTCCACTCACTGCCTTGCACCTGAAGATGCTCTGCACTGACTTGGCCAGTCAGTTGAGGTCTCTGCATTGAACCTTGCACCTGCACTTCCGCCGAGGCAGATCCCGCAATTTTCAATGATGCTGGTTGCCCGGCGCCCATAGATGAAATCATGCCGGCAAGTTCGTGAAGATCGCTGGCCTCAGCCATAATCTGCAAGCTTGAATGCTTACTGACTTCGCCTTGCAGAGAGATCGTTGTCG
The DNA here is from genome assembly GCA_049515395.1 of Candidatus Sulfotelmatobacter sp. Classification (GTDB taxonomy): domain Bacteria; phylum Acidobacteriota; class Terriglobia; order Terriglobales; family Acidobacteriaceae; genus Sulfotelmatobacter. The sequence goes on along the minus strand of JBEKUD010000073.1, from coordinate 21,017 downwards.
AAGGGAGGCGAAGCGAAGTTTCCCGAAAAGCAGCGATGTTGCGCGCAGCGTCATAGGACGCGTGAATGGTTCCATTCACTGGAGTTGCCTTCGGAGGCTGGGCAGCATTACCCGACGCAGCTTTCATAGTCAGATCAGCGCGAGCAAATATGTTGCGGACGCTTCCTGTCCACGAACCTTCGACGGTGCCATCGATTCCTGTGGTCAAATCTAAGTGTTTCGCTGCCGTCGTATGAACCGCTTGCTGGGCGGCTTGCAACGAAATTCCTCGCAATGTCGTTCGTACTCGGCCAATGGGTGTGGTATCCAGATGTTGAAGCTCAATCTCCGCGGAAACCTTTCCGCCGAGTGTTTCGAAGTCGAAATCCTTTGCCTCGAAGCTACCATTGAGGAATTGATAGCGCCCTTGGATGCGCCGCAGATTGATGCGGCCTTGCTCGGATGAAGCTGCCAATTCGTCACTGGCCAGTCGGCCAGTGACTGAAAGATTTTGATAGAGCGTTCGGTTCTGCAGACTCTGGTAGTGAATTGTTCCCGATAGCGCCACGTCTCCAGCGGGGGCAACGGAATGCACCATCGAAGAAAAATCCTGGCTGTGAATGCGGAGATTGTAGCGGCCTTCAACGGTTGGACTTTCGTAGTTGGATAATTCCGCGTTGAGCGAGGCGAGGGAAGATCCTACCTTTAACTCTGCTGAAACAAGTGAGAAGCGAGCGGGCGTCGCGCTGAATTTAGCATTCAGGCTGTGAGGGAAAGTCGGTTGCTTTCCGTATCGAAGGCTACCGCTATCATAAGAAATCGTTCCGCGATAAGTTGCTTCGATCGGCTCAAAGTGTATTGCAGTCTTCAGGCCGTAGAGGTCGGCATCGAGGGGAATGGTTCGGTCGTTGTAATGGACCTGCCCGTCGGTAAGGACCACATGTTTTGCAGCCAGATCAAAAACGTTTGTGTTGCTGCCGGTTTGCTTTGGAGGAGATGGTGGCAGATTGCCTCTTCCATTGGCTCCGACTTGCACGTACGCAACGGGATGTTCAATCGCAAGTTCACTCAGGCTGATTTTTCGGCGCAGGATTGATTCCATCTTCACTCCCACCGTCAGTTTGGCGATTTGCAGTAGAGGAGGTCGGTCAGCGGACTCGCTGCCATGAAGTGTGATGTTGTAAAGATGCGCGGTGAGAGTGGAAAGCTGGAAATCGAAATTCCGAATTTCCGTGCGCGCTCCGGTAGCCTGGTTGGCATCTTTTAGGATTGTGCGCAGGGCCAGATTGCGAAAACTGTCGCTCTGGAGGAAAAAATACCCCCCCACGACGACGGAGATCACCAGGACGCCAACAACCGCGAGACCTCCAGCGACAATCTTTTGCCATCGCATAATTCGATTTCTAGAAAGCCTGACCCAGAGTGATGTAATACTGAGTCGGATTGATGCCGGGCACAGGATTCAAGTTGTGGCCCAAATCAATGCGAATGGGCCCAATGGGAGTTGCATAACGCAGGCCGATGCCAACCGTGTTGGTGTAATTCGTGGCAAAGTTGCTGAAGTTGATGGCGCTATAAACATTGCCACCATCGTAAAACACCACGCCTCCCAGGTTTTTCATCACTCGCAGCGGAAATCGCACTTCCGAATTCGCGATGAACAACTGCCTTCCCCCGAGGGGGACGGTGACGTTGACGCATCCCGTTTCATTTTTCAGCACGTTGCAAAAGGGAACCAGGCGTTGCGGACCGGCTTCATCAATGGGGAATGACCTCAAAGAAGTTCCCCCGCCAGAGAAATAAAGCTGGCTGGTGGGGACGAAGCTTCCATCCAACGCTTTCGCTAACCCAAGGCGAAAGCTGTTTGCGAACACGATGGAATGGAATGGTTTGTAGAACGCATATTGCCCGAAGAATTTGGCGAAGCCCGCGCTGGATCCTAGGCCCTGCGGCGTGATGGCCAGATTAAGAGTGGAAAAAACGCCGCGATGGGCGTCGAGAGGCTTGTCACGCGTATCGCGGATCACGGTGCTGGAGAAAGTGGAGAGATGAATGTTCTGGTCCTGCGGGAGTACGAGTTCCGGAACCAACAAGTGCGACAGAACCGTTTTGTTGAAATCGTAGCGAAGCTGCAAACGGGTGTTGGTCCTTCGGTTGATCAGCTTCTCCACCTGGAACGACACGTCGCCCAAGCTCGCTGCGTAAAGTGGATTTTCCGTTGTACGCTCCAGCGAGAGGCTGCCCACTGAACTCCATCCCGAACCCAGAAAGTGAGGTTGCAGGTAGCTCGTAATTACTCGCTGGTCAAGGCGGGAGAGCAGAATCGATCCGCTGGCGGTCTCGCCCAGTCCCCGCAGGTTTCTCCGGCTAAATTCAATCGAACCCAGAGGACTGGCGAAGGTGGCCTGGCTCGGCGCAATCTGGTTACTGCCGAGTCCGATTGTTGCTCCTCCACCGGGAATGGCCACCGTGCCGCTGGGGACGTTGCCGCCGCGATGGGAAACTTCAAATCCAAACCCATATGTAATTTCGTTCCGCCTGGCTTCGTGAACTTTTACGAGCGTGTCTTCGGCCGTCTGATCCGTGATCGGTTTGCGCGGGCCGACGCTTGACCAGTCGAAAATGTTCAGATCATAGAGCCGAGTTTCGGCTAATAGCAGTTGCCCTCTTTCCATGGGAACTGTGGGCCGCAAGTTCGCCGTTTTCTGGATCAGCGGAAGCTGCGTACGCTTTTGTCCCAGATAGACGACCTTGCTCGCCCGTACCATCTGGTGCTCGGAGATGGCGAACGTAACATCCACGAGATGAGGATCGTTGGCGTGGCGGCTCACGGTTGTTTTCACTTCTGCATTCAGATAGCCGCGGTTTAGATACATGGCCGAAATGCGGTTCCGATCTTCGGAAAGCTGCCGGCCGGAAAACGGAGCGCCCGACTTCAATTCGAAACCATGGGGAGCGGTCAACTGGCTTTCAGGAACGCTGTGATTTCCCGTGACCTGAACGTAGTCCACCATCGTCTGAGCGCCCTCTTCGATTTCGAATGCGACATCGATCTTGGGCTCGCGCTCGGTAACCTTCGGAGTCACTTTAGCGTTTTCATAGCCCTTGTCGCGATAAAGCGCGAGCAGATTATCCGCACTCTGCTTCAGCAGCTTTTGACTGATGCTGCCGTGCGTCCAGACGTGCGCGCGTTTGACCTGCACTACAGGGGACAGGTCTTTCGCCGCGATCCGGCTATTCCCTTGGAAAGAGATGCGATCGACCTTGTACTTGGTCCCGCGATCGATGTTGTACGAGAGGACGACACGATCAGGCTGCTGCTGAAGATTGGTGGTGACCTTGGCGTCGAAGAATCCTTTGTTCTGAAAATAGTTCGTGAGATTCTGTTGCCCCTCCTGCACCAAATCAGGATCGATGGCGCTCTCTGAGAAAATGGGAATCAGCTTTTTCAATTGCCGTTTCGAGGCGAAGGGAATCGCGGAAAGACGCGCCCCGGTCACGGTCACCAGCACAAGCGGACCGGCCTCAACGTTGAACGATACGTCGACGCGATTGGTGTCCGCATGGTACTGCGGCGGGGCTTCCTGAACCTTGCTCTCCAGACGGTGTTGGCGGGCCAGGGACAGCTTAATGAGCGAAGTCGCAGCCTTGATTCGCTCCGGCGTGTAAGGCTTCCCCGGCTTGAGCAGCCCGCCAGTGAACCTGGCGCGCAGAGAACGTGTCTTGCGGAGCAACCAACTCGGCTCCGAGCCAGCGGGACCGTGCAACTCCACGCTGCCGATACGGGCTTGCTCTCCGGCCTGCACGGAGAACGTGACATTCACCAACCGGTTGGCATCGTCGATCTGCAAATCGGCGTGCGCTTTCGCCTGAAAAAACCCATTCCGTTGAAGAAAATTCAAGAGCGCCGCTTCCGCTACTGGGATCCGAGCCTGGTCATAAGGGAATTCCTGCTGAAGATCCACAACCTGCAAGAGACGAGTGTACGAAAACGATTTCGAAATGCCTTGAAAATCCACCATTCCCAGGTAGTAGGCGGGCTCGAGAATGAAATCAAGTCGCAATCCGGAAATATCTGGAATCACGTCAACCGTCACTGTTTCGGATCCTTGGGCGCGTTGGAGAAGGGTAACACTGGCTTGCACCAATGCCTGGGAATAGGGCTGTCCCGCTTTTTGGGCGATAGAGGAACGCAAGGAATCGACATCCCGATGCGGATCGGCAATCAGATCGACGGCAGTGACGGTCTGTCCATCGTAGAAGGCCTGCGGAGGTGTCTGGGCTCCGCCGGCAATCGAACTGGACAGAATTAAAATTAATACTGACAAACGCATAAGTGTCGATTGACGTGGGTTCATCCGGTGACGTCCTCGCAGACGTCATTCGCGATCACAGATCAGCGAATGTGTTTAGCCTCACCGCCGGACCAGTGGCAAAACAGTATGGGATGCTGTTGGGTAGGGATGAGTTGGTAGCTCCGCGCCGACCGGAACTCCGCCCTGCCGCATCTTCTGTGATTAAATCAGATCATGTTTGCCCGCAAGATTCGCGTGGAGTACGTCACCGAAAACGATGCCCGAAAGCGGCCTTGCCCTTTGCCGTGGATGGACAATTTTGCCATGCGCAATTTCACCAATGCCAGCATATTTGACGACACCTTACCGATTGCCGACGGGCAGATGGAGATAGGTGCAAACGTTCCCTTGGACCAACTTCGCAAGGCCATGGAAGACTGGTTTCGGCGCAAAAGCTATCTTTCCAAGACCTCCGAGTTGTCCCTCGAAGAGGTTACAAACCTGCCGGAAGGTAATCGAACCATTATCCCTCGGGCAAGCAATTTATCGAATCGGGAATGACCTTCCCTATATAATCCGATTCGGGAAATATTTCCCTCCCTTAAAGTCTAAGCAGCTGCTCAGAGTTTGAAGTCGTCTTGGTTCGAGAAGTTGTGGGTACCGAAGATGGCACCCGGTTTGCTCAACTATATTAGGAGGTGCAAAGACAATGAGCAGAACACAGCTCTTCCCCCTGTCGAGCACTCGCGAAAGCTTTCACAGATTATCCAGCCAAACTTCGTTTGGTCAACCACCTGATGGTTCCAAGAGCGCAATGTTCCTCGGCTCCCGGTCCCTCAACAATTCTGCGACGCCGGGTAACTTCGTCTCCGGCCGCTCCAGTCGCAACAAAGCGATCGGCCTGGCCCTGGCGTTTGGCGTCGGCATCGGTTTCTGGACCGGAATCGTGCTGATGGTCGCCCGGGTCTGGAGATAAAGGTCTGGAGATAATGTCCCTGGAGACAGTGCCTCTGCTAGTCGAGTCGTTCTCGCTATCGGTGTTGCTTTGCCATCGAAGCTCTTAGCCAAGAGGGAAGCGAATATAATCTCGACGTGAGCATGGCAGGGGACAAGTCCCGCAAGACAGATGGAAGGGTCCTCGGGTTGGACGTGGGCTCGAGAAGAATAGGGATCGCGGTATCGGACCCGCTCGGAATCACCGCTCAAGGCCTTGAGACTCTGCAGCGGCAAAACAAGCGACAGGACCTGGCGGCGCTGGAGCGCGTGATTCGGGAATACGCGGTTCGGGAGATCGTGGTTGGACTTCCCTTGCGGATGAGTGGCGCGGAAGGGACACAATCGGACAAGATGCAGGTGTTTGCGGAAGACTTGCGGAAACGCTTCCGCCTGCCCGTTCATTTGTGGGATGAGCGGTTGACCTCGGCGGAAGCCAATCGCTTGCTGCGAGAGACTGAGTTATCGATCGAGAAGCGTGCCAAGGCCGTAGACCGCATGGCAGCCGTATTGATCCTGCAAGGATGGATGGAAAAGAAGCGGCTTCCAGCTTCCGGTTTTGGGCTTCCGGATGAACAGGTGCCTTAGCGTTCCACGATCTACCTCACGAGCTACACAGGACCGCTGTCGACCTGATTTTTAGGCGGCCGACGGAGCGCGGAGTAGCCCGTTGAGAAGCTGGCCAACCCGGGCGGAGAATAGACTCCGCCGGTTGAGAATCAAGGTAAGATTGGCAAGATTGACCTGACTGGGGAACGTCTTCGTGATCCGATCGATTTCCTCGGCGAGAGTCATGGCTGAATGCCAGAGCTGCCAGTGGGTGTAGATTCCGCTCATCGGTCTCCCCCTTCCGCGCTTCCCTTCACGCGGTTCCCTCAAGCGGAGCAGAGTACGTCATTAGGCGACGTCAAACGTTTTTCGAAATCAAATTATTCCATTCCAGGAAAGCGAACTCCGGAGGCCGAAGAGTGGACGGCGGAAGCCGCTACTGGCCACGTGCCGCGCGTCGGTAAGCCGCTACATTCTTGTCGTGCTCTTCAATGGTCCTGGCGAAACGGTGGTGGCCTGCGGCGTCCGCGACGAAATAGTAGTAATCGCTCTGCGCGGGGTGCATGGCTGCTTCGAGTGCACTCTTGCCGGGGTTGGCGATCGGGCCTGGCGGAACTCCCACGTATTTGTAGGTGTTGTAGCGCGAGTCGAACTGCATATCGTCATGATGCAGCGCCCCGGTGTAGGTCCCCGCCAAAAGTTCGGCATAGATGATGCTGGGGTCAGCGTCGAGCGCGATCTTTTTGTCCAAACGGTTGTAGTAGACGCTGGCGACCAACGGACGCTCTTCCGCGACGGCAGTTTCTTTCTCTACGATGGATGCCATGATTACGGTGCGCTCGAGTTCGGTCGGGATTTCATTTGGATTGCGAAACGTGCCATTGACCTTCCCTTCGAGGTGAGGGGAGTCTGGTGCAGTGGGTGATCCGATCTCCGGTGTTACACCAGTTTGTGCCGGAATCAATCCAATCTGATGAGCGACCTGGCGAAATTGCCTGACCATCGCTCCAGCCATCTCTTGCATACTCATCATGCGGTTGAATTGATAGGTGTCGGGAAATAAATAGCCTTCCAAAGAATGCGCGCCGGGAGCCAGGTCGGCGATAAGAGCCGCGTCGGATTGCGCGACTTTCAAGAAATCCTGCGCGGGGCCCAGGCCAGCGGCTTCCACGGCGCGGGCGATGTCGAACATGGTGAATCCTTCAGGGACGACAACCGTGCGAAAGTAGACGTCGCCCCGGGCCAGGCGATTGTGCACATCGATGAGAGTGATCGGTCTTTCGAAGCGATACTCTCCCGCTTTAAGGGAACGGCGATGACGCAGGTAATGCCAGAGGATGAATGCGTTTTCACTATGGATGATTCCGTTGGTCTTCAGCTCGGAGGCAATGTGCCGGGTGGAATATCTCGGGCGCAGCATCACGAAAGTCTGGCCCGACGGCTCCACGGGCATGAGTAATGCCCATGCAAACCAGGCGCCGAAGGCGCAGACCGTAATGAGCACGAGCCAGAAAATTTTACGCACGATGGCAGTAGTGTAGACGATGGAGGGTCAAGGAACCTGCCTCCGTATGCGAAATGGTTAGCAACCAGATTCTCCGCGTCCACGATCTTCCCTATATTCCCTTCAAATCTGCGCCCAAGGTGCATGGGGGCCGAAAGCCAGGACCACCGCGAGTTCTTGCACCCTTATCTCTCGCGCTATACTCAAATGTTCTGGAGAACATCTGATCCTTCATGAGACGTAGCTCGCTCTTTTGGACCTTGACTGTGCTTTTCGCGGTGTTGCCCACCTTAGGCTGTCTCCTGCGCACGCGGCCGGTCGAGGAGACCTATTCGAAAACTCCGCTCAAGGAGTCCTCTCAGAACGCATTGATCGAGAGCATCAATCGGCAAGCCGATAAGATCAAATCCCTGCAGGCGACCGTCGATATCGATACGTCCGTAGGCGGTGCCAAAAAAGGGCTCGTCACCGACTATAAAGAGATCCGAGGGTATGTGCTCGCGCGCAAGCCGGCGATGTTGCATATGATCGGCTTGCTGCCGATCGTGAGAACCACGGCGTTCGACATGGTCAGCGACGGGCAACAGTTCAAACTGTGGATTCCGCCAAAGAACCGCTTCTTGGTGGGCCGTAACCAAGTGCAGGTAGAGAACTCGGACCAGCCGGTGGAAAGCATCCGGCCCCAGGATATCTACGATTCCCTGTTAATTCGCCCCATCGATTCCGAACACGACATTGCGGTCCTGGAGAATGGTTACGAGATTCTTCACGACTCCAAGGGACACCGAGTGCTGCAGGCGGATTACGAACTGGTAGTGATACGAAAAAGCGCACACGGTTGGGGACTCTCCCGCAAAATCGTTTTCAGTCGTACAGACCTGCAACCGCATCGCCAGTACATCTACGACGACCAAGGCAATTTGGTTACGGATGCCCGGTACGCCAGCTATAAGGACTACGACGGGATCAGCTTTCCGTCGCGCATCGAAATTTTCCGGCCACGCGAGGAGTACGACATCACTCTCAGTATGTTGAAGGTGGAATTCAACAAGCCGCTGCGCGATGACCAGTTCGCCCTGGCGCAGCCGCCAGGAGCGGAGGTGGTGAATCTCGACAAACCCCAGCCGCAGTCGAGCGCCGTCGTGCCACCTTCCGATGCGGGGAGCGAACACTAGGGCGGGTGCGTACCGATGATGAGCACGTTGAGTAAACATGTTGAGTAAACATGATGAATAAGATGGTTGTCGCCAACCTCGTGCACCGTCCGATCCGGTCGCTGATCAGCATTGTGGCCATTGCACTGGAAGTTACGCTGATCTTGCTCATTGTGGGCCTCAGCTACGGACTCATGAACGACGCCAAAAACCGCACCGCAGGGATTGGGGCCGATTTGATTGTGCAGCCGCCAGGGTCGTCGTTTCTTGCCGGCATCAGCGGCGCACCGGTCTCAGTAAAGGTTGCCGATGTATTGCGCTCCATGCCGCATGTAAAAGTGGTGAGCCCGGTAATCTGGCAGATTTCGACCGGTGGCGGCCTGGAAGTGATCGACGGCATCGACCTTGCCAGCTTCGAGGCCTTAGGCGGCCCCTTCCTGTTCGTGCAAGGCGGCCCGTTTCGCGGCCCGGATGACGCGCTGGTGGATGATTACATCGCGCGGCAAAGGCATGTAAGGGTCGGGGACACGATGGAGATCCTGAACCACGACTTCCGGATTTCCGGGGTCGTGGAGAACGGCCGCGCAGCGCGGAAGTTTGTTCCCATGAGCACCCTGCAGGATTTAATGGGGGCGAAAGATAAGGCTTCGGTCTTCTATGTGAAGGTGGACAATCCCGTAAATACCGAGGCGGTGGTGCAGGAGGTGAAGCGTCAGCCAGGGATGGAGAAGTACGTCGTCGAATCTACCGAGGAATATCTCAGCATGATGACACCCAGCCATTTGCCGGGATTCCGTCCCTTCATCGCGGTCGTCATCGGAGTTAGCCTGGTGATCGGTTTTCTGGTGATTTTTCAGTCCATGTATACGGCGGTGATGGAGCGCACTCGGGAGATCGGTATTTTGAAGTCTCTGGGTGCATCGAAGCTTTATATCATTAACGTGATTTTGCGGGAGACTGTGGTGCTGGCCCTTGCGGGAATCGCGGTCGGGGTTGCCATCAGCCTGCTGGCGCGGGTGGGAATCCAACAACACTGGCCTTTGGTACACATCGATCAGAGCGGGGTCTGGATTCTTCGGGCAACGATCATCGCCATCGTGGGAGCGACCTGTGGAGCGATTTATCCTGCCTATAAGGCGGCCCAGAAAGATCCCATTGACGCGCTGGCGTATGAGTGAGTTGGTAGCTCCCAGACTGGTATGGGAATTCAAAGTTAGCGTCCGAAAGGGAGTGGTCAGTTTCCGGTTTTCGCTAATATTCTGAGGCCGAGATCGAATTCTTCTTCCCATTCGTTCGGGTATACCATCTCAAAGAATTGTTGCAAGGTCATGACGACCTGAGTCTGATGCCATATTCCAACAGTCAGGTCTGGATCTCCTGCCATGACGCGCAGACAAGCTGACCTCCCGTGAGGTGATTGTCGGCGGAGACTTCCCGGAAAATGAAGGAAGGAAGCGTGAGGGCGTCAGCGGCGGCCGCCGAATCGAACTCTGCTTCGGCCAGCAGTAGCCCCTCCAGCGTGCCTTCAAACACGTGGATGCCGAAAGGGGGCACGCTGTAACGCGTCTTGCTGAGGTTCTTCGTCGAAAGTCTTGCGAGCGCGCGAAACTCGTCTTGGGTGAGGTACATTTCGTGATCAGTCCCTCCTGCGCTCCGCTTGCCCGCGCTGGAACCTTCCGGGTGAGTTTCAGGATGGTTCACCACTGTCTTGACTCTGTTCCCGCAAGCGCAGGGTAGTACTGTCGATGTAGCGGTCGGTGATGCGACGAATTCGTGCCACGTTTGCGTTACTGGGAATTTGCTCGAGAAGGAGCCGGCGTTCGCGCTCGATCCTGGCGTACTTATGCTGTGGCTGCATCTGTCCGTGAGAAAGCGAAAGAACGGGTTCTCACTGTTATTGCCCTCAAACCCGAAACGGATCCATTACCTTCGTCAACCTTCGTCACCTTCGTCAACGGTTCGTTGACAATCGCCTGGGGCCTACGGTATCTTTAGAGCTTTGGGAAGTCTCGCGGTTGCCCGCCTGATGGTCTGGCGTCCTCGCCGGGGAATCAACGAGCGGTCTTCTTTCGCAATTTTTTTCATTCTGGGAGATTCCGATGTCAACCTATTTCCCCAAACCGGGGGAAATTGTGCGCAAGTGGTACGTCGTGGATGCGGATGGTCAGACGCTCGGGCGTTTGGCCTCGCAGGTGGCGCGCATCCTTATGGGCAAGGAAAATCCGCAGTACACGCCCTTTCTGGATACCGGCGATCACGTGATTGTGGTCAATGCCGAAAAGATTAGAACCACCGGCATGAAGTCGGAGCAGAAGCAGTATCACCACTACACCGGTTATCCTGGTGGCCTGCGCACCGAAGATTACCGCAAGCGTTTGGCGCGCAAGCCGGAGAGAATTATTGAAGATGCCGTGCGCCGCATGCTGCCGAAAAATAAGTTGGCGGATCACATGCTGTCGAAGCTGAACGTCTACCGCGGCGACAAGCATCCGCACGAGGCGCAGAAGCCGCAGCCTCTGCAGTTGGAAGTACGAGCATAAGAGATCGAAGACGTAGCAAGTTGCGTCTCTACAGAGATTCGGAGAGATCAATGGCTGAGTTGGTTCAATACTACGGAACAGGACGCCGAAAGCGGGCGATCGCGAGAGTGTATCTGCGTCCAGGTGGCGGCGAGTTCAAAGTAAACGGCCGCGAGTTTGAGGAATATTTCGTAACGCCGGCGCAGCGCTCGGCGGCGAAGGCTCCGCTGGCATCCACCGACACCGCGGCTTCTTTCAACATCGTTGCCAGCGTGTTGGGCGGCGGAGTGCGCGGTCAGGCGGATGCGGTTAAGCTGGGCATTGCGCGCGCTTTAATGCAGTTCAATGCGGAGCTGCGTGGAAAGCTGAAATCGGAAGGTATGGTTTCCCGAGACTCGCGCGGCAAGGAAAGAAAGAAGTACGGCCAGAAAGGCGCAAGAAAGAGATTCCAGTTCAGTAAGCGGTAAGGGAAAGGTTGGTTCCGAGCAGATCGAGATTCCTCGCTTCGCCCGGAATGACAATGGTTTTTCGGACAGCAAGGTTTTTCACTGACAAGCTGGCCACGGTCCACTGTTTTTAGGTGTTCAATTCTTCCTGTGCCTCGCGGCGCGGGGACGGGAATGGCAATCCGGAGCGGTACCTACGCGAAGGATGCAGACTAAATAAGGAGGTTCATTGGCTACTATCACCATGAAGGAGTTGCTCGAAGCGGGTGTTCACTTCGGGCATCAAACGAAGCGCTGGAATCCCAAGATGAAGGAATACATCTTCGGAGAGCGCAATGGGATTTACATCATCGATTTGCAAAAGACGCTGAAAATGTTCAAAGAGGCGTCGAAGTTCGTGCAGGAGCTGGCGGCCGACGGCAAAATTGTGCTGTTCGTGGGAACCAAGCGCCAGGCGCAGGACGCGATCGCCGAAGAGGCTACCAAGTGTGGCGGCTTCTACATCAACCAGCGCTGGCTCGGCGGACTGCTGACGAATTGGGTTACGGTGCAGAAGTCGGTGAAGCGGCTGAAAGAGCTCGACGAGATGGCCACCGATGGCCGCTACGAGCTGCTGCCGAAGAAAGAAGTGATCAAGCTGGAACGCGAGCGTAAGCATTTGCAGGCGAACCTGGCGGGCATCAAGAATATGAGCCGGTTGCCCGATGCGGTGTTTGTGATTGACTCGAACAAGGAACAGATTGCCGTTCGCGAAGCCCGTAAGTTGGGCATTCCTGTGGTGGCGGTGGTCGATACCAACTGCGATCCCAGCGAAGTGGATTACGTCATTCCCGGCAACGACGACGCATTACGGGCGATCCGCCTGTTTACTTCAAAGATTTCGGAGTCGATCGCCGAGGGCGCACAGCTGATGAGCGATAAGCAAATCGCCGACATGACGGCTGCGACGGAAAAGGCTCAGGCTCGCGAGACGCAGCAAGCGGAGGATGCCGCAGCCGCGCTCGAAAGTCGGGAGCAGGAAGCTGCAGCTGCCTCTGATCTGGCAGACATCGGCGAAGACATCAGCATGGAAGAAGTGCTGGGTCCGGGGACGCATAAGAAGCCGGTCGCGGCCGAGGAAGAGGACGTCCCGAAGGTGGAGAGTCAGACGGTTTGAAATCAGTGGCTAGCGGCCAATGGTCAGAACAAACCGGGCTTTTAGAATCAGACCCGCGCGGGTCGTCCGGCGCGGGTCAAATTTTGTAGAGACGTTGCTTGCGACGTCTTTTTGCGGACGAATGGAGATGTAGCAAGCTACGCCTCTACCCATACTGAGCAGGATCTTCATTGAATATGAGCACTACTATGGCAAACATTTCTGCAGCACAAGTGAAAGATCTCCGGGAAAAGACCGGGGCTCCCATGATGGATTGCAAACAGGCCCTGACCGAAGCCAAGGGCGATACGGAGCAGGCGGTCGTGATCCTGCGCAAGAAGGGCGTTTCGGTGGCGGCCAAGAAGGCAACCCGCGTGACCAGCGAAGGAGCGGTGACCAGCTACATTCACGCCGGCGGCAAGATCGGTGTGCTCCTCGAGGTGAACTGCGAGAGCGATTTCGTGGCTCGCACCGACGACTTCAAGGAGCTGGTACACGACATCGCCATGCACATCGCGGCCAGCGATCCGAAGTTCGTGCGCAAGGAAGATGTAACCAAGGCTGACTTCGATCGCGAGAAGGACATTTTCCTCGCACAGGCCGTGGCTTCCGGCAAACCGCAGAATATCGCGGAGAAGATGGTCGCGGGCAAGATGGAGAAGTTCTACGAGGAAGTCTGCCTCTTGGAGCAGCCCTTCATCAAGGACCAGACGGTGTCGATTGCGCAGCTCATCGCGGCGAAGATCGGGAAGCTGAGCGAGAACATCAGCGTGCGGCGTTTCGCGCGTTTCAAGGTCGGCGATGTCGGCGAGACCGTCGCGATCACCAAACCTACTGCACAAAAAGAGGAGTAAATCAGGGCGCCCGTTGGGCGCCTTTTTTTTGTGCGGTTAGACGAACGGCCGGCGGGACGCCGGCGCTACCTTATGACTGCCCCTGCCTTCAAACGCGTTCTACTTAAGCTTTCCGGCGAGGCCCTCGCCGCCAATCAGGGTTTCGGAGTGGACACGAAGCGCATTCACGAAGTTGCCGCGGAACTAGCCGACGTGCACAAAATTGGCGTGCAGCTTGCGATCGTGGTGGGCGGAGGAAATTTCTTCCGCGGCGTGGCCGACCAGGCCAAAGACATGGACCGCGTGTCCGCCGATCACATGGGGATGTTGGCCACGGTGATCAACGCGCTCGCTCTGCAGGATGCCCTGGAAAAACAAAATGTGTATACCCGGGTGCAGACCGCAATTGAGATGAATCAGGTGGCGGAGCCGTTCATCCGGCGCCGCGCCATCCGGCATCTGGAAAAAGGCCGGGTCGTAATCTTCGCTGGCGGAACGGGTAATCCCTACTTCTCGACTGACACAGCTGCGTCTTTGCGCGCCATGGAGATCAAGGCCGACGCCATTCTCAAGGCCACCAAGGTCGATGGCATCTACGATGCCGACCCGATGAAATTTAAAGACGCCAAGAAATTCGCGGACATCACCTATATGGATGTTCTGAAGCTGGGATTGAAGGTGATGGATTCGACCGCCATCAGTCTTTGCAAGGACAATAACCTGCCCATCATCGTCTTCAACCTGAACCAGCGCGGAAACATTCGGCGGGTGCTCAGCGGAGAAAAGATCGGGTCGAGGGTAGGCGCGTAAATCTTTAGCCACGGCTTTGCGGGAATTCACACGGATCTTTTTGAAATTCTTGATGCGTGGCGATCCGTGCAAATCCGTGGCAACTTTCGCTTTGGGTTTATAATTCAACGTTTTGATTCTTAATGTTTTATGGAGCTGACCAATGGCTGATAGCGGGCCTCTTAAAGAAATTCGGTTACAACTCAAAACGCGAATGGATAAGGCAGTCGAGGATTTCCGCAAGGCGATGGCGGCCACGCGCACCGGCCGTGCCTCGGTGCACATGCTGGATAGCGTGAGTGTCGACTATTACGGTTCGCAGATGCCGCTCAACCAGATCGCGCAAGTGCACGCGCCGGAGCCGCAGATGATTACGGTGCAGCCCTTTGATCCGTCCCAGGTCGGGGCAATCGAAAAAGCGATTCGTTCCGCTGAACTGGGGCTGAATCCTATGAACGACGGCAAGCTGATTCGTGTGCCCGTGCCGGCACTGACCCATGAACGCCGCCAGGAAATGGTGAAGCACCTGAACCGAGTGCTCGAAGAACATCGCACCGCCGTTCGCAATATCCGACGCGACGGCAACGATGCTATCAAGAAGGCGATGAAGGACAGAAAGATTACCGAGGACGACGAGAAGCGGTCCTTGGATGAGATTCAGAGGCTCACCGACGATGAGATCAAGAAGATGGAAGAGATGAGCAAGGCCAAGGAAAAAGAAGTGCTGGAGATTAAGTAGGCGAATTCCGCCACGCTGAGGTCAAAGTTCGATCGCTGCATTTCCGATTTCCCGGAAGCGATCCTTGATCATGGACGCGCCCATGCGGGCTGCAGCTGAAACCAAAGTCGCTGTACCGCCGCCCGGCCAGATCCAAAACAGCCACTAAGTCATTTAGATTCCGATACATAATTCATTTCACTCGCCAAATCAGCCCCACAGTATCTTGGTCTCAAGTCACGCGACTTCCGGGTGGGATGCGTGTTTTCATCACTGGAAAGCGAATCGCGGCTCCCCCAAAGAATTCAAAATCTGTTTAACTGGAGTTTTTCCATGAACCGATCCTTGGGAATTTCACTCTTGGTTGCGCTCTGCCTGTTGGCAGCGAGCTGTGGTTCGGCGTCGAAATCATCCACCGCTACATCCCCGTCCTCGCAATCGGCGTCGGTATTCGTTACCGGCGAAGATGCTCCGCTGGCCTCCGTGGTCGGCTTTGATGTCACGATCAATTCGATCACTCTGAACGGCAACAATAATTCTCCACAAGTTTTGTCGACGGCCACAACCGTCGATTTTGCGCGCCTTCTGGGGTTGCGGTCGCCTTTGGCGTTTAACGCCGTTCCTGCCGACACCTACAACAGTGCTACCTTCTCACTGTCGAACCCGGTGATTTCCTACGTCGATATGACCACGATTCCGCCGACGTTGACCACGCTTAAAGGCACGTTCAGCCCGACCACCAGCTCGCTTACGCAGACCAGCGTTACCGTGACATTTTCCTCGCCCATGGTGGTTGGCAGCAATGGGCTGGCGGGCCTGCGGATGGAATTCGACATCCGCCAATCGGTCGCTGTCGACTCGAACGGCAACATTACTGGTGCGGTAAATCCAACGATTTATGCCAAAGCAGTGAAAGCTACCGACTCCGATGGGCAAGTCACCGATCTCATGGGCGGATTGGTCTCGGTGAACGCCGCCGGCAATTCGTTTGTCATTCAGGGTCCGTATGGACGCCAGTTGACGGTTGACGTCAACGCCAGCACTCAGTTCAACAGCGGATGGAACATCAACAGCCTGGCCGCTCCAGCCGTCGTTGGAGTCCAGGGATTGTTTCAGGCCGATGGCAGTTTGATGGCGAGCAATGTGGAAGTCATCACCACCTCGCAAGCTTTTCTCTCGGGCCGCGTTTTGGCGGTGAATCCAACTACCGGGCCGGTGCAACAGATCACGCTCTGGGTAGGTGAAACCAGCGCCGATCTGGTCAGCGACATCGATACGATTCAGACCATCAATGTCAGCGCAGTGACGCAGTATGATGTGTGTTTCTTCGACAACCTGGTCACGAACACCATATTCAACAACTCGACGGTGATCGTGGGCCAGCGTATTTTCATTGGCGGCAGTTACTCCAGCAATGCCTTTACCCCGCAGATGATTTCGCTGCGCTTCCAGGGCGTTTACGGCACGTTAACGCCGGGCAGCGTAACCATCACCAACGGCAACCTCGGAAGCTTCCAACTGCAGAACAACGGCTTGATCGGTTATTCGCTGGGCGGCGGGCCGCTGACGGTAAACACGGGCAACATCACGCTCTTCATCAACACCACGGGTTTGAGCGCGTTGCAGTCCGTCGGATCGACTCCCCTAGTGGCGGGCGGCCTGCTATTCGTGAACAACGGCACTCCGGTGATGGCGGCGGGAGTGGTGGCGGTCCCTCCGCAGACGCAATAACTCGAACTCCAACCAACCGGGACAACGGGCGGCCGCCAAACCGCCCGTTTTCTTTTTCTTCTTTTCTGGGTTATGGAGAGAGCACCTTATAATTGACCGATGGCGAAACGGGTTGTCCATGCCGCGTGTCCGCACGATTGTCCCGATGCTTGCGGCGTGTTGATCACGGTTGAGGATGGCAAGGCGACCAGGATCCAGGGCGATCCCGAGCATCCGATGACGCGCGGATTTTTGTGTGCGAAGGTGGCGAAGTATCTGGACCGCGTGTATTCGCCGGACCGCGTACTGCATCCGATGCGGCGGGTCGGACCGAAGGGGCCGGTGGTGGGGCAGCGGAGCTGCCCTCCGCATGGACGGCCGGGGGCGGCTGTCCCCCCACAAGCACAAGCGAAAGAGGGTTGGCAGCGCATCAGCTGGGATGAGGCGCTCGATGAGATTGCCGACCGATTCCATAAGATCATTTCCGAGTTCGGTGCAGAGGCAATTTTGCCCTATTCCTACGGCGGAACCCTCGGCGCGCTGAACGGTGCTTCTATGGACCGCCGATTCTTTACTCGTCTCGGAGCCTCCGAGTTGGAGCGCACGATTTGTTCATCGGCCGGCGAGGCTGGGCTGGAGTCCGTCATGGGCGTCAAACTTGGCACCGAGCCCGACCAGTTCGTTCACTCCCGCTACATCATCGCCTGGGCTTCGAACATCCACGGCAACAATGTTCATCTGTGGCCGTACATCGTGGAAGCGCGGCGCCGGGGCGCGAAGCTGGTTGTCATCGATCCTTACCGCACACGAACGGCGGCGTGCGCCGACTGGTATCTTCCCATCAATCCGGGAACGGATGGCGCTTTGGCTCTTGCTATGATGCACGTCATCATTGGCGAAGGCTTGTACGATGCCGATTATGTGAGGAAGCACACACTGGGCTTCGCCGAGCTGCGCGAGAAGGTCAAGGCCTATCCGCCAGAGCGCGCCGCGCAGTGGACCGGAATCGCTCCCGAAGACATTCACCAACTGGCGAGAGAATACGCCACGACCCGGCCGGCGGTCATCCGGGTGAACTATGGCGTGCAGCGCTCCGATGGCGGCGGAATGGCCACGCGCGCCATCTCGATGCTTCCGTGCATCACCGGCTCGTTGAAAGAAGTTGGCGGCGGGATTCACCTGTCGACGAGCGGCGCCTTTGATTTGAACAAGGACGCTTTGAGGCGCCCCGACCTCAAGCCAAAGGGCCTCAAATCTCCTCGGATTGTGAACATGGTGGAACTGGGCAAGGCTCTCAACACGCTGAGTGATCCGCCGCTGAAGGCGTTATTGGTTTACAGTTCGAATCCGGCGGCGGTTTGTCCAAATCACAATGAAGTCGTGCGCGGCCTCAAGCGTTCTGCCCTGTTCACCGTGGTCCACGAGCAATTCTTCACCGACACCACCGATTACGCCGACATCGTTTTGCCTGCGACCACCTTTTTCGAGCACAAGGATCTGCAGACGGCCTATGGTCACTACTACCTGCAGATTTCGGACCAGGCGATTGAGCCGCTCGGGGAATGCCGTGCCAACGTTGACTTGTTTCGCGCATTAGCAGCCAGGATGGGCTTTGAGGAAGAATGCTTCGGCGAGAGCGTCAATGACATAATCGATGGCGCTCTGTCATCCAAGAATCCGTGGTTGCGAGGGATCACTCGTGAGCGGCTGGAGCGCGAAGGACAAGTCCGGCTGAACTTCGCTCGTCAGGGGCCGGTGGCCAGTGGGCAGCCCGAAAACACTCAAACCACGAGTTCGACCGACTCCCATCCGCCATTTCTCCCCTTCGCGCACGGTAACTTCCGGACGCCCTCGGGCAAAGCCGAACTGTACAGCGAAGCGATGAAGGCGCTGGGCCTTGATCCCGTGGCCGAGTTCAAGCCTCCATCGGAGTCCCGGCACGGAGCCGAAAAAACAACATTCCCGCTGGAATTGTTAGCCCGCAAGGCTGACAACTTCCTCAACTCAACTTTTACAAATCAGCCTTCGGTGCAAGCGATGGAAGAGGTCGGTCTTCTGGAGATGCATTCAACAGACGCCCGGGTACGCGCTATCTCCAACGGAGATCGAGTGAGGGCGTACAACAATCGGGGGGAAATATTCCTGAAGGCGCGCGTGGATGGCGCGGTTCAGCCCGGAGTCGTATCTGCGAAGCTGAATTGGGCCAAGTTGAGCTCCGGGCTCCGCAATATAAACGTGCTCACTTCGGAAAAACTTTCCGACCTGGGCAACTCCGCAACGTTTTATTCCGTCTTGGTTGAAGTGGAGTCATCCAACTCCGTTCCATGAGGCTACGGTCGTGAGTGGCAACTTGGACGCGTTTTCGCTCTCTACCGTATAATTGTCGTTTTCCTACACCAGAAAGGTCTGAGGTCGTAGCGATTCATCTTCGCTTTCATAAGGACATCGTTGTGCCCGAGAACGGCTGCGGCCCTTCCGGAGCCGCCTCCACTCCAGCTTCTTCGTTCCCACGGCTTTCCCGCCGGATGAAGCACTGTGGGTGGGCGCTGGGCGCTGTGCTGGCGCTATTTTTCGCCTCGGCCGGCTGGGCCCAGAGCGACGTAATCTCCGAGATTGACGTTCAGGGCAATCGTAGAATTCCTGCCGATACCATCAAGGGACGAATTTTTACTCATCCCGGGGATATCTATGATCCCGCCGGGTTGGAGCGCGATTTCAACGCTCTTTGGAATACCGGCTACTTCGAAGATATCCTCTTCAGCCGCGAACAGACTCCCAAGGGCTGGCGTTTGATTATCCAGGTCAAGGAAAAACCAACCATCCGCGAGATTAATTATGTCGGTCTGAGTTCGGTCACCACCAGCGACGTGCTGGACCGGTTCAAGGAAGCAAAGGTCGGCCTGTCGGTGGAGAATCAGTACGACCCCACGAAGGTCAAGAAAGCGGAAGTGGTGATCAAAGGCCTGCTGGCCGAACACGGGCGCCAATTCTCCACCATTCGCACCGAGGTCCGGCAGATTCCCCCCGCTGCGGTTGGAATCACTTTTGTCATCAAGGAAGGTCCGAAGGTTAAGGTGGGAAAGATCAAGTTCGAGGGCAACAAGAACGTCAATACGCGCGTTCTGCGTTACGCCATGAAAAACTTGCGCCCCATCGGCATCCCGCACTCGATCTTTCTGGAAAACATCTTTGCCAGAACTTATGACGCGACCAAGCTGGATGAAGATACAGAGCGCGTCCGCAATGAATATCAGAATCGGGGATATTTTAAGGTCATCGTGAATGAGCCCAAGACTCAGATCCACGATACTGGGCATCAGGGCGCGCACATTCCGCTCTTGCAGTCTGGGCCGGGCAAGGCCGTCGATCTAACCATGCCCATCGAGGAGGGTGATCGTTACACGCTCGGCTCCATCACCTTCAAGAACAACAAGGCGGTGTCCAACGTAAAGGCATTGCGCGGCCTCTTCCCCATCAAGGACGGCGATGTTTTCAGCAAGGAGAAAGTGGCCAAGGGTCTGGAAAACCTGCGCAAGGCCTATGGTGAACAGGGTTACATCAACTTCACCTCCGTGCCCGAAACCCGGTTTGATGACGACAAGAAACTGATCTTTCTCGATATCGATGTCGATGAGGGCAAGCAGTTTTATGTGCGCCGCATCGAGTTCCAGGGAAACACCACAACCCGCGATAAGGTGATTCGACGCGAGATCGCTCTGGAAGAGGGCAATATCTATAACTCGCGTCTCTGGGAACTGAGCTTGCTTCGCCTGAATCAACTGGGATATTTCGACCAATTGAAGCCAGACGACCCGAACGTGACCGACCGCAAACTGGATGAGAAGGACGGCTTGGTCGACCTGACGTTGAAGGTCAAGGAAAAAGGCAAGAACAGCATCGGCTTGAACGGCGGCGTCAGCGGACTGGAAGGCGCTTTCGTCGGCATCAACTATGCCACGAATAACTTCCTCGGCTTGGGCGAGACGCTGCAGGTGCAGGCCAGCGTCGGAAATCTGGCGCGCAGTGTGCGCTTCGGATTCACGCAGCCCTACCTTTTCGACCGGCCCTTGCAGTTTGGTTTTAACATTTATTACAACAAGGTCAGCTACAATCAAGCCCGGCAACTTTCCCTATTTAGCGGACAGAATCTGAATCTGCCCAATGCCGTGCTGCAGAACCTGCAAAACTACACGCAGTCGAGCGCGGGATTTACCACCTCATTAAGCTATCCGCTGCGCCACTCTTTTAAGCGCGTGGGGATTACTTATTCCTTTGATCGATCATCGTTGCTGGCTCTGAGTTCGGCGTCGAAAAACCTCTTCGAGTACATCGCCTTCCGAGGAATTTCCGGACCGAATGCGCTTGAGGGAATTATCACCAGCAAGATTTTCCC
>JBEKUD010000072.1:0-25601 GCA_049515395.1 Candidatus Sulfotelmatobacter sp. | reverse complement strand
CATACAAGGGACGACCAACGAAGCTGTTTATTCGCGACCGGAACCCATCACGATGACGGGATCGCTGGCCACCTGGGTCGTGTAGGCACTTCATCGGCCGTTCGCCTTCACCAGAAAGAAAATCGGCCACCTCGAGGTCCTTGGTGACTCGGTGACGATCCGCAGGTATTTGCGCGTCATGATCGCACTTCGCGGCTGACGGAGCGCGCTGGAAGTTTAAGGTCCCCTCCGATCGCTTCGGCCAATTCCCCGTAAGGTGACGGTTGTCGATCCGGTGCCGTTGCAGACGTCACCGGCTTTCGCCTCTCTCGCAGCGAGAAGATACAGCGCCGCCCATGATCGGGCCCTTTGATCCTGGAAGAGTCGCCCTTACGAGGGAACCCATGCATTCCAGAGTTTGGGATGCCTCCGAAGTCCTAGCAGGTTTCCCTTGACGATAAGCATGCACTTATATAAGATAATGCTTATGTCAGGAACACTGAATCTCGATGCCGCCTTTTCTGCTTTGGCCGATCCAACGCGTCGGGCAATCCTTGCACGTCTCGCCAAGGGCGAAGCAACTGTGACGGAACTAGCCAAGCCCTTCGAGATGACGCAACCGGCAATCTCCCAACACCTGAGGGTGCTCGAAGACGCAGGACTTGTTGCACGTCGCGTGGATGGCACGAAGCGCCCTCGTCGTCTCGCAAAGGCCGGCATTGAAGCAATGGACCAGTGGCTCGCAATGTTGCGAAAAGCGCTGGAGAAGAACTACGACCGGCTGGACCAGGTTCTCGCCGGCATGAACAACCGAAGATAAAAAGAGGAGAAGAACGATGAGCAAATTGACTCTGAAGACTGAAGGTAACACCCACGTGGTTGTGACCAGGCGATTCGCCGCCCCTCCCGCAGCCGTGTACCGCGCCCATACCGATCCGAAACTAATCCAGAAATGGCTGCTCGGTCCTGAAGGTTGGACGATGCCCGTCTGCATCAATGACGCGAGGCCGGGCGGCAAGATCCGTTATGAGTGGACGAATGGCAAAGGAGATGGATTCCACCTCACGGGCGAATACATCGAACTTGAGCCGTACAGCCGGATCGTCCATGTCGAGCGGATGCACCTGCCAGATCCTACGCCCGACAACCACATTGAGACGAGGTTTGATGCGGACGGCACAGGCACATTGATGACCATGCGCATGATTCTGCCGAATGCTCACACGCGGGCAGCTATGCTCGCGACAGGAATGGAACGCGGAATGGAAGCAAGCTATGTGCGACTAGAAGGGATGATCTAGGTTGCTCACATCGAAGGAAACTTTTCGATACTGCGCCGCTTGCTTGGGGCTAAAGAAGCTGACGGCTCGCATGCGCCGGGTGTTGGATTTTCTTTGGCAGGGGTGGAAACATCTGCAGTTGCAGATCGAGAGCTTAAGTGAAGATCTGGAGAAGATCGCGAGCAGCGGACGAAGCTTGCGCTCGGCTGCAGCAGATCCCAGGAGTGGGTCCCCTTAGTGGCCACCGCCGTAGTATCGGCCATTGGAAACGGAGCTGTCCTTCACAAGGGCGAGAGTTTGCGGCGTGGCTCGGGCCGGTACCGGGGCAAGGGTCATCCGGAGTAAAATCGAAGCTGCTGGGGATCCGTAAGCGGGGCAATCCATATCTGCGCAAGATGTTCACCCAGGGGGCCCGAGCGGTGGTGTTACGCACCAAACGCGAAGGATCGTATCTGGGATCAAAACACAAGTCAAATGGCATGCCCGAGAACCTGCGTGAAACACCGGTCTTTCATGACCGACGCGATCACAAGGACGAGCGGACCATCATCATTGCGCCCGGAGACGATTCTCCACCAGAGGCCGGATACATTTTCGCAGACTGCTTCTCGTCCAACCCAATTCTTCCTGCGCTCGGGCGGCGGACCATACATTTTGCATCAGTTACTACACCTCACCTGAAGATGAGGTAAGTTTCAGGAAAGCGCCCGCGACTCGCGCCTTAATACGAAGCCAGTAAGCCGAGCGTTCTTTGCGAGGGGCACTGCAAACACTCCGTGCACTTATGCGATAGTATTCTGCTGCCCACCGAAGCTCCGATTCATTTCTCTGCTCGATGGCGGTTTCGATTCGACCCGGTTCCCTCCGTTCGCGGAGCAGACGCGGATTCTTGCCCACGCACGGCGACTCTCCGCAGCCAGTACACAGTCCCTTGTCTCGCCGCGCGTTATTCTTTCGCCATGCCAGGCTTGCGGCCATGAAATGTAGTCCAGTGCCGATATAACGTCCGTCAGTTATGCCATGCCCTGTGCAGATTAAGCACTAAACGCCTCCGAGCCTGTACTCCGGAAGCGTTGTTGAAGCAAATCATGTCCACCTCTGCGAGCAGTCGAACATTGTGACCCGGTTAGCCCTTAACTAGGATGACGCTGGCGTCATCGCGCAGTCCCGAACCGTCGGCGAACGAGCGTACGTCATCGAGGAGGCTCTCGGCGGAGGCGTCTGTTCGCCAAAAATGTTCCTGAAGACGCACCAACCCATACTCTTCGTCCGCTTGATTTTCCGCCTCGGTAATGCCGTCGCTGTAAAACACCAAGCGAGAACCCGGGGGAAGCTTCACTTCCACCTCCGAGAAATCGCCTGGTCCCAGTCCCAGAGGAATTCCTCGCTCCACGTCGAGGAACTGGGGTGAAATGCCGGTCATCAGGAGCGGCCGCAGGTGACCCGCATTCGCGAAGGTCAGAGTCCGCTTAGCAGGATCAAGCACGGCATATACCATGGTCACAAAACGGCCGGCGGGAAAGTCCTCGACCAGAAGGCGGTTCAGCTTCGTCAGCACTTCACCGGGAGTGCAGGCGGCCTCGACCAGCGATCGCAAGATGCCACGAGTGGCGGACATGAGCAGCGCTGCAGCGGTTCCCTTGCCGGAAACGTCGGCCAGCACCAGCCCCCAACGGCCTTTGTCCATGGGAATGAAGTCGTACCAGTCGCCGCCTACGGCACCCACAGGAACGGAAAGCCCGGAGACGGTAAAACCAGGAATGGAGGGAGAGGTTTTGGGAAGCAATGCTTGTTGAATGACGCGGGCCTCTCGAGCCTCGCGAGTCATTTGCTCCCGTTGTCGCTGTTCCTGCTGAAATCGCCGAGCGTTGTAGACGGCCACTGCCACATCGCTGCACAGGGCTTGAAGCAGCCGCAGTTGGGAGGGGTCGAAGGCATTCAGTTCGGTGTGGGAGGCGGTAAATACTCCCACCAATTGCCCTTCCACATGGAGGGGGATAGCAACTTCCGAGAGCGTGGATTCTTCACAGCCAATGTAATAGGGGTCCTGGCGCACATCGGGAGCGTAGTGCATCTGGCCAATGGATGCGACGTATCCGACCATGCCTTTCCCGATCTTGAGGCTGTGGCCCGGACCGTGGAGGTCGCAGCCCGCGCAGCCATGGGCGCACGCTAGCGACAGTTCGCCGCGCTCTTCGTTGTGCAGGTAGATGTCAGAATCCAGACATCCGAAGGAACGGGCGATCTCGTTCACGACCTTATCAACGAGCTGGTCGAGGTCAAGGATGGAGCTGATTTTCTGAGCGGCCTTTTGCAGCTTGAGCAGATCCTCCACCTGATCGAGATTCAGGGGGCGAGGGTTCGAGGGAAGCGGTGTCGTAAAGTTTGGACTGGCTGCCATGGGTTTGTTCCAAGAGCTATAACCTGAGATGATTTATTCGATGGTTAGGACTCTTTTTTCGCAAGAACCCCACGGGGCTGGATGCAAGTCACCACATCCACGTCTCCCCTAAGGGGAGGAGGAAGAATTTTTTCCTTGACAACTGCTTTCATAGGATCAGTGCACAGCGATTTGACGTCAAATACGAGCTAGATCCCCAGTTTCCGAGTTGGGGACGATCCTCCAAGCGGCTCGACATCCTATCTCATTCCGGGTGCACGAGCGTAGTGGGTTGGGGCGAAGATTGTGTTTCGACAAGTTGCAACTTTTGTGCAGCGACTGCATGGAAGGATCAATATATGAAGCGAGCTATCCTGCTCCTTCTCGTCCTTTTCCTTTTGTCAACCATTTCTGGGTGTAAGTGGAGCACCATCCTCGTCTGCTGCAGGTGAGCGCCTGGCAGATAGGCATGCCTATTATCTTTTCCTTTCCGGCACTCCCGTTGGCTGCGAGGACTGCTACGGCCTCTTCGCATCCCAACGGAATCTCTTGAACAGACAGCTCAAGATCGGACGAAGGCGGCTTGCGCCCTAATCACCACCTACGAGCGGGATTCGATCTGGCAGAATGAGGGATTGGTTCAGCAGCACCGACCGACATTGAGAAACCGCAGCGGATCCTTCACGGTCGAGGGCGACGGTATCGCTACCAGGAAATCGATTCTGCAGAAGCACTCCGACTCTTGCAAAATCCGCCCAGTACCATCCCCCTCTGGCGACCGCTGTTGCCTCCTGGCTCTCCAGGTCCGTCAGTAGAAGCTCTCGCTTCTGCTTTACGGGACCTGAACTAGAGAAGAATCTTCATGCGAATTGATGGCACGCTTCGATGCGCCCATTCGGCTCTGTTCCAAACAATCTTGCCGCATACAATTGACACAGCCTCAGGCCAAACACGGACCTTCACTCAAAAGTTTGGGCCGATATTTAAGGCGGAAAGAAATCGTTTCGAGGGGATCATAAAAGCTCGTCATGGGGCTCACAAGCGAGGGGGCGGCGCTATAATTCTGCGCATATGCTGCCAGTCGCTTCGCCCCCAGCGGTGGAGATCAACAGTCAACTACCGCAGGCGCATCTATCGCCGAAATTGCAAGGGTCGCCCGTCGATCCGCGAGGGTCAAAGTCAGTACTTCACTTGTTGCTGCTGACCGCGGCGCTCATTTTTTCCGCTGCGACCGTGGTCTATAGCTGCTTGTGGATGTATTACGTCCGGCTGCATCCGCACATAGAGCTCGGGATGGATACGACGTTTTCGTCTTCGACCCGGGTCGACGAGATCACGATGGTTCAGAAAGGCAGTCCAGCAGACGAAGCGGGCCTGCGAACTAACGACCGTATTATCGGGGTCAATGGGCAAAAACTCGACGCCTACGCGACTGGGTTGAGTTCGGCATGGTCCAAGGGACGACCGGGCGATGTAGTTGCACTCACGATTCAACGGCCGGGCGTGCAACAGCCCCTTGTCATACAGGCAAAGTTCCGCCCCCTCGCTGGTCCGAATCTGACGCTGGGCCGAAGCCTAGCCCTCCAGATCATGGGAAGTTACCCGGTCCTCTTCCTAATAGTCGGGCTGTCTGTCTTATTTACGCGGGTAGAGGACCCGAGCGCATGGCTTTTAGCGCTTCTCTTTGCCGGTTTTATCGCAGTCTCGGACCTTCCAAGCTCGTTCATGACTTTGCGCGGAATCGTTCTCCCGTTCATGCTGGGCTACCGCGCTTTGTTCGTGGGTGTCCTCACTCCAGTGTTCTACTATTTTTTTGCGGTATTTCCGGCACGATCTCCGCTCGACCGTCATCTTCCCCAGCTGAAATGGGTGCTGCTGGCCATTGGCGTCTCTTTCGGCGCTCTTGGATTGGGTAAGGGAGGGCCCGAACCGTGGCCGGCGCTGGTAAGGTTCGTGGGACAGAGGGTCGCCGACCGTGCAGTCTTGGTTTTTATCTATGGCTGCCTTGTTTTAGGTCTGCTCTCACTCACATGGAATGCGCTCGTTCTCTCCACTAGGGAGGCACGGCGAAAGATCCTGGTGATTTTTTGGGGAACTGTGGTTGGCGTGACACCGGCGGCGATCGTGCGGGGCGCGGCAGACTTTTTTCAATTTCGTGTTCCATTTTGGTTGGATTTCTTCGACGTCATCGTACTTTTTATTTTTCCAGTGTCGTTTGCGTACGCAGTAGTGAAGCATCGCGTGCTTGAGATTCCAGTCTTGCTCCGTCGCAGTGCCCGGTATCTTCTGGTCAGCCGGGGGCTGATCCTGTTCGTTCTGCTCCTGGCCGTCTCCGTAACCGTGCTGTTCACGGTCTCCTTTTCGAGATTCTTTGCGGTCGGGTCGACGGCCGCGATGGCAATTGGCGTGGGCTTCGGCGTGATGCTCGCCTGGGTCTCGACTCCAGGCCTGAAGCAAGTTACGGGACGAATTGACCGTGCATTCTTCCGCGGCGCGTACGACGCACGCAGAATCCTGCAGGACTTAGCCCAGAGGGCGCGCACCGTCAAGGCACGACAGGAATTGGCCCTGGAAATGGTCCTGCGGGTCGGCGAAGCTCTTCACCCTAGTTGGTCTGCGGTGTATGTGGAGGCCGGCCCTGATTACTTCGAAAGCGACGACGCCATACTGCCACTCGCGTTGAAGAGGGTCCGCAAAGACTCCCCCGGACTGGCGTACCTGCGAGGAGATGGCGAGCCTTGGGATGCATCGCTGAGTCCGACTGCCGATCCGATATTCTCCCTGTTCGCTCCGCTTCAGCCGGAGTGCATCGTCCCTTTCCCGAGCCGGTCAGGCGATTTGCTGGGAGTTTTTGTTTTGGGACCCAGGCTCTCCGATGAGCCTTATTCCAGCGAAGACAAAATGCTTCTGCGCTCGGTTGCAAGCCAGGCGGGTATGACACTGGAAAATCTGGGTTTGGCGGAAAACATCGCCGACCGTCTCCAGGCGGAAAGAGCCGCTACGCAGGAAATGGAAATTGCCCGACAAGTACAGCGGAAGTTGTTTCCTCAAAGGCTTCCGAAGTTGAAGACACTGGAATACGCTGGGGGCTGTAATCAGGCGCGCGCGGTAGGTGGAGACTATTACGACTTTGTGGAGTTGGGTCCGGAACGCGTCGGCTTCGTGCTTGCCGACGTCTCGGGCAAGGGAATGTCAGCCGCTCTGCTGATGGCCAATTTGCAGGCGAGTATCCGCAGCCAATACGCAGTGGCGTCGGAAAACGTTCCCCTAATATTACAGTCCGTGAACCGCCTCTTCTATGAGAACACGGAGCCCAACCGTTACACGACTTTGTTTGCCGGCTCCTATGACGACGCCGCCCGCAAGCTGCGTTATGTGAATTGCGGCCACAATCCCCCTCTGGTCCTTCGCCAGGATGGAAGGGTTGAAAGGCTGTCGGCCACGGCGACGGTGTTGGGCCTGTTTGAACCATGGCAATGTTCGACGAACGAAGTGCAACTTCAACCAGGAGATCTCCTGGTCCTATACAGTGACGGTGTAACCGAAGCCTACAACGACCGCGAAGAAGAATTTGGAGAGACCCGGCTCGTCCAAGTCCTGGAAACAAACAGAAATCTGGAGATTTCAGCTTTGCTGTCAAGATTGCTGGAAGACGTAAATCAGTTCAGCTCTGGAAAGCAGTCCGATGATGTGACCGCAATCGTTGCTCGGGTTCGCTAAAGATGCATCGGCTGGGTTACCCCGCGATCAGTTGCCATGTTTCACCGATGAGTCCTTCGTCCATGACATGAACATTCCGTTCTCACGGGCTACCCTGAAGTAAATCCCAAGCTAAGAGGTGCCGACCACTCGTCCACTGGTAGCGATTGAATCGCGACCGCGCACAAGTAGTATTATCGAACTTCATTGGAGGTCGGTTGCGACCTTAGGAGCCGGCGGCGTACAAGCCCGCCTGACTCCAACGCGGGGATCTCGCGGTCGAATAGCTAGCTGAATGTGTGAATCGCTTAACGCGCTGTTTGAGAATGCCTTCCAGCCTGCATCTTTCTTGTCTCCTCGCCCGTATAAGCCGGTAGCATCATCGCGCCTCATTGCTTCCTGAGTGCGAGGGAATCCGAGGCTCACGCAATTGCTCGCGGTCCTGAAGGGAGGGCAGAATGTCATTTTCGCCCCTGCTACCTGTTCATATTTCGGCTGGCATCACCGGGATACTGTCGGGTGCCGCGGCAATGGGTTTCCGCAAAGGTTCCCCCCGGCATGCCCTGGCTGGAAAAGTCTTTGTCGTAGCGATGCTGACCTTGGGCGCCAGTGCGGTGTACCTGGCGCTCATGAAACACCAACTGGGCAATGTTCTAGGCGGCACTTTCACGTTCTATCTGGTGACAACGGCGTGGGCTACCGCCAGACGCGGAGACGGGGAAACGAGCGTTTTCGATTGGGTCGCGCTTCTGATTCCGTTGGCGCTCGGTATTGGCCTCTGGATCTCTGGGTTAGAGTTGGTGCATCGTCATACGTGGTCAAAAGATGGAGTTCCCGCTGGGATGCACTTTTTCATGGGTTCCGTGATGCTGCTTGCAGCCGCGGGGGACATCCGCATGCTGGTGCGCGGCGGCGTTTTCGGCGCCAAGCGCATCGTGCGCCATCTCTGGCGCATGTGCTTCGGGTTTTTCATCGCCACAGGCTCTTTCTTCCTGGGACAGCAACAAGTCTTCCCCGCTTGGTTACGCGGATCAAGCGTACTTTTTATCCCGGCCCTCTTGCCGCTGGTATTGCTGATTTTCTGGCTATTCCGAGTTCGCTTCACAAATGCATACCAGAGAATGTCGATGCCGCACGGGGGCGATGTTAACGCCTTACGGACCTAGCCTTCCCTATCGCTTCACCGCAAGAGACGCGGAGGCATCCAGAGGCATAGGGAGTAACCGCCCCGTTACATTTCGCCTCTTCGGGGTCATTTCCGAATACCGGGCTACTCTTTCCTAATCTTTAAAGGAAGGTTTGCCGACTACATGCTCATAACGTGGCGACCTTAGTTAGGGTCGAACAGCGGGCAACTCCTGTGAAGTTCCGTCATGAGCAAGCTGCACCTTGTTGCGGGCGGCTGCATGGACGCGACGAATTGCATCCACGACGAGTCCGGGCTCATCAATCTGGATCATGTGGTTACTGTTGTGCGCCCGGATGAGCACGCTATTTGTTGATAGCGCAGCCAGCCGCGTTTGACCTTCACTCCAGCCCTTCTCGAGAATGAAAAATGGTCCCGGAAAAGGCTGGCCATGCGTGATTACTGCCAGTGGCAAATCCCCCAGACTGCCCACCCCTCCAAAGTTCCCCATCGGCGGTTCTACGAGTTGCAAGGAGGCCAAATCATCTCCTGCCGCCGAATACTCCGCCGGCCGCACAAATGAGAACCCCACTTGGTCCAGGGGAAACAATTGACCCAACAGCCGCAACACGCCGAAACGAGCCGCAAGCTCAACCGCTTCATTCATGAATTTGAGCCGGGAATAGAACTGGAGAACCTCTCGTCGGAAGAACGCTGTTTCTTCGGGTGTATCGACGAGTACCAGTCCTGCCGTCTGATCGGGATGGTTGCGAGCGAAGCATCGGACAATGAAGCCGCCGTAGGAGTGCGCCACCAAAATGTAAGGCCCCGGAATACCCGCGTTGGTGAGCAGAGTGTGGAGCTCTTCGGCGCGTTCTGCAATTGTGCGTCCCGCTGCGACCGGCTCGCTCCAGCCATAACCGGCTCGATCATAGGTACAAACGCTGGCGAACTCGGCGATTTTATCCTGGACGGGCCACCAAAGCCGCGATGGCTCACCTGCCCCCTGTTCGATAACGAGGGTCGGGCCGACGCTCGCCTTGTAAAACAAGTGAAGTTTGTGGTCTCCGACGGCGACGATCCGCCCGAGCGCCGGATGGACCTTCTTATCCCTCCGCTCGGCAACTTTCTCATAAATATAGCCCCCCGTGAGCAGCGCAACCCCGGACAACAACGCGATGACTAGATCCCATTGCCAGTTTGAGGTCATGAAAAGGTATAATAATACATTACCGCATAAAATACACGACTGTATTTTATTATGCGCGGCAGGCGGAGGCGAATGTGCGCGAACGAACCGGGGGCGGCAAGCGCGCCCGTACAAGAGAGAAACTCATCTCGGCAGCGGCGGCAGTGATCGGCGAGAAGGGTTACGAGCGGGCTCCGCTCGAGGAGATCGCCGCGCGCGCCGGAATGACCCGAGGCGCGGTCTACGGCAATTTCAAGAACAAGGAGGAGCTCTTCCTGGCCCTTATTGCGTCCCGATGGAAACCGATTGTCCCGCCATTGAAGCCCGGCGCCAGCCTCAAGGAACAATTGCACATTTTAGGCGAGACGGTCGCCAAAGAGGCGCAGGCTCGTCGAAGTCAGGCTACCGCCGCGACTGCATTTCAACTATACGCGCTGACCCACGAGCCGATGCGGTCCCATTTGACGAAACGGAACGCGGCCACCTATCGGCGAATGGCGAAGGAATTACTGAAGGTCGTACCAGCGAAAGAGCTGCCCATGTCAGCCGAGAAGTTTGTCCGCATACTGGATGCAATGACTACAGGCTTGCTCTCCACGTATTTTCAAACGCCGAAACTGATAACCGAAGACATTATCATCACCGCATTTGAAGCGCTGGCTTGAAGGACCTGTGGCGTCCCCATGCCGGTAGCTGACGGTGCAAAGCGTCGGGAATGTGGCACGCAGGCTAACTTGGTGCAGGGACGAGGATCGCGGGGATGGGAGAGGAAAAGGACAGAACGGTGGTGCAGGGCGAAGGGGAAGCCGGGCGAAGAGGGGCTGAGTTTGTTGACGAGGCACACAAGGGCTGGGTGGGGTCCAGCACGCAAGTTTTTCGGGATAGAGAGAGCGGTTTCATGCGGCAGCCCTGAGCCGGGACGGTGGGGAACGGAGTTGGATCGGGGCAGCAGTCCATCTCTCGACAACGATTATGGTCCCGCCGCAGTTGGAACAAGTCCAGACAGGACTAGGTTGCTTGGCAGCGGAGACGGCTGGTTCGATCTGTGGTTGCGGGAGCGCGCCGAATACGTGCCGGCAAAGCGGCAGCAGAGTGAAGCGCCGCCGGTTGGCAAGGAAGCCGAAGTTGCGGATGCGAACGAAGCCTTTGGGGAGCAGGTGCCGCAGGAAACGGCACAGAAACTCATCGAGCGGGATCATTCGCCGAGAAATGGTCGTTCGCAAGGCAGATCGAGGCGCTCCTCGACCCACGGCCGAAACCAAGTAACGGCCTACGCGGGTATCACCAGTTTTTAACGATGCTGGTTTCCCGAGGTGGAACATTCCAGCCTTTGTGGCCAGCTTGTTGCGTGTTGCGCCATCCCTAATGCTGGGATCGAGACGGTTGGGAAGTGGGCTGCTGTCGAAGTTGATTTGGACGAGGGAGCATTTACATTTATGTTATAGCAACATCTGTCATCACCGAGTTTATTGTCCTCCTCCGAGCGGCCTATAAACCGGACGGACGCCGCGCCGGGGCGTGGTGACACAAGAAGGGAGTTAAGGAGCTGACGGTTGTGCCGGCCCGGATATCTCGAAAGCTAATGCTGCTGTTGGTGCTGGGCACACTTTGAAGTAAGGAGCGGTCTCAGTCAGCAACCTGCTGGCCCGATCTCGGGGACAACCGCGCGAGTACTGCTGGCGATACAAATTCCGGCAGCGGCCTGTTTTTTATTATCCATTATCTTTCCGGGCTCATTCACGTTGATTGGTGGACGTTCGGCGACTTTACCCCCAAACAGCGCGAGCGCGTCCAGCCCTTATTGCAAGACGCGGCAGCGGCGATGGGCTTAATCTGGTCTCTGTATTTCGCTGCGCACATCCATTTGCTGATCCAACAGGCGCTGGCCGTGCGCCCTCGCGGAGTGGCGAAGCGAATCGTCGCTTATTCCCCGTGGCTGACGGGAGGACTGCTGGTCGGCGTAACCGTCGTCATCGTTTACTACTTATCATCTCAGGCTCAACGCGGAAGCCACCAAGGATGCCGGTTCGATTCGGAACCACGGCCTTGCATCGACCCTCAGGACCTAGCACGGCAGGGCTAATTTGGACAAGAGTGAGTCGCGAATATGAATCTCGTTGTGGCCTGCGGATCTCCAACCCTCCCCAATCAAGGCTAACCTGGCATTTTCAACTGGGAACTTCAAGAACCATCTGCAACAGGAAGGTCCCGCTCGCG
This sequence comes from Candidatus Sulfotelmatobacter sp., assembly GCA_049515395.1. Classification (GTDB taxonomy): domain Bacteria; phylum Acidobacteriota; class Terriglobia; order Terriglobales; family Acidobacteriaceae; genus Sulfotelmatobacter. The sequence goes on along the minus strand of JBEKUD010000072.1, from coordinate 13,731 downwards.
AACGGCTTCCGGTGCTTCCCGAACATCCTCGATACCCGCTAAACCGCTCCGCGCCATTCCCCAATACTGCGAATCGCTTTTCCAGATCATCAATTCGCCGTCTGATGCGCTATTCTAGCGGGGGAAACAAGCGCGGCAATTATGATTATAGACACGGATACGTCCGATCGCGGCGGGGCAGACGCGCTCCGCCGGTACGAACTCAATAGCGCTTACGACGAGATGTTTCGCGCCGTGGATCATCCGCGAAAACAATATCGTCAACTTTACAACTTGCTTTTGAGCCTGGCTCCGGGCGAGCTGCGACGCAGCAAACACGAGGCTGACCAGTCGTTCTTCAACCAGGGGATCACTTTTACCGTTTATGGAAACGACAAAGGCACGGAGCGGATTTTTCCTCACGATCTGCTGCCCAGGATTATCACAGCGACGGAATGGGAACGGATCGAGCGCGGATTAACGCAACGGATCACGGCGCTGAATCTCTTCCTCAAAGATGTATATCATGAGGAAAAAATCATTGAAGACGGCGTCGTGCCCGCTACGATTGTTTACACCTGCAAACATTACCGTCGGCAGATGCGCGGTATCAAAGTGCCGCGCGACATCTACATCACGGTGGTCGGTACGGATTTGATACGAGGCCCGGAGGGGAACTTTGTGGTTTTGGAGGATAATCTCCGCGTCCCCAGTGGGGTCTCCTACATGCTCACCAGCCGCAGAGTAATGAAGCAAATATTCCCCGGGCTGTTTCAAAAATGCCGGGTGCGGCCGATTGAACAATACAGCCAGGCGCTACTCTCGACTCTGCGATTCCTGGCCCCCGAAGGCCGCTCCGAGCCAACCGTCGTCTTACTGACTCCGGGTGCCTACAACTCTGCCTACTTCGAACATACTTATCTGGCACGGCAGATGGGCATTGAACTCGTCGAGGGGCGAGATTTGGTGGTCCACGATAATGTCGTTTATATGCGAACCACGTTCGGCCCGCGACGCGTCGATGTGATCTATCGGCGAATCGACGACGATTATCTCGACCCCCTGGTATTCGAAAGGGGTTCCGCGCTCGGTGCTGTGGGTCTCTTCAATGCCTATCGGGCCGGAAATATAGCCTTCGCAAATGCTCTGGGGACGGGAGTCGCCGACGACAAGGCTATCTATTCCTATGTGCCCAAAATCATTCGCTACTATCTCGACCAAGACCCGATTCTGGAAAGCGTCGAAACCCTGTTGATGTCCGATCCAGCGCAACGTGACCACGTCTGCCACCGGTTGGATGAATACGTGGTAAAAGCTGTGGGCGAGTCGGGTGGCTACGGCATGTTGATCGGTCCGCACAGCACAGAACAACAGCGCTCGGAATTTCGAGAAAGGATTAACGCGGAGCCGCGAAACTATATCGCGCAACCGACAATCAATCTTTCGACCGCGCCATGTTTTGTGGACGGAACCATCGAGCCCCGTCACGTTGATCTCCGACCTTACGTGCTCTACGGCGAAAAAATCACCATTACTCCCGGTGGCCTCACGCGAGTGGCGTTGCGAAAGGGCTCCCTAGTGGTCAATTCGTCGCAAGGCGGGGGATCGAAAGACACGTGGGTCTTGCAGAATTGAGAGTTTGAGGAATTGGGTGACCAAAACGCCATGCTGTCCTGCGTAGCCGACGGTCTCTACTGGATGAGCCGCTATTTCGAGAGGGCGGACAATGCCTCGCGTGTGCTGAAGACGACGTACGGCCTGACTCTGAATCCGGCAAAGTTTTCCACGGAAGGGCGTTGGTTTCGCGCCGTTTCCTCCCTCGCCCCCGGGCGCGGCCGCGAGCACCTCGACCCGCAGCGTCCTCTGTTTTTCTTGGTCGCGGATCCGGAAGGAGCTTTTTCGATCGTGAAATGCATCAGCTGGGCCCGCGAAAATGCCCGGCAAGTTCGCGAGGAAATCAGCTCGGAGATGGGGGAGCACCCAAATACCCTTTTCCATGACGCAAGTGGCCTTGAGCTGCAACCCGATGAGGATGATGATGCAGATGCAATGCGAGCGGGAAAAGCGGAGACGCAGCTCCCAGTGCGAGTTCGGGTCACCCCGTCCCATGCCTTGCTCCCTCGCAACGAGGAGTTCGCGTCGGACCAAGAGTGGTCCCAATTTCTTGACGAGACCCAGCAATTGCAGTTGGTCACTGCGCAGCCATCGCAGTAGCGTAGTGAGAACGAACCAGAAATTTCAGGCTTGGGCCGCATGAGGGTGGATGAGCATAAAGGTTGCTCTCAATCATTGGACACGGTACCGCTACGACAAAGCGGTCTCAGTCGGTCCACAGGTTATACGGCTGCGTCCGGCGCCGCATTGTCGAACGCCAATCCTCAGCTACTCACTTCGGGTCACTCCCGCCGGGCACCTTCTCAACTGGCAGCTCGACGCCCACAACAATCATCTGGCGCGCCTTCTTTTTCCGGACAAGACCCCGGAGTTTGTGGTTGAGGTGGACCTGGTCGCGGAGCTTTCCTCCTTCAATCCGTTCGATTTTTTTCTGGAACCAGGAGTTGAAGACTACCCTTTCGAGTACGCCCCGGAGCTGGCTAAGGATCTTGCAACCTATCGTTCGGTCGAGCCGACCGGCCCCCTACTTCAGGCTTTTCTTGAGAAGCTTCCCCGCGAGGCGCGAGGAACGATCAGCTTCTTGGTTGACTTGAATCGGAGGGTGCGAAACGAAATTGGATATGTGACGCGGCTGGATCCGGGCGTCCAGACATGCGAGCAGACCCTTGAAAAGTGCACCGGATCCTGTCGTGACTCCGCATGGCTGCTGGTGCAGATTCTCCGACATTTGGGAATCGCGGCCCGCTTCGTCTCCGGGTATCTGATTCAGTTGGCGGCGGACGAGAGAGCGTCGGAAGGTCCGAGCGGTCCGCAAACCGACTCGGCGGATTTCCATGCCTGGGCAGAAGTGTTTTTGCCGGGTGCGGGCTGGATTGGCATGGATCCGACCTCGGGACTGTTCGCCGGCGAGGGTCACATCCCGTTCGTCTGTACCCCGAACGCATCCACGGCAGCGCCCATCGAGGGCACGGTCGAGCTGGCCAACGTGGACTTCAGTTACTCCATGTCCATTCGCCGCTTGAATGACGCACCGCGGCCGTCCAAGCCCTTCACCGAGGAGGCTTGGCTGCAGGTCGAACAGGTGGCGCATCGCGTCGATGCGGACCTGGAAGCGCAGGATGTGCGCCTGACGATGGGCGGCGAGCCTACGTTCGTCGGCATCGACGAGCCCGAGAACCCGCAATGGAACATCGATGCTCTGGGACCAATGAAGCGAACCCGCGGCTTGGCTCTCATAAAGTGCCTCCGCGAGAAAGTGGCGCCCGGCGGACTGCTCCACTACGGACAAGGCAAATGGTACCCGGGCGAGCCGTTGCCGCGTTGGGCGCTGAGCTGCTGCTGGCGCGCCGACCGCGTCCCCGTTTGGGAGAATATCGATCGCATCGCTCACGAAGATCAGGACTACGGCTTCGGCGCGGCCGATGCTTTCAAGTTCATAGAAGCGCTCACGCGTCGCCTTCAGGTGAGCTTCGAAAACATACTGCCCGCCTACAACGGCGAATCTGAGTCGAAGGAGCCGGCCGGCTACATTTTGCCCATTCGCCGCCGTCAACCGGCGGGCCGATTGTGCTGGTCGAGCCAGTTGTGGTTCCCTCGCCCGCAACGTCTGATATTGTCGCCAGGCGATTCCCCCATCGGCTACCGCATAGCGACCGAGTCGATGCCCTGGGTGGCGCCTGATGAACTCGAATACGACTACGAAGCTGCGCCGTTCGCCGATCGGATCAAGCTTCCATCAGGCCCGATCCGGCGGATGGATCTCTTCGAGAGAAATCCTGCGGCCGACCCTCTGCCCGCTGTCTCGGCCACCGCGGAGACTGCGCCGGAACTGATCCGGCCAGCGCTGTGCCTGCAGGCTCGAGAAAGCCGCCTGCACGTGTTCTTGCCGTATGCGTCCAAGCTTGCGGACTATCTCGATCTGGTCGCTGCCGTCGAGGATACGTGCCAGTATCTGCAGATGCCGGTGTGGCTGGAGGGCTACGCTCCGCCTTCCGATCCGCGGTTGCGATCCTTCAGCCTCACTCCCGATCCCGGCGTTCTGGAAGTAAACCTGTCGCCCGCGAGCAATTGGGACGAACTCGAACAGATCAACACAGTGCTCTTTGAGGAAGCGCGCCATAATCGGCTGACCGCTGAAAAATTCGCCGATGACGGCAGCCATCTTGCTACCGGCGGCGGCGGCCATATCGTGATCGGAGGAGCGACTGTGTTGGACAGCCCTTTCCTGCGCCGTCCCGATCTGCTGCGCAGCATGCTTTCATTCTGGCAGAACCATCCCTCGCTCTCGTATCTGTTTTCCGGCATGTATGTGGGCCCGACAAGCCAGTCTCCCCGCGTAGACGAAGCGCGCATGGATACCTTGTACGAACTGGAGATCGCTTTTGGCAATTTGCCTGCGAACGGCTGCCCGCCGGTCATGGTGGATGGACTGTTCCACAACCTGCTCGTCGACGTCACGGGAAACGCGCATCGCGCCGAGTTCTGCATCGACAAACTCTATCCCCCGGAGGGTCTCGGGTTGCGGCGTGGCTTGCTCGAATTGCGTGCCTTTGAAATGGCTCCGCATGTCAGAATGGGTCTTATCGAGATGCTGCTCATCCGCGCGTTGGTCTGCATGTTTTGGAAACATCCATTCGAAGGCGACCTGGTCCGTTGGGGCACCGCGCTGCATGACCGCTTTATGCTGCCGCATTTTGTCAGGCGCGACTTTTTCGATGTGCTCACCTACTTGCGCGGGTCTGGCTACTCCTTGGAGGAGAAGTGGTTTGCTGCGCAGTTGGAGTTTCGCTTTCCGAAGATCGGGTCGATCGCTGTGGATGGACTCGAACTCGAACTGCGTCACGCCCTCGAGCCTTGGAACGTGCTCGCGGAAGACACTACTTCCGGTCGAACGGTTCGCGCCGTGGACTCATCGTTCGAGCGGATTCAGGTAAAGGTGTCTGGGTTCGCCAACGAATCCCGCTATGCAATTGCATGCAACGGTCGCAGGGTGCCACTCTATTCTACTGGCGAGCCGGGAGAGACTCTCGCTGGTGTACGATATCGCGCTCGCCAGCTCTCGGCGGAGTTACATCCAACAATTCCCGTGCATGCGCCCTTGATCTTCGACATTGTTGACCGCTGGAAAGAGCGTTCAATCGGCCGATGCGCCTACCATGTGGGATCACCCGACGGTCGCGCCTATACAGCCCGCCCCGCGAACGCAACCGAGGCCGAGGACCGCTGTCGGCAGCGCTTTCAAATATCCAGCCCCCCGCCCGGGTTGATCGCAGTGCCGGAGGAAGAGACCAACCCGATCTTTCCTATGACTCTGGACCTGCGCTTTCCTCCGCCCGGAAAACAGACCCACATCGAGAAGCCGGGGCTTGTCCCATGACTGTGGATTTATATCAACCCCCGCTCCGCTATGGAACTGCCTACGACGAAATGTCGGCCGATGGCGTGACTCCTCGGCCGCACTGGACACACCTGATGGAGTCACTTCGGGCGATCGGCCACGAGGAACTCGGACGACGCTGGGCCCGTGCCGAACGGCGCATTCGCGAGAACGGGATCACGTACAACATTTACGGCGATCCACTCGGGGCAAGTCGGGCTTGGCAGATCGATATCGTTCCGCTACTGATTCCGGCGGACGAGTGGCGCTTCCTCGAAGCGGGCATCATTCAGCGCGCCCAGTTGCTAAATCTGCTTCTTGAGGATCTCTACGGGGCGCAGGACCTGGTGGCGCAGGGCCACTTTCCTGCCGCACTTCTCTACGCCAACCCCGCATTTCTACGGCCGCTCGTGGGCGTGCGCGTTCCCGCGCACAGCTATCTGCACATGCTGGCCGTCGATCTTGCCCGTTCGCCCGACGGCCAGTGGTGGGTGCTGGCCGATCGCACGCAAGCGCCTTCGGGCAGCGGCTACGCGCTAGAGAACCGTACCATCGTCTCCGATGTTCTACCCGATTTCTTCCGTAACTCGAACGTTTTGCGCCTCGCTCCGTTTTTCCGTGCGCAACGCGAAGCGCTCACCAAACTCACCCAGCGGGACAATCCGCGAATCGTATTGCTGACCCCCGGACCCCTCAACGAGACTTACTTCGAACAATCCTATATCGCACGCTATCTGGGATTCACTCTAGTCCAGGGAGCGGACCTGACGGTGCGCAAACGCCGCGTGTACCTCAAGACCGTCGACGGACTGGAGCAAGTCGATGTGATCTTGCGCCGTGTGGACGATATCTTTTGCGATCCTCTCGAACTGCGGGGCGATTCCCTTCTGGGCGTGCCCGGCCTCGTCGACGCTATCGTCGCTGGAAATGTGAAGGTGGCAAACGCACTCGGAAGCGGTCTGATTGAGACGGCCGCGATCATGCCCTTTCTTTCCGGCCTCTCTACACAATTGCTGGGCGAGAAGCTTAAACTGCCCTCCGTCGCTACCTGGTGGTGCGGTCAGCCGTACGCGCTCGATTGGGTGCTCGACCATCTCGATTCGGTGGTGGTGAAACCGGCTTTTCCCTCCAGCGGTATGGAGCCGGTCTTTGGGGCCGAACTCCCGCACGCCGAGAAAGACAAGTTTGCCGAGCGATTGCGGTCCCGCTCGCACGAGTATGTGGCGCAGGAGCAGGTCGCTTTGTCCACTGCGCCCGTGTGGGATAACGGATGTCTCAACTCCCGCAGCGTGGTGCTGCGCACTTACGTGCTCAATACCGGCAGCGGGTGGATTGCGCTTCCGGGAGGACTGGTACGGGTTGCCGAGGCGGAAGGATCGGTCGTCTCGATGCAGCGCGGCGGTCACAGCAAGGACGCCTGGATCCTGTGGGACAGCCCCGTCGACACCTTCAGTATGCTGCGCCCTCGGAATGAGCCGGTGGAGTTGCGCCGAGTCTCGCGGGTTGTACCGAGCAGTGTCGCGGACAATGCCTTCTGGTTGGGCCGATATGTCGAACGAGCGGAAAACATTGCTCGGATCCTACGCGCCATGATTCCTCGCGTACGACGCGCAGAGGAAGCGGAGCTCGGCTGCCTGATCCGCCTACACACGTGCCTGGAATCGAGGCACAGCAAGTTGCCGAAAGCTAAACACCGACGGCCGACCTCGGTTGAACTTGAACAGGAAATGACCTCTCTGTTGACGGATGCCAAGCGGCCTGACAGTCTGGCGTGCACTCTGATCGAGGTATACCGGATCGGCGGCACGATTCGCGAGCGCTTGTCGGCCGATATGATGTTCCTCATCGGCCAGCTGCGGGACTCGGTTCGGATCGGGCATGGCACACCGTTTCTCGAGTATCCGGGGATGTTGACCGATTGTTTGGAATTGCTTTCTGCATTTTCCGGAATGGAGCGGGAAAACATCAACCGCGGATTGGGCTGGTTGTTCATGACCATTGGCCGGCGTCTGGAGCGCGCGATCTATCTGACCCGGCAACTCCGCGAGATCACTACGCCTCTGACTGTGCAGGATTGGTCGCTTTTGGAATGCCTACTCGAGGTTGCGGATAGCTCGATGACCTATCGGACTCGGTACTACACGACCCTGCAGCCCTTAGCCGTGCTGGATGTGCTCTTGGCGGATGAGACCAATCCCCGCTCTTTGGACTTTCAACTGAGCCACCTCGCCGATCTCTATCAAAAGCTTCCTCGTCACCTCCCGGTTGACTTAAAGGCGATGCAGGCTGCGCTGGCATTGTTACGCAGTTTCGATTTGCGAAAGTTAAAGTACCCATTGCCGGGTGCCGCGGCGACGAATGGGTCCGATGGGCTCTCCCGGCTTGCAAGTTTCCTCCGGGAGCTGGAAGGATTGCTGCCTTCCTGGTCGAATAACCTATCGAGCAGATACTTTAGTCATGCCCGCACCTTGCCCATCACCATAGGCCAATGATCTATAGAATCGTTCACCGGACCACGTACAAATACAAATATCCCGTCTCGGCTGGAACCCACGTGGCGTGCCTGAAGCCGCGCGCGTTGCCGCACCACCAGGTGGCGCAGAGCGAGCTGCGTATCCAGCCGCGCCCGGCAACGCGCACCGAACGTGTGGACTTTTTTGGGAACCTTCTCTGCTTTTTCACCATTCAGGAGCCGCACCGGGAGTTGGTGGTCGAGGCGCGGAGCGAAGTGATCATGAAGGCGAATGCGACGCCTTGGCCTCAATTGCCGCTGCCTTGGGAAGAGGCAGCCAGATCGCTTCCTGACGATCATAGCGCACCGGGTCTCGAAGCCTACCAGTTCGGATTTGAGTCGCCGCGCATTCGGATACGGCCCCAGTTTGCTGCCTATGCGCTCCAGTCGTTTACGCCCGGGAGGCCAATGCCGGAGGCGCTTCTGGACCTGACCTCACGCATTCACAAGGACTTTCGTTTTGATTCGAAAGTGACCAACGTCCGGACGCCAACCGAAGAGGTCTTCCGGAAACGGCGGGGCGTGTGCCAAGATTTCGCACACTTGCAAATCGCCTGCCTCCGCTCCCTGAATCTCGCGGCACGTTATGTAAGTGGATACCTTCGAACCTACCCACCTCCCGGGCAGCCGAGGCTGGTGGGCACAGATGCATCCCACGCCTGGGTGTCGGCTTATTGTCCGGGAATCGGCTGGCTTGACATGGATCCCACGAACAACATTGTCCCCTCGAACGGCCACGTGACGCTCGCCTGGGGCCGGGACTACGGTGACGTAAGTCCTCTGCGCGGCTTAATCCTGGGCGGTGGAGCTCATACGCTCAAAGTCGCCGTTGACATGGAACCTCTCGATTCCTAGTGCCGTGACCGTGTGATGATGCCAAGCCTGAATATCATGAACGTCGTGACGTGGGCCAGCCAATGCAACTCGAGCTGCCAACTGCCCCGCCAAACGGTCGCGTTCACCACGATTGTCACCGCAGGCCAGGCACCTCGAATGAATTACCAAATCTTAGAAGTCGCGACAGGATTCTGAGTCGGTAACTCGTACCAGAACCTTTTCCCTCCTTTCCCGGTGCTGCGATCACCGCATGTCGCAGCGATTCTGCGAAACAGAGCCACTAAGCGATTTTTGCTAAGCGTTTAAGGGCCAGCAGGTGTCGCTGTGGGTGCTAACGTTCACGCCGAGGCCGGACTGACCGATCCGGCTCTTGGTAGTACCGAAGCAACCGAAACCCGATCCGATCGATGATTGCTGTCCCGTCAGACGTTTTTGAGGCTTGGGGGGCGCTGGCTAATTCCAAGGATTCAACACAGCGTTAAGCACCCGAAAATCCGACACATTGCGAGTCACCAGCGTCAGATGATGAACTTCTGCTGTCGCCGCGAGAAATGCGTCCATTGCGCCGATCGGACGTCCCGTTGCCTCGCTGCGTGCCACCATTTTGCCCCAAGCTTCTGCGACATTTGCGTCGACCTGCAACATTCTGCCCTCGAACCTCAGCGGCAATTCGCGCCCCAGCCATTCCTCGAGCCGGCGCCGACGCGCTCCGCTCGCCACGCGTTCCACGCCATAGCGGACCTCTGCCAGCGTGACGACACTTAGGAAAACCCGATCCTCATCCGTGGATTCCATCCAGCCGATGAGGCCGGGATTCGGTCGCGGTTTGACCCATTCCGAAACTGCATTCGTGTCCAACAGAAAGCTCATAGACTAACCTTCCGAGGGCGTTCTTTGAGGCGATGGGCCTTCAGCCCCGATCCCCGGAGCGGAGATGCGGCAAAAAACTCAGCCAGATTCCCCGCCCGCTGCGTCTTTCGTTGCCATTCCTCCGCCCCAACGACGATGGCCGCTATACGGCCATTTCGAGTGATGGTCTGCGGTCCCTCGGACATGGCTTGCTCGATCACTTCACTAAATTTCGCCTTGGCTTCCGCCACGGTCCATCGTTGTGTACCCATTTAACGCACCTCCGGTGCATAAAGGTCACCATGGTCATTGTAGTCACTAATTAGTTAAAGCACAATCGGGGCGACAAAGATAACGGTATGCCCGCCGGGGCGTCTTTGCCGGTAAAGCAGCGGTGGCAGATTGTTACCTATGTGACGACGATGGGGGTGTCGCAGACTGCGGAGACAACAAGCCCACCGACGCCGCCCGACGTTAGCACGTCGACGTTGACGGCGCCACCGTCGACCTTGCCGTTCACCGACTTCCGCTTCGAGAAGCCGGGAAGATCTCACAAGATTACGGTGAAGGATCTACCCCAACCGCATGCGACGAAATCGGCGTGGAATGGCCCGAAAATGGTGGGCCGCCCCGACAATGTGTGGCCGCAAGCGCCCGCCGGATTCAAGGTGGAGTTGTATGCCGCTGGGCTCGACAATCCCCGTCTACTGCGCACGGCTCCGAATGGCGATGTTTTTCTGGCGGAAAGCGATCCCGGGCGCATCCGAGTGTTCCGCGGGCTGACCTGCGACGGCAAACCCGAGCAGTCAGCGATTTTCGTCAGCGGCCTGAAAGATCCCTATGGGCTAGCCTTCTATCCTCCGGGCCCTGATCCGCAATGGCTCTACGTGGGCAATACCAACGAAGTTGTGCGCTTCGCTTATCACAAGGGCGACTTGAAGGCCAACGGATCGCCGCAACACATCGCCGATTTGCCAGCGAACTGGCTCGGGCACTGGACGCGGGCGGTGGAATTCTCGCAGGACGGCAAGAAAATGTTCGTCGCCGTTGGTTCGGGATCAAATGTGGACGACCCCGACACGCATGGGCGGGGAAAAAATCGTGGCGCCATTCTCTCACCGGTTTCGTCCTGCCGGATGGCAAGGTATGGGGACGCCCGGTGGGCGTGACGGTGGCTCCGGATGGATCGCTGCTGGTGAGCGACGACGGATCAAACTCGGTGTGGAGAGTGAGCTACACCGGAAAGTGACGGAAAACTTCTCCGGAAGTATGGTTCGGGCAAATCGTGGGCGCCCGCGTCCGGGTACTCCCTGCCTACGACGCCTACGACGAGCCTCATTTGTCAATCTGCGCCAGGCGAGGCTTCGATAAAATTTTGGATCAGAGGCGGGACCGCCGCTGGGACCCCATCGTTACGCGACATTTCGAGTAGGCTCTTGCCCCAACCTCAATGTCTATCCCCGGCGGGAGGTCGGTCACCAAAACCTTAACCCTGATGTTCGGACGGGATGCCTGAGCTGAAGGCCACAATCAGCACACCTAGTGCGGTCTGAGGACCTCATGCTTAGCGTTCATCCTATGAGCCTCAGCGACCGGCTCGCCTCGTTGAATCCTTAAGACCCTCGTCTGCCTGTTTGATGTTGGTTCGGCCGGCAAACTTCCTTTCGGCCGTTTCTTGGATTGCGGTCTTTCCACTCACAGGCTTGCCAAAAGGCGGCAGGTAAGAAAACGCATCGTCCGCCATTGGTAGGTTTCCCTATTTGATGTCCGCTTCAGTACTGATCCCTGAGCACAGACGAATATCGTAGACGCGAACATGACCAGCGAAACCAAAATGGAATCGCCTCCTTTTGGCCGCATCATAGTAGCGCCAAAGACCCGCTATGTCGTTACCGGGATAGGTTCTTCAAGTTCGACCGCCAATGAATTGCCGATTTATCAGAAACCCGATAATCGGCGGTGCGAGTCAAACGCGAGCGGCCAAGACCTTCCCGACCCTCGGTGTTCGTGCTCGCAGCGGCTCAGGCTGCAAAAAAATTTCTAAACCCAGATAGCCGCGCAACTGCCGGCTGAGGTCATCTAAGATAGCAAATAGAGTCCGAGTTTCGCGTGGCCCCATCTGCGGTGGCGATAGCGGCTTCGCCGCATCATTTCGAGTACCTGTACGTCGTCCCTTCCACGAGCATGCGAGGGTCGAGGCCCTTCATGGAAATCTATTCCGACGATTGCTTTCGTGGCTCCGCCTCAGCGCTTCGACTTTCGCCGGCTCCGAGTTCTTTTGGTCGGAGGCGGGTTTGACCCCGTGAACATTGAGCCCTTGCTCCAACTGGGTCATCAGACTTCGAAGGTTTTCGTCGTGAGCATCCAAGACCTTCCGTAGTTCCGCACCGGCACTCATAGCTTGCGCGTACACATCCCGAGCTTTGGTAAGAAGTGGAAGTTTTTTGATAAACGCCCTATTGAACTTGGCGAACTCGTTCACTGCTTCCGTGTACGTCATCATGTTTGGTAACGACGAGGGCTGATGGTAGTCTTCCCCCATAACCTTCTGCGAACCTGCGGAATTCTCTCTTTTGTACTGGCTTTCAAGTAGGGACTTAACCAGCGCGTCGCCGAGCGAGGCCAAGTCTGGCGTTTGATTTGAGGCGAACTCAGGATGTGTGCGCACGGCATCATCCTGCCTTTTAAACCCGCGAGGCACGGTGGATTCAGGCGACAATTCTCCTGCAGCTTTGTGAATTCGCCGCTCGCTGGTCGCCCATTCTTCTTCGGTACACTGCTGCCTACGGCAGTCATCTTCGCACAACTCGTCCGCCTCCGGTACGTCCTGCGCGATCTGATCTTTCAACAGTTGCCGAAACTTTCTTTGAAGTGTCTGGACCGTTTCGAGGTACATGGACAATTTCCTCCCGCTCCTCGTTTAAGCCAGGGCCCCAAGGATGCGGATTATGCGCTCGCTCAATATGGAAAGCAAGCCGTTTTTCCCTCAAGAACGACCCTCCGGTGATAGCACAGTGTTTTTGATTTGGTGGAACTGCGAGGGCTGAGCTGTGAGTCCAGTACGAGCTTATGGCAGTCTACCGATTGCACGAAGGTTAAATAGTGAGGCATCTTGCAAGCCAGAATGATTGAAGCTCCGACGGCCGCAGCCTCGTGAATCTCCGGCACGGGCGAGCCGTTGGAACCTCCCGGCTCGAGATTCTGCGTTACACTCGACCCGCTGCATCTCCGAATACCGTCTTAGTCGCGAGTACCCGCGAGGACACCCCAGGCATTCAGTCTTCTACGAAGGACTTTAGTCTTGACAATGCCTGGTCCCACTGTTCGGAGACGAAATCGAGGTACTGCTTGAGTCCTTCAATTGGCTGGGGATCGAATTTGAATCGGCTCTCGCGACCTGTACGGACACTGTGCACGATTCCGGCACTCTCCAATACTCGGAGATGTTTGGTGATCGCCTGCCGCGTCAGCCTAGAACCCTGCGTCACCTGAGAGATCGAATGTCGCCCAGAGCTGCAAAAACGAGTGCATGCCTCCGTCGCTTCGCAGCCACACTGCTATGGCTTCTGCGTGACATAGTTCTCGATGTTCTTCACTTGTTCTGTCCAACCGCCATCGTTTCTTCGGAACGCTTCGAGACGGCGGTCACCGGGAAGTGCATCGAAGCCGGACTCGGTGAGCACCAGTAACGTGCCACCGGCGGTCTTCTCGAGCCTGAATTCGACGAGCGTGGACGGTTCCTCTAAGTAGTTCACTGGGTTCTCCTCTTTGCGAAAGGACTTGGGATGGGGCCATGTGAAGGAAAGAGCCGGCTCGTGCTCCATTTTCTGCACGACCGCTTCCCATTTGACGTGCTCATAGCCGGGATAAGCAATCTGGCCGCGCGAGACTTGACCCGGTAGAAAGGGTCCGTCTAGTTTCACACAAAACCATTCGCCAAATTCCGCTCTACACGAGAAACCGACGGGACCCTTGATTTTACTGGGGTTTGGCTTTTTGAGGCTTTGGGGGTTCAGTTCTGGGGTAAAAGTAATCCAGCCGTTGTCGTCGCTGTGGGAATGTG
>JBEKUD010000071.1:0-25709 GCA_049515395.1 Candidatus Sulfotelmatobacter sp. | reverse complement strand
GCTCGCACAACATCTTTCTTGGCGCTCTGAAAATTATTCTCGGTGAGTTTCGCCTCGATCAACAGGCTGCCCAATCTTAAATCGACTTCGGTGCGATCCGATCTGCCGTTGGCCAGGGGAACGCGGGCTTTGTAGCCGAAACGGGGCGCGATCCCCGGCTCGATTCCCCACCGCAGAGCAAACTTGCGACCTCGAAACACACCCGGATAGCAAAAAATGTTCATCAGCAGCGCGTCGGAACTCATGCAGGAATCAAGCTCGTTCCAGCGTCCCCGGTCGGTCATTGGCAAAGTACGTCGAGCTTGCGCATGGACCTTCGACAAACGCCGCATCCACGCCGGATTGGCGCGTATGGCCCGGTAGCTGGCTGACAAGAAGTTCCCGTGTTCGCTCTCGTGTTCGTGCGGTGCGAAGCACGCGATCGCAGTTTCTCCGTAACTGAGAGAGTGAGGCAATCCCTTGGCCAGCGCGTATTTCCGGGCTCGCGCGGCCAAGTCGTTACGGACGACGGCGGCGAAATTCATACGGATTTCTTTTCGGAGAGAATACTGCGAACCAGGACTCAGGGCATTGTAGCGAATCCATGGCGAAGACGGAAGGAGGTGATTAATGATGCTCCACCGCCTCGGGCAGCACGACGTCTTTGGGGTCCTTATCGTCGCGGAGACCAAGAAAGACGGGATGCCGCAATCTCCGGTCCTTGGTCCATTCCGTGTAAGCAATCTGGGCAACGAGTTTTGGCGATAGAAAGGTCGCATGTGGGATCCGAGGGAAATCGCCGACAGGCTGCCGTTTCCATTGGAGTGGCTGAAATTTGCGATACAGGGAGGCGAGAACATCCCGAGTGAAACCCGTTCCCACTTTCCCGACATATTGGAGCTTTTGATTGTGGTAAGCACCGAGGAGCAGCGAGCCGAAGTATTCCCGAGAGCCGGATGGTTGCGTATAACCGAGAATGACGAACTCGTCCTCCTGATGCACCTTGATCTTGAGCCACTCGCGGCTGCGCCCCTCCGTGTACACAGACGCCAACCGCTTCGCCACCAGGCCTTCATATCCTCGCTCTCGGGCAACCCGAAAAGCATCGATGCCATCAGCCCCGAGTCTCCGCGACAATCTCAATCCATCCCCTTCGTGAACGGACCGCTCCAGCTGCGCGCGCCGAATTGAGAGCGGCTCTTGACGCAAATCTCGTCCACTCGCATAGAGACAGTCGAATATCGCGTAGTGAGCGCGACCGATTCGCCTCTGCAGCAACTGGAAGCGTGAAATCTTGTGACGATCCAGAGCCATGACTTCTCCGTCGAGCAACAAGGTGGTCGGCCGTTGGCCACTGATCGCGCGCGCAATCGCCGGAAAGCTTGCGGTGCGATCTTTATCGTTCCGGCTTAACAACGTGATGTGGGATCCTTCTTTGTAGGCGAGAATACGAATGCCGTCGTATTTCTCTTCGTAGACCCATCCCGGCTGGTGGAATGGTGCGCCGACCAGCGTAGCCAGCATGAGGCGAGCTTGAAATGGAATTCGGTCTTTCACGCCAACTGGGATGCCATCAATCGATGCGACGTTCTGTCTATAATCACCAACAGACTACCTTGAGAGATGCAAAAAGATGGCGGCGAAACGACTGGTCTCTGATGGCCTCGCACCGGACTACGATACACCAGGAGTCGATGTCCCAGAATCCGATCCGTCGGGTCGCGCGCAGCAGCCTTCATCACGGCTGTTCCTACTCTCTCCTGCCAATACTTCGGCCATTCGCGCCCAGTTGCTGTTGAACAGGGATTCGAAATTCGGGCTCGCGCGGCGCATCCAGCGACAGGGCGCTCCACTGGGCGAAGTTTTCAGCTTCATCAGCGGCCTTTATTTTCGTGGCAAGCTTGCCTATGCGGAAGCGTTTTCGAGATCGTCGGCTGAATCCCCAGCCACGGTCGTGATGACGGCCTCGCGTGGTCTTCTGCCACCCCAAACCATCGTCAAATTGGATGACCTTCTGGAGATGGCTTCGATTCCAATCGATCCCAGCGATGCTCGATACCGAGAGCCTCTGCGCCACGATGCCGCTGTGCTGGCTTGCACGCTACCGGCTGGTTCCAAGATTGTGTTACTGGGTAGTATCGCGAGCGGTAAATACTTGGATCCATTGCTCGAAGTTTTCGGAGCAGATCTCTGGTTCCCGCGAGAATTCGTGGGACGAGGCGATTTGAGCCGCGGAGGACTGATGCTGCGTTGTGCTCAAGCTGGCGTAGAACTGGACTATGTGCCGGCGCAGTCCGCTCTCCGTCGCGGACCCAGGCCCCCGAGGCTTACCGCGAACCCGCCCGTGCGCTTACGGTTGCACCGCAAAGCCGGATGATGCTCAATGTCAGGGACGAGCCAAGCTGCTCCTTCAGCTGCGGCTCACAAGTTTTCAAGCACTGACTTGAGGTAATTCCAGAAATTCTCCACGGACGATATTTTTACTCTCTCATTCGGGCTGTGCGGATCCACAATCGTCGGACCGAAAGACACCATTTGCATGCCCGGATATTTTTCGCCGATGACGCCGCACTCCAGGCCAGCGTGCATGGCGATAAGCTTGGCCGGGGTGCCGAAGAGTTTCTTGTGCACTTCCTGGAGCTGGTGCACGATGTCGCTGTCGGGCTCCGGCTTCCAGCCGGGATATTTTCCTGTATGCTCCACTTCGAAGCCTGCG
Organism: Candidatus Sulfotelmatobacter sp.; assembly: GCA_049515395.1. Classification (GTDB taxonomy): domain Bacteria; phylum Acidobacteriota; class Terriglobia; order Terriglobales; family Acidobacteriaceae; genus Sulfotelmatobacter. The sequence continues at coordinate 23,014 of JBEKUD010000071.1, read as the reverse complement.
AGCCCGCATACCGTCGCAACCATGCGGGCGGCGGCCAGCATGCTGCTCTCGATCGCACTCCTCTGACTGGTCACAATCTCCACCATATCGCCTTTGGTATTGACGACCGCCAGATTCGTGGAGGTCTGGACCAGGCCAGCAACGTCGGGACTCATAGCCAGAACACCATGAGGCAAGCTCGCGAGGAGCGCCACTGCCCGCCCCGCGTCAGCCGCATCCAAGACCTTGCGCGGTCGTTCGGCCTTCTCGACCGTAATCTGCAGACCGGAATCGAATCCTCCCAAGTCCGCCTTGTATCCAGCCTCGGTCGTGGCGACCAGCAATTTCAATTCACTCTCCCGAGAGGGCTCCAGAAGCACCAGGGCCATAGCTTCTCGCGGAATCGCATTCTGCGCACTCCCACCGTTGATCTCGGCGATTTCGATCTTCAGGCGATCCATCAAAACCTGCAACACCCCACCCAGGACTCGCAGCGCATTGCCGCGGCCCTGATGGATATCGACTCCGGAGTGGCCGCCTTTCAATCCTGACAGTTTGATACGCCAGGCTGACCCTGCGCCTGCTGGACGAAGGCTGATTTTTCGCCGAGCAGTCGTTTTGACGCCGCCGGAACAGCCGATACAGAGCGTGCCTTCCTCTTCGTTGTCAAGGTTGAGAAAATATTTTGCCTTCAGCAAGCCACCCGGAAAAGCCGCAGCTCCGGTGAGTCCGGATTCCTCGTCAATCGTAAAAACGAATTCCAGGGGACCATGAGCGATGTCATCGCTCTCCATCGCGGCAAGTGCGGCAGCCACTCCGACTCCGTTGTCAGAACCCAAGGTCGTGCCCTCTGCCTTCAGCCAGTCGCCGTCTCTTAGCACTTTGATAGGATCAACATCGAAGTCGTGAACGGTTCCCTCGTTCTTTTCGCACACCATGTCGAGGTGGCCCTGTAGGAGCGCCATCGGCGCTTGCTCACGTCCCGGTCGCGCAGGCTTCCGGATCACGAGATTGCCAACATCGTCTTGCACGGACTCCAGACCCAGCTTTGTGGCGAGCGCAAGTACGTAATCGCGCGCCGCAGCCTCTTTCGTGGAGGGGCGAGGAATGGCGGCTAATCGATCGAAATGCTTCCATACCGGTTCAGGTTGCAGGTGCGCCAGCGCAGGTATCATGGCATGCTCCGTGAGGACTGGGGATTCACTAGCCATCGTACAGCGCAGACTCGGCAATCCCAAGTCGCAGAATGGAAGATGATTCTGGACGGCTTGAGATGAAGCCCACGCGTGGCGGCTTCGACACGTGCGCCTGTTCTGATTTCGTAACAGAAATGAACGCCGCCCCTGAGTGCCCTCATTTTCATGAGATGCTTCTGCAAAGGAGCACGAATGTCCGCGAACTCTGGTGTTAGCCGGAAAGCATACAGCTCTCCCCGCATCAAGAAGCTGACCCCGGAAGACGCCAAAGCAGCATTGTCTGATCGCGATGCAAATTCCTCAGCTCGCGTCGACGGACAAATGCCCGGTTCGGAACCGATATTTGCCGAGTTTTTTTATAGTTCGAATGCCGGGCTTGCCATCTTCGATGAGCAAATGCGCTATCGGGCGGTAAATTCTCGGCTCGCGGCGATTAACGGCATACCTGTCGAATCGCATTTGGGAAAGACTCTGCGAGAGGTACTTGGCGACATCGCGTTGCAGGTGGAGCCCGCTATGCAGCAGGTAATGACCACGGGCCGACCGGTTCTCAGCTTGGAACTCGCAGGATCATTGCCGACGGATGCCAAAAGGCGACGCCGGGTAGACACCTTGTTTCCCATGAAGGATGCCAATGGACGTGTAGAACGGGTCGGTGCGGTCGTTGTGGAGCTTTGCCCAGACACGACATGCGAGGCAGCGAGTACGATTCCTGAAGCTGAATGGTTGCCCGGCAGCGCAAACGAAATGCTGCGATCATGGAAGGACATCTCCAATTATGTTGGAGCTTGCGTAAAAACGGTTCAGCGTTGGGAAGAAAATTACAATTTTCCGATTCGGCGTTTAGAACGAAGCAAGGGCGCCTCGGTATTTGCCTTGAAGGCCGAGGTAGATAGCTGGATACTGACGCGAATCCATCAGGCGCGTGCTTGCTGATTGCTTCTAAAACAAACTCCGTTGCAGAGCTCGGTCTCAGGTAAAAACCCGATTACCTTAAGCGTTCCTTGTCGCTTCTTTACGTTTCCCCGTCCCATCAACGTCGGTTACCTTCCGTTAACGGCTGTTGCTGGTCCGGCCGCTCATGTGGGTGGGCGGCGTCAGACAAGTGCCGCTGAGCACGACGAATGGGGAGGGAAAACAGGCGTTCGAAACGCCAAACTGATCTTCGGAGCCAGCGCGCTTCTGATTCTGGGATTAGCATTTTCAGTAATTGAGCCGGGCCGACACGAAAGCATACCCCACCCGCGGGAACAAGTATGAATGGCCAGCGAGAACGGAAGCCGAGGCTCCGTTTCTCGAAGTCAAGTCGGTTGTGCCGCACGGCGACCTGTACGAACTCAAAAGCTCCGCCGGACCGGCTCGTACGGTCATATTAAATGGGGAACACGTACCCATTTGTGTTTGAGAATTCGAGCTTCCGGTACTTCGTGGACCCGCTGCATGATGGGATCACCATTTTAATGCCCCCGGTCCAGAACGAGTATGGAGGAGTCAACCCCAAGCAATTGGCGATAAGCAGGGGAAATTAGCGGAGGAGGACATGATCTTATCAGACCCACTCACGATTACGGGAGTCTTCACGCTGGGTGCAGCGGCCGGCTCAATCATCGACTACGCCAGACACAGGAGCTTGATCAACGAATACCGCAAGGCACTTCACTTGTCGGCCGTGAATTTGAGCCAAAAGGAACTGTACGACCAACAGAATTGCTACAGATTACCCGTTGCATTGCCCGTCTCGGTCCGCAGAGGATCTGGAGTTTTATTGCCCTGCACCACGATAAATATAAGCAAAAGCGGAATGGCCGTCAGTGGTGCCTGCTCCCTTGACGCCGGAGAACGCCTCAAAATCGTCTTTACGATTCCCGACAGCGATCTCCTGGTGAGTGCTGAAGGAACTGTCGTTTGGGATGACAAACATTGCAAGGCTGGGATTCGCTTCGAGTGTACGAGTTCTTTTGCGAAGGAACGGTTTTTCGACTGGATCCGGGATCAATTCTTCGCCCGGTTCGATGGTATGAACGCCGAACTCTCTCACGTGCCTGAAGCTTGAAGTGATTGACCAATTTATCGAGAAGGATTTTAGTGCATCATGCCGATAGGACTTGCCCTTCTGGTGTCCGCTGATCCTGTCACGATTCAGCAGTTCTCCCGCGCATTACAGGAGTTGTCCATTTTGTCTGATGTTTGTCAAGAAGTGCCGGCGGCGGTTGGTCTATTGAACCGCCAAAAATTCGATGCCGTTATCGTAGACCTCCAGATAGGCGAACAGTCAGGAATGGTTTTGGAGGAGGCACGTCTCTCTCCCGCGAACCGAACAGCGGTGACGTTTGCCATCAGCGGCAGTGATGCGGAGGCCATCGCTTTCCGGAAGAAGTCAGGATTTGTTTTTGAGAGGCCTCTTTCCACGCAGTCAATCCATAAAACCCTCAAGCCTGCGTACGGACTGATTTTGCGAGAACGACGGCGGTATTTTCGTTGTCCCCTCTCAGTCCCGGTGGTCATCCTACGGCGCGGCCAGCCGGAAGTTCGTTGTAACAGCGTAAATGTTAGCGAAGGGGGTATGGCCCTGAACACCTTGACTCCCCTCCATCCCGAAGAAAAAGTGCAGGTGCAGTTCACTTTGCCCGGTCTGGATGCTCCATTCAAACCAGAATTGACGATCTGCTGGTGGAAAGCGGGCCAAGTCGGGGTCCGCTTCGTGGCACTTTCGCAAGAACAAGAATCTGCGCTCCAGGGCTGGCTCTCGCGAAAGCTGGAAGAGATGCTTCCTGAATTCGTTGCTGGGAAATTCCGGAGGACGGAGGTTTGCTCCCCCGCGACCAATCAGGATAGAGATCTGCGGAAGGAAGTTCGTTGTCCCTACTGCGTCGGCGCTTACACTTTCTTTCCGATGCAGGTCCTTTCGAATGGGCGGTTGATTTGCGAGAAGTGCGGCCACATTGTCTTCCCAGATGACACGGCCTTCCGATGTCCGTGCACGAAATGTATCGAGATTGCTTTTTCTGCCAGGATTCATAAGTATGAATAGATCGTCATCGGTATTACGCCCATCGCACCGGGATGCCTCTGACTAAGGCTGCGATGCGCCGGGCAAACGCATGATGTTGATGAACGCTGAAGGCCGAACTGATCGCAAGGAACCGCGGCGGCGACCACCTTGAAAAATGGCGGAAGCGAGTAGGAGTCGAACTATCTAGGGTGTTGATAACACGTAAGTTATTGATTCTAGCCAGGAACTGCCCCTACGGCTAAAAAGCCCCCATCGGCCGATCCATTGTAGGTATATGGTACCAAAAATTCTTTTCGCTGTTGGATTCCCACGGACTCCTGTCGCGACCCAGTATTCCATAGATTTCGCCGATGGATCGAGAAAAAATCTCGGCCTCGTTTTGCCGAACCCAACACTCTGCTTTTGGCTCAGCGGTTCGATGCAAGGATGTGATGTCTGTCCCCTCCGCTGAAATACGCCGTTGGCGTTGTTCCCAATGTTTTCCTGAACATAGAAATAAACGCACTCGGCGTACTGTAGCCTGATTCCAGCGCGGCGTGTGTGACCTTCGCTCCTTCCGCCAATAGGCGCATCGCTTGCATGAGACGAAGTTGCTGCCGCCACTTGCCGACAGTCAGGCCCACGTCTTCTTGAAACAGTCTCTCCACTGTCCTCTTGCTCGCACCCGCTAGTTTGCTGAGGCGCGCGACTGTCCGACGGTCGCTCGGGTCTGCCGAGAGCAGGTCGGCAACCCGGAGCGCTCTCGGATCGGACGGAGTAGGAAGCTGCAAAGGAACCATCTGGATTGCTTCTAGCTGGTCGGTGATCACGTCTATCAAGTGACGCTGGGCCTGAACCGTCTTCTTCAGGTAGGTGAGGGCGCATGCATGGAGTATGAGTTCCTTAAGCAGCGGCGACACATTTACCACGCAACAGCCCCGCCGCAGAGTCCTCGCCAACCACAGCCTGAGGTACAGGGTTCGCATCGCTACTCTGCCTGACATTGTGATTGTGTGTGGAACCGCCGCCGGTATCCAAGCCGCGCGGTGGGTCGGCACGACCCATGTGGCGGCGCTGGTGCGTACCGTCATCACTCCGCGGGAAGCATAGACGAGTTGGTCACGATCGTGAAAATGGGAGGGGATCACGTACCCTGCGGGGTAGTCGTGCGTAAGGGTCGTGATCTGGGAGCGACTATCTCCCGCGGGGGCGAAAACGGCGCTCTGACGCTTTTGAGATATTTATTGTCACAATATCGGAAGTGCGCAAAGCTGGCAACGGCTAAACTCAGCCCGTCTGGTATTGACCACGAAGGGAGCGCATGAATCTTGCTCATGCGGCGGATCCACATCGGCGACACGATTGTTCCGGTTGATCCGGACACGTTTGCTGTGCGGCTTGAGGCCGCGGGGTTCAAGGTCTTGGAAGTTGAAAAGAACTCTGACGCATTCCGGTTCCACGGACGGAAACCGGCAGCACGGTTGTAGCGCAAGAACTAGTGGTGATGGTGTCGAAGGCATCCTCGCTGCGACGAGCCGACTCCTCAATGATCTCGTATCCGTACATATCGCGTTCGGACAAGAGTTTCAGAATCAAGAGTGTCATTTAGGGCCGGCGGCCCGCGAAGGGCTTTGAACTGATTGCGCGTGCCGGTCAAGATGGATGGGGTCTACGTCATCGCTGGCATTGCGCCTACGAATTCGGTAGGGCTCCGCTCAGCCTCCCGGATGACGCGAGCTCCGAATTGCCGTCCACGCCGCACCACTCCTAAGACGCGCTGCTTTGCTGTGCGACGCGCATGGCCCGCGGTGTCTGCCCTGTAAACGCTTTGTCGTCGTAACTATTTTGTTTGCAACATCGATTTTTGACGACATCAAAAAGTCACAGACTCTGAGCGTGGCGAAGAATTTTTGCTGTTAAATGATGGTGCCGGACGCGAGCTCACGCAGCTTGTAGCGCAGCAATTTTCCGGCCGCGGTCTTAGGCAGTTTGTCCAGGAATTCGATATGTCGCGGGTACTTGTATGGCGTGATCCGATGTCTGACGAACTCCTGGAGTTCGCGCGCGAGATCAGGAGTAGCTGCGATGCCTTCCCGAAGCACGACGAACGCTTTGGGAGTGTGCAGTTGCGTATCTTCTCGATATGCAACCACCGCCGCTTCCAGGACGCACTCATGTTCAACCAGCGCACTTTCGACCTCAGCCGGCGAGACCCATTGACCGGAAACCCGAAACATATCGTCGGAACGGCCTGCATACCAGTAGTAGCCGTCCTTATCTTTCCAATATTTGTCGCCGGTGAAGAACCATTTCCCACGCATGCGCTCAGCCGTTAGCTGTCGGCGGTTCCAATAACAGGGGGCGATACTGTCTCCCGCCACAAGGAGATCTCCCATGGTGCCTGGTGGAACTTCGCGATCGTCCAAATCAACGATGCGCAGTTTGTAACCCGGAACCGCGCTCCCCGTGCTGCCAGGCTTGACGTTGCCAGGCCGCGCGGACAAATACATATGAAGCACCTCAGTGGAACCGATACCGTCCAGAATCTCTACGCCAAATTTGCGCCGCCACCTGCGGAACATTTCAGCCGGAAGTGGTTCCGCTGCGGAGACCGCGAGTCGCACACTGTCCAAGCGGTACGATTCTCTCTCGACTTCTTGGAGCATGTGGGCATACAACGTTGGAACAGAGAAGAAAAGCGTCGGCCGGGCGGTCTGAGCAATTCCTAATACCGCTTTGGCTTGCGCCTTGCCCGAAAATAAGACCGTGCTCGCCCCCGCATAGAAGGGAAACATAAGTCCATTCCCCAGTCCGTAGGCATGGAAGAGTTTGGACGACGAGAAGGTTATGTCATCGGGGCCGATGCCCAAGACTCCGACGGCATAATTCCTGCAGCAGCAGATCCAGTCATAGTGCATGTGTACCGCTGCCTTCGGGCGCCCGGTGCTGCCCGAAGTCCACAACCAGAACGCAACGTCCTCCTCGCTTGTCTTTGCGGCATCCAGTTCGGGCGAATTCTGGGCGAGCCACTCATCCCAATGCAGGCACCCGGACTGAGGTTCGCCAACGACGATGACATGCCGGAGAAAGCGTTGCCCGCTCAGCGCTGGAGCAACTTCGCTAAAGACTGTCGAGTGAACTATGAGTATTCGAGCCTTACTTTCGCGGAGGAAGTAGTCGTAATCGGCTGTTCGTGCAACCGGAATCGTCGGCACGGCCACAGCGCCGATTTTCATCACGCCGAAATATGCAACAGCGAACTCGGCGGAGTCGGGCAGAATTAACAATACCCGTTGCTCCTCTTGCAAACCCAATCTCAACAGGCCATTCCCAGTGCGATTTACGTCCGCAGCCAAATCTCCGTAGGTGCGCACCGAATCGCCGCATCGAACAGCCACTTTCTGAGCGCGGCCTTCTCTGATGTGACGGTCCAGAAACTGATCGGTGAGGTTAAAGAAAATCGGATCTCCTGGCGTCTCTCTCATAGTCGCGATCTTCTGCTAATCATTCAGTCCCAAGGGGTGTGTCTTGAGACCTGTGATGGTTCCTTACGAGTCGGCCTGGCTCCAATCAACTTCCGAGTTGTCATCCGACCGATGGCACGATCCATCTGTTGATGGACTACTTTGATCTCCAGTGCGTTCGTTTGTCGTGAACTTTAGGAGCTTACGTCCTACGCCAAGGTGAAAATTACCACGGCTCGGGACCGTGGTTGCCGAAAACGCCGCCCGTTGGCCCATCGTCGGAAGCAGCGCCAGGCGAACAGGCGTGGCCCCTGTCCTCGACCGTTCGCGCTCCGCGAAACTAGATCATCTCTGTTGCCGTGAACCCTGGATCGGCTGGATGTATAGCCCTTTGGTGAAGCCAGTTCTTGCTAATTCTGAAACTGACCTGACCGAGATATTCCAAGCATTCGAATGCAGAGCCCACATCCGCAGAGTTCAAGTACGGCCAGGAGAACAGCGGTAATCGTAAACGGAATTCTCCACTCTGTGGCAGCCATCCGAAAGACGTTGTCAGACCCGTTGCTTAGGAAATGCTCGAAACCGCCTGCGCTAAACCCTACGGCCAAAGGAATAAAAATCAGAACCCTCGCAAGCCCCGGATAATCCGTCCAGAGCAAGAACAATCCCACAAGCGGGACCACATTGATCGCGATAGCCGCCGACAGAACCTGTTGGCCGGTGATTCCAGGCGGAATCTTCGCCAGCACGAACAGATGCCAAACAACGATCACGGCGTGCGCAAGCACTGCCAGCGTTGCATAAACAGCAAGCTTTTTCATAAAGCCCTCCTTCTCGGCAGTCAATATGGTTGCTCCTCCTTGCGCCTCATGCATCGCAATACAAAGGTATACATATAGCTTTCAGGGCTTTACCATAGCACGACCATATCTCAGCCGGTGACGGAGGAGTGCGCGAATGATTAAAGGGGTTCCCACAACGGCGGGCGAGAACCAATAAGTTAGGTGGGGTAACCGGCTCAGACCGGGTAAGCTCTCTCCCTCCTCAATGCAGAAGGCAGTGAGCATAGCAATGAAGGAACAACCCATAGAAATGATGTGTGTGCCGACCCAGGTCTGCCAGGTCCGTCCAGAATTCGAAACCAGCCAGTCCGGGTCGTGAGAGGACTGTTTCTCGACAGTTACACAGTGACCTGTGCAGTCGGAGGAAGTTGTTGGTCTGCTTTCTGCTGATGGCCGTCAGTCAGTGGAGTCGCCCTCCCCAATGGCTGGCTGCGCTCCGTTAATTTGCCAAGCGCCTGCTTTCTCTTGCCACTTCGGACGTTCACGCCCATCACGAGGAGCCACAGGAACACCGATGCTTCCCCGAGGAGGCCGGAGGCCAGATTGTAGGGGGACAGATAGTTTGCGAGCGGGTTTGACAGATAGGTCAGCCAACCCAAACCGCCAATCACCATGAGCCCGCCCAGAATTCGAGGCAGGAAGCTCGACCTGAAGATGAGGTAGCCGATCAGGAGACAATAGAATCCGGCAAATACAATGGCGATGTTTACGCCCTGAGGCTGCAATCGAAGTGCCTCGAAGCTGAGTCCCACGAGGCTGAAGAACGCCGCGAGCAAGGAGAGGCCCCTGTTCACCGGCTTAAAGATGTCATAGACGAGCAGCGTCACAACGACCATGACCGCGACCGCGATGAGGCCCCCTGCGATATTCAACCTGCCGTGAACGAAGAGCTCGGTGAATGCTGCCGTCACTACGCTGAGCAAATAAAGGGCACCGGCAATACGGGCCTTATAGCGCGGCGACACTTCTGCAATCCGTTTCATCATTACTGCTGCGCTCATACTGTTTCCTCCTCATGCGAGTGATTGAACCCACCGCGATGCGAACGAGATCGGTTCATAGTAGCGGCGGAGCCGAACCGGTGCGGTGATAGGCGGCGACTTTCATGCTGCGTTGGCCTGCTCCTTCCATCGTTGAACGTTCACGCCCATCACCAGGAGCCATAGCATCAGAGATAGTTCCGCGAGAAAGCCGAGGACCAGAATGTAGGGAGACAGATAGTCTGCGAGCGGCGGTGACAGAAAGGTCAGCCAACCCAAGCCCGCGATTGCCATCGGCGCGCCCAGAATTCGAGGCAGGAAGGCCGACCTGAAGATGAAGTACCCGATCAGGAGGCAATAGACTCCGAAGAATACCACGCAGATGTTGCCGGCCTGAGTATTCAGTTCGAAGAACATCAGCGCCAGGGCCCGCAACTGTTCCACCTTGAATGCGCTCAAGTACTGGTTGCCTCCCAAGATGACCAAGGGAGCGAGTTGGAAGAGGCTACCGAAAGCCAGAATCGCGCATCCCACGAGGCTGAAGAACGCAGCGAGCAAAGAGAGGCTCCGGTTCACAGGCTTAAACAGGTCATAGAACAGAGCCGTCACCGCGATATAGCACGCGGTCGCGATGAGGCCGGTTGCTAAACCCAACCGAAATAACGGCCGGTGCGCCAGGATGTTGTTCGCTGTAGCCGCGGCGTCGCCAGATACAACGAGCCCTCTCATGAAGAACTCGGCGAATGCTGCGGTCAGAAAGTAAACCAAATAAACGACACCGGCAATCCTGGCCCTGGGATGCGGCGACACTCGATTCATGCCCATCGATGATCGGGCAATTTGAAGAAGAAGAATGGTCAATCCTGCACAGTGACGTCGGAGAGCTGGCAAATATCGCCATCTCACTCACAATGCCAGGTATCGGTTCATCACTGGTCGGTTGGTCGGCCACACGGAGGTGATCTTATGCCGGTTTTGGCGATTGGTCGGAAATGTCTTCCGAATTGCTTGTGACACGACCAGCATCCGTGACCTGCTACTCCCGTCGTGAGTTAGGCGTTCGGCCTTTGGCTCCTCTCGTCCCCTAAAAATGTCTGTAACATCCTTCGATCTGCAGCGTACTGCTTTTATGGATGCCAAGAGGAACATGGCGAAAGAACGTCAGCCCCGCGAGGGCGGAACCAGGCAGATGGAGGAGATGGACTTGGAGAGCGTAATCGAGTGCGCACGGGGTCACGATGGGGAGGCCCTGGGGGAGCTCTATCGCCGTTATGTCCGGCGCGTATTCGGACTGTGCCGTTACATGCTGGAGTCACGGGAGAGCGCAGAAGATGCCACCAGCGAAGTCTTCCTCAAGCTGCAGCGCTCCATCGAGAGCTACGACCGTTCGATACCGTTCCCCAGGTGGCTGCTACGGGTAGCTGGCAACCAATGCATTGACGCTTTGCGGCGCCGGCAGCGGGGGCGGCGGGCGATTGTGGAGGTTGAAGACGGAGCCGCGGTCATCGAGGCGCCCAGTTCGGAGCCCTCACCGCTGGGTGCTGTCATCAGCAAGGAAGAGAGGGCGAAGGTGCGGGACACCATCGCACGCCTGCCGGACAACTATCGCGTGCCGCTGGTCCTGCGCTATTACAGCGAACTGAGCTATGACGAAATCGCGCAGCAGTTGGACCTGGAAAGGAACTACGTGGCGGCGCTGATATTTCGGGCAAAGCAGGAGCTGCGCCGGCGGCTGCCCCATAGGAGCACGTGATCATGCAATGCTATTCGGAACAGACCTGCGCCCTAGCCGTGGACGGCGAACTGGCGGCGGATGAGGCGCAGCGCCTGCGAGACCACCTAACCACGTGCCAGCGCTGCCGGGCGCTAGTGGACGCATTGCGCGCTGAGAACCGCGTACTGAGCGAAAGTCTCAACGAGCTTCCGGAAGAAGCAGCCAGCCCGGCGGGCTTCTCTCCTCGGCGCTGGTCCTGGGGGTGGGGCGACCTGGCGATCCTGGCCGCGGTGCTGGCGCTAGGTTCGATCATTTTCGGTTGGTTCAATGAGCTGGATATTCCGGCAGCGCTGGAATGGTTCAATCCCTTCAGCGTAAGCGGCCGCACGAACCTGATCTTCCACTTTTTTTACTACTTTGGACACGGAGGTACTGCCATGCTAGCCGATTATGCTGCTGTCGTGGGCTGGATTTGTTTGCTGTTGCTGTTGGGCGGCAGCGCACTGCTACTTGGACGCCGAGGGCGGCCACACTACCCTGGCCTGCGCCTGCTGATCGTGTTGCTTGCGTTGTCGTTGCCCAGCTTTGCCCTGGAACGGCGTCACGGTGACTTCGTCACCGTGGCGGCGAACGAGACTGTGGACGACACTCTTTTAGCCGCCGCTAACATGGTGCGCGTGGATGGCGTGGTCAATGGAGATTTGCTGACTTTTGGCCGGACCGTGGAGGTGCGCGGCACGGTGAAGGGCGACCTAATCAGTTTCGCCCAGAGGACCGAGGTCAGCGGAACCGTGGAAGGCCACATCTACACCGTTTCCCACACGCTCGACTTGGAAGGGCAATTGGGCCACAGCCTCTACGGCTTGTTGCAATCCTTGCAAATTGATGACCGTGGCCGCGTGGGTGACGGTATCGTGGTTGCCGTCGGCGACGTCAGCCTCGAGGGCGAGGTGAAGCGCAGTGTGGACATCTTGACCAGTGGCAGAGCCGATGTAAGCGGCAGTATCGGCCGCGATCTGACGATGGTTGGAAGTAGCCTATTGCTGACGAACACGGCCCGGGTCGGCGGCAACCTGAGCGCTCGCGTGCGCCAGCTGAAGGAGGTGCACATCGCCGACGGCGCGACCATTGGGGGCACACGTGACATTCAGGTGACGGTGAGGGAGAGCCACTTCACGCGCCCCAGATTCTACTTTCACCAAGCTGTCTGGTTGGCTGGCGCCATACTGATGGGATGGCTCGGCATGCTTCTGTTTCCCGGCTTCTTCCAGGCCACGACTCAGCTGGTGGGCTCGGGCTGGCACAGTCTGGGACTGGGGGTTGGGATCCTGGTGGGCGTGCCGGTGGCCATCGTCGTCATAGCCATAACGCTGGTTGGCTTCCCGCTCTCGCTAATGTTGCTCGCGCTGTATTTGGCTGCGATCTACCTGGCGAAAATTTGGGTTGGAGCCTTCCTGGGGCGAATACTTCTGAAGCCATCCGGAGCCACGAAGGGCGATTGGTTGCTGGGACTCCTGATTGGCCTGTTGCTCCTCACCATCGTTGGGTTCATTCCGTATCTTGGCGGGCTGCTCCGCCTGGGTGTGGTTTGCCTGGGTTTGGGAGCGTTTGCCTGTCAGCTTTATCGGGCTTCCCGACCGGTAATGTAGTCGGCCATGCAGAATCAATGCCTTCGGGCAGATCGGTAACGGCTTGTGTGAATTCATGGCTTGCGCCCGAATCACGTTAGAAGTGCTTTAGGAAGGGAACGGCAAACCGGAATACCGCTATGAACGCATTACTCGCATGACCCGTATTCCTGTTGCAGCTTGGTGAAGCTACGTCAGGGACAGTGTTGCCGCAAGGCACGGAGGGCGCCACAGTCTAAGTCTAAGCCGCCGGTCCCCAAACTCCCGCTGGCTAAGACTTTATGCGCTGAATGAAAAAAACGTGCTACGCATGATGACCCGGAAAATCTGCTTGACAGCCCCGAACGCCACCGCTAATGTTAACCCAGTGTTACATTACCAGTATGTCTATCATATAAATAGTCATTAAGCCCTGATTGTCAACTCCTTGATTCCTCCCTCCAGTTGACAGTCAGCAAATCGTCTGCCAGGAGCCTCGCAACAAATGGGAAAGCTAATCTTAGTGCGTCACGGGAAAACCGTGCTTAACTCGCTGGATGGCGCAGAGAGACTGCGCGGTTGGATGGATGTACCTCTCGACGAACAGGGTTTGCGGGAAGCCGAGGAGACGGCTCAAAGGCTGGCTCTATATCCGGTGGCGCATATCTACTCCTCCGACCTTTACCGGGCGCGGCAGACCGCCAACGCCGTAGTGAAAGCAACTCTAGCGCCAATCCTGCATACTTCCGGTCTGCGCCCATGGAATGTGGGAACGTTGGCGGGGCAGCGCGTGAAGGACATTCTGCCAATCCTCCAACAGCTCGAACTTGATCCGTCACTGCCCGCACCCGAAGGCGAGTCCTTCCTTCAATTCTGTGACCGATATTCGCGGAAGCTCGAAGAACTACTCGACATCGCAAACCGCTCTAAGGCGTACATCGTAGCCGTAACTCACGTGCGCAATCTTCTGGCCGCCTCAACTCTTCTTCACGGCGGGGACAAAAGCCACATACCAGTTAGCGGCGGTCCTAAGACAGGTTCCCTGGTTTGGGTGGAAAAGAACGGCAAGGGATGGAATCTGCGTGTGGATGAAGCTCCGGAGCCTGTCCAAGCGATGGGAAGGAAAGGCAAAGGTGCGCCTCCTTCTATCACGGGCTCCAGACGAGTCCCAACCATTCTGCTACGGCCGGATTAGAAAACTCGTTCGCGAGAAATTATTATCACGTTTTTATCACAGCAACGCGGTTTCAACCTCAGGTCTCACTATGAGATCGCATGGACGATAGATCTAACCAATTGAAAATGAATGGCGGAAGCGAGTGGGGGTCGAACCCACCGGTGACAGGATTGCCTGCCGCCCGCCGGTTTTGAAGACCGGGACGATCACCGGACCGCATGCGCTTCCATATCCCGCGCCCACAGCTGGTGATTCGGCCGTGGGACGGGCTTAGTTCCTATTTCGGCTGGGGCACGATCCTCAGATACGGCTTGGGGGACTTCCAGCCGCCTGGATATTCTCGCTGCGCTTCCTCGTTCGACACCGAAGGCAAAATGATTACCTCGTCTCCCTGCTTCCAGTTCACCGGTGTGGCAACTTTGTGTTTTGCCGTGAGCTGCATCGAATCAATGACTCGGAGGATTTCGTCGAAGTTGCGGCCTGTGCTCATCGGGTAACTGAGCTGGAGCTTGATCTTCTTATCGGGGCCGACCACGAAAACGGTACGAACGGTAGCGTTGTCCGCCGCGGTGCGTCCTTCGGAAGTGTTCCCACTCGCAGCCGGCAACATGCCGTAGAGCTTCGCAATTTTGAGCTCAGGGTCGCCAATCATCGGATAGTTCACCTTCGCCCCCTGGGTCTCTTCAATGTCGGCCGCCCACTTGCCGTGGCTGCTGACGGGATCGACGCTCAGGCCGATGATCTTCGTGTTGCGCTTGGCGAATTCCGGTTGCAGCCGCGCCATATACCCCAGTTCGGTCGTGCACACCGGCGTGAAGTCTTTCGGATGTGAAAACAAAATCGCCCATCCGTCGCCGATCCATTGATGAAAATGAATTGTGCCCTGCGTGGTTTCCGCAGTGAAATCCGGTGCAGTGTCGTTGATGCGGGGAATGCTGTTGGTTTCAGTTAACATCTCTGTACTCATCTTTTTCTCCTCGCGATTCTATTTCGCTTCTGTAAAAACCAGTTGCGCTGATACCTCAGATGAAATATTGGATGAAAAGCGAAACCCACCCGCTTCATCGGGTGGGTTTGAAAGAAAGTGCCGACTTCCTACCCACGCGAGGTTTGACACATGCAACAACATGTGACGCCGACGTGGGAGGGATAAGACATGTAGCAAGAATAAAAGTGCGGCCTTCCGCTGTCAACTGAGAGCTTATCGGAGGGCTCGTTGTGCTCGAGTTTTTCCTGCATCGTGGGGCAACCGCCGGCATCTGAAGTGTTGCGCGTTTTTGCAAGCTTCTGAAATCAGATTTTCCTCCAGAGGATCCGGTTCGTGACTCTACCTTCTCGACGACTGCGAATGGCGCAATGGGACGTTTTCTCTTCCCGCCCGCTTGAGGGCAATTCATTGGCAGTATTTCTTGATGGCCGCGGTTTGACGGATGCCGAAATGCAATCGATCGCCAAAGAAATGAACCTCTCGGAAACCACGTTCATCCTGCCGCGCGATGTCGCCACCGAACGCGAACACGGGGTTCGTGTACGCATTTTCACGGTGCAGGAAGAGTTGCCGTTCGCAGGCCATCCCACACTCGGCACCGCGTTTGCTCTTCGTAGCCAAACGAAAGCGGAAGAAGTGGTACTGGAATTAAACGTGGGAAAAGTGCCCGTGCAGTTCGAGCAGAATAGTGGGCAGCCTGCGTTCGGCGAGATGACGCAGATCGATCCTACCTTCGTGGCGCAACATGATCGCGAAGCGGTGGCTCGAGCCACCGGATTGCGCGCGCAAGATTTCGACGATTCGTTGCCCATAGAAACCGTTTCGACTGGGGTTCCGTTCGTGGTCACGCCGCTCCAGTCGCTGGCCGTTATCCAGAATCTGCAGATTGACCTCCGCCGAGCGGCGGAGTACCTCGAGAAAACAAGTGGCAGGTTTTTTTATTTTGTCTGTCGGGAGACCGTAGATCGCGATGCGCGCCTGCACGCCCGCATGCTCTTCTACAGCGGAGAAGACCCCGCGACCGGTTCAGCGGCTGGTTGTTCCGTGGCCTGGATGGTGGCACATGGGGTCGCCAAGCCCGATGAACGTGTCCTCATTGAACAGGGTGTCGAAATGAAGCGCCCCAGCCGGATCTTCGTTCGCGCTTCGAAGCGCGATAACCGTGTAGTTAACGTACGCGTCGGTGGGCAATCGGTTGAGATCATGCGCGGCGAAGTTTTCCTTTGACCGAAGGCGTGCAATCATCGAAGAATCGTAGCTTTCACAACGTCGTAAGAATATCAATGGCCTGACTATGCCATTTGCTTCCACGATACTTTACAGTGCCCTTAACTAGCCTTTAGCATCAGGTCGCTCTTTTATCCTTCGCGAACAGAGAAACCTCCGTCAGCTCCGGCTCGAAACCGGCGTTCTCGGTTACAGGCGGTGAATGAAACCCAAGCGCATGATCCTGAGTGTTGACGATAACGAACAGTCTCTTTCCCATCGCAAAATAATGCTCGAAACCCGAGGCTATCGGGTTGCCAGTTATCCCCGCGGCGAAGAGGCCCTGGAACGCTTTAAACAAGGCGGCATCGATCTGGTCGTAACTGACATGGCGATGCCGGGAATGGATGGCCCGCAGTTGATCGCTGCGATCAAGGGCCTATCTCCTCACGTCCCGGCCATCCTCATTTCGAGCAAGGTTCGCGTGTACGACCACAATTCCCAAGCGGACGTTTTCCTTGCGCGAGGAATGTACGCGCCGGCTGACCTGCTCGAGCGCATCCGCTTGCTTCTGGTGCGCAAGCGCGGACCGAAGACCTTGAAGCACCGCTCCGCCCCGCTGCCGCGATCAGCCGAGGTTGCCTGAAAGTTCCCGTTGCTCGTGGAGACCCACACTGCTCACGGCCAACCTCAGGATCATGCGATGTACGATCAGTCATGTAAGATCATGCATGGAAGATCATGGCTGGCATGAGCGTATTTATTGAAGCGATTGATTTACAAAAAACTTATCGGGTGGGAAAGATCGATGTGCCCGCGCTTCGCGGTGTTTCCTTCAGTGTGCAGCAGGGAGAATTCGTAACCGTGGTTGGGCCCTCTGGCAGCGGAAAATCTACTCTGTTCTACCTGCTCGGCGGCCTCACCCGGGCCGATTCCGGAAAAGTGATCATGGACGGCGATGACTTCTCCGCGCTCTCCGATGCCGAGCGCACGAGCATGCGCAAGCGCAAGATCGGCTTCGTATTCCAGAAATTCAACCTGCTCCCCACGCTTGATGCTCGTTCAAACATCGCCATTGCGCAGGAAATCTCCGGCAATGGTGGCCGCGATCCGGCATTCTTCCAGCGCATTTGCGATCTATTAGGCATCTCCAAGCGCCTCAATCATCGTCCCTCTGAACTTTCTGGCGGTGAGCAGCAGCGCGTAGCGCTGGCTCGCGCACTCGTCAACAAGCCGGCGGTGGTATTGGCTGACGAGCCCACCGGCAACCTGGACACGGAAAACTCGAATGTGGTCTTGAAAATGTTGCGGCAGTCCAATCAGGAATTAGGCCAGACGGTGCTGATGATCACTCATAATCCAGCAGCCGCTGCCTATGGAGACCGCATTATCCACATGCGAGATGGCCGCGTCGTGAAGCCGGAAGATGATCCGCAATGGGCACCCCACTGAATCAGCCTCGAGCTGGTATCAATGCTGGCGCATGCAGCGAAAAGCGATGACGAATGTGTCCGCTCCAATCGATTCCGTTGGCATCCGGACCGCGAACCGGCGCGACCTGCCAGCGCTGATTTCTCTTATCAACAAGGCCTTTGCAATTGAGACATTCCTCGAGGGGACACGCACGGATGAGGAAGGCCCGTCGGCCACCATGCGCGATGGCGATCTTCTGATGGCGGAACGCGATGGGCTAGCAGTGGCCTGCGTCTACGTGGAGTGTTCTACGTGGAGTTGCGAGGCGAACGGGCATATTTTAGAATGCTTGCCGTCGATGCTGCGCAACAAGGCGAGGGGCTGGAAAACTCATGACGATGGCAGCTGAGCGGCACGGCCGCAAGCATGAGTGTAAGCACATGGACGTTAGTGTGTTGAGCCTTCGGCCCCGAACTGTTGCCTTTCTATCTACCTCGGGGGCGCTACGCCAATAGAAAATTACTTGGCCCACCGGCCGAGGACCGTCGTTCCTCCTCTGTTTTAATCCGAAGCACACAGAAGCTGCTGTCCTCGTCGTGGAAAGTGAAGCGCTCGATCACGTCGGAGATTTCTTTCCGAGGCTCTAACCTTACGTATGTACGTAACGTTAGAACCAGTTTCATTTGGAGGCTTCTCTGTGCTCCCCGACCAAGACGAGTCGCACTCGCAATCAATTGTCTTCTTTGACGCGCAAATCCCAAGACAGCTCCCACTGCCACAACCGGTAAGCTCCATCCCGAGCCGGAGCACTCAATGTAATACTCCCGTCGAACAATGACGTGCCTCACTTTGCTTCTCTCTTCCGCGCCTATTTCTCTGGATCGGCGCGACGGTCACAAATCCCTGCCCTCCAAGAGAATCAGCCAGGAAGTGAATCTGCGATTTGGATCTCGCACGCGGGAATTTCGGGTCGCGCAAAATCTTCAGAATTAGCTCAGAGAATGGAAGAAGGCTACCGATAATGCCCGCTGCATCTTCACGAACAGCGGAAACGATGTCTTTGGCAGATTGTGCGACTAACAGTCGCGGACCCAGTTTCGGCCAGAACTGGTGCAACACAATGCGGTAGTGGTCGGCTTGCCCAAGTGCAAACGAACGCTCGATACGAACGGGCCTCCGCGTCCTCGCTTTTCCGCTTTTTTCTGCGATTGTTGAACTATCTCCGCATAAAAACTCCCACGTCCCTACGAACCGAGCAATAAACAAGTGTCCCAACTGCAAGAAGGCTTTCTGGCCAGTCCCGAACTGCTGGAATCGAATTGGTTCAACACTAAAGCGTCGTGGCTACCGCTGCCCGGCGAAGACTGCCTGGGCATCGTTCCGATTGGAGAGCGGGGCTAACTGATGTCAATCGCGGACCAAATCGAGAAGATTGGTCGAGCCTTGACCGCTGCGGAGCTATCGAAGCTTCTGGCGGTGTCCAAGGTGACAATCTTCAAGCAAGCAGCAGCCGGACGCATTCCTTCGTTCCGCGTGGGCACTTGCGTTCGATTCGATCCAAGAGCAGCACGAACTGGCTCCGCCGACTCGCAAGTACTAGATAACTAAAGTTCTGGCGGAGAGGGAGGGATTAGAATCACGCTTAAATCCCTCGAGGGCTTACACCGATTTTTCAAGGACTTCCGAATCGGTACCAGATTTTTCCATCAAAACCGCAATTTTCTTATACCGAGCTCTTGTAGCTTCCGTGTAGCTTTTTGTAGCTTGCCACCGAACAAGGTGATCGCCTGTTTCCTTGGGCATGCCTTTGGCGACTTCGGCGAACCGTGGGTCGCCTAGCCGGGGCATGGTGTGGGTCGATCCCGCCAGAGAGAAAAGTCACGCTGTCGCAACGACGCGAAGATGCCCTTGTCGGCGTGATCGCGCGGCGGGCTTGACGGTGATCTCAACGTCTCGGCCAAGCAGGGTTAGGAAATGGATAAGTCGTTCGGTGGAGAAACCAGATAGTTGGCCTCGCAAAAGGCGTGAAATTTTGGGTTGATCGATCCTTAGGATGTGCGCGGCGCGAGTTTGGGTCAGTCGCCGCGCGCGAATCGCTTCGCCAATACGGATCGCAAGGTCGGCCTTGGCGAGACGCTCTTCGGGGTTGGGTAGACCGATGTCGGCGAAGACGTTCCCGCTGCCTTCTTCGACCTCAATTCGATTGCTCATGACTGCTATCCCTTCTGAGCCTCTAGCCATCTGGTGTGTTCTTCTTCGGCTCGCCTGAGACGCGATTTGATTAGCTCACTCTCTGCTTTCGGCGTCTTGATTCCGCGCTTTGATTTCTTCTGAAACACATGTAACACGTATATACGACCGGCCAAGCGGACCGTGTACACGGCGCGATAGGTATCGCCCGCATGGTCTTCCACGATTTCCAGGATCCCCGCTCCGCCAAAGCCCCGAAGCGGCTTAGCATCTGGGTGCTTTTCACCACTTTGCGCTATGTAGAGAGCGTAGCCAATCGCATCCTTCACGTCTTCTGGAAAGGACGCGAGGTCTGCCCTGGTGCTTCCGATCCAAACGACGGGCTTGATGCTGGCCGATGCGATTGTCCCCATATTATGCCTAAACAAGCATAAAAAGCAACAGATTGATTCTGACGGAGCGCAAAATTCCAAGAAATGTGCCACAACTGCACGAGAATGCGACGTTTTCAGGCTGAGGTTAGTTTCAAAGCGGAGAGCCGATGCCCCAAGTTATTGAAAACATTGTAAAGGGAACGGTCGACGGGCCTTTGGAGCCCAAGGTCGCGCATAGTAGGCCTGCTGCCCAATATTAGGAATCCACTTTGTCGTTTGGCCGACCGGCGACGCCTGAAAAGATCTACTCGAAGTATCTTTTTCTCTTGAAGCGTCGCTTAACTACTCAACAATGCGAAGTATTCTGAGATTAGTGTTGCGGAACGCGATTGAGACAGCGCATGTGTTTCCGTTTGGTCGCCCGTTCACACTCAGGTCGATTTGGGACTAAGGGACGTGGTTCGCATGGTCGCCGAACCCGTGCCACGAGGGAGGTCGTTGACATGCTCGACAAAGAAACGCGTGGCGCCATTCTTCTACTCCGCAGGAAGGGCCACAGTCTTCGTTGCATCTCTCGCCTTCTCTCCTTGAGCCGCTGTTCCGTGAGGAAAGTCGTGAGAGTCGGTTCGGACGAGCCTCCGATCATCATTCGTCCGCGAAAACTCGATGTTCACCGTGAAAGAATCGCGCAGATGCTGGCGCAATTTGACGGAAACGTTGTCAAAGTACATCGGGCATTGGCCGACTCCGGTACGACCGTTCGATATCGAACACTAACCACTTTCTGCCGGAAGAATCACCTGTTGGGCAGTGCCTGCGATCCCACACGCTCCGTCGTGGCCGCACGACAATGGTCGCTGGACCTGGTCAATGGAAGCCATTCCGTGGAACGCCTTCAGTCTCAGCTTTCTGCCGCTGCCGATCTCCCATTCCTGTTTTCTCAACTGAAAAATGGCCGATCCCGACATCGTAAGAAAGCGGCGACCATTCTTGCGAGGAAACGAGGCATATCGAATTCTGTGATTGCAACGGCGCTTCGGTCTTCACGCTCGACTACACGCCGATACTACAGGATGTATCTTGAAGCCGGGCCGGAAAATCTCTTCGCGTGGAATACGACTCGTGACACGGGCGCAGAACGCCAGTTCTCCCAGCGAACAAAACGCATCCTCGAAACTCTCCATCATAAGCCAACCGCCTTTGGCCTCAACCGCACGACTTGGACGCAGCCCACACTACTTAAAGCCTTCCAGCAGTCATACGGCGAGAGCATTTCCAGAAGCACTCTTGCCAGGATCCTGCGGCGCGCTGGTTACAGATGGAGAAAAGCGCGACGAGTGCTTACAAGCCCAGATCCGAATTATCGCGAAAAGCTCGAGCTGTTGCTGAATACATTGCGCGGCCTTGGTGAGAACGAAATGTTTTTCTTCCTCGACGAGTGGGGACCAATACAAGTCAGGAAGCGTGGAGGAAGGGCATATCGAAACGACGACGCAACGATTCCTCGCCACCAAGTCTCTCGGGGCAATGTATCGCTGATTGCCGCGGTCAGCGCCACGACAAATCAGGTAACATGGTGCTTTCTCGAATCCAAAGATTCACATGCCATGATGGACATGATCGAAATCTTGTACAACCGGTATCACACAAAGACGTCACTCTACGTGACTTGGGACGCTGTTGCATGGCACAATTCCGGTCCGTTTCTTGAAGCGTTGGATCAGTTCAACGAAGAGACTAGAGCGTTGTCGGTTGGCCCGATCATCGAATTAGTGCCGCTTCCCACATCCTCACAGTTTCTCAATGTGATTGAGGGGGTTCTGAGCGGAATGACACGAGCGGTCATCAATAACTCCGACTACCCGGCCGCCGCGCAAATGAAGAAGGCGATCTCAAAGCACTTCAGCGAGAGGAATGAGCATTTCAGACTCAATCCCAGGCGAGTCGGTAAGAAAATCTGGGAGTTTGATTTCTTTCAAGATTTCGAGGCACTTCGAGCCGGAAACTACACGGATCCGTAGGTACTATAAGGGCGATACTTCACTGCGTAACAGCTCTCAATAGCGCACAAGCCATCTGATGGCAGACGCCGTGGCCTTGTTCTTTTTTTCGACATTGGAGCTTCGAAGACCCTCCAAGTATATCCGCCGGCCATCATGTTCCGCGTAACCTTGTGCAATCGCCTCCCTGCGAAGACGATCATCTTCGGCAGCCTCGGAAGTGTTCGAACTTTCTCAACGAGAGATCGTTACAGCGAAAGCAGAGTGTTACTGTCGCAAGATTCTGCGCCGCCTAATGAAATTCCTCAAATTCGTCAATTGTTAAATTAATTTAAATCTCCCAAAAGGACTCACCATGCGGTGCCCACTCGAAGACGAGTCCGAGGAATGGCTAGCCGGACACGGAATCAGACGTCAGAGATGTACCGCCAAACAAACGCCGAGGCCAATCAGAATGGGTCCCGCTCAATATTGCCGGGGCCGATTATACAAGCCAAAGCGATTCTAGCAACACTTCAATAAGCGGCGCCTTACTCTTATCGATTACTCCCAAGTGCCCGGCAAAAATTCGCAAAAATTAGACAAACTCGAACCCGGGTGATGTCGCTAGGGCTATTACCCGGACCGACGCGCGGGCTTGGCGTGCGGTTGAGAGGTTGAGCGGCAGGGCCGGCGCTATATATTTCGCAGTCTGTAGCCCTGCACATTTGGCACAATGCCCGATAGCACATAGGATCATCCGGCTCACGCCCAGCAATCGCCCGCGACGATAGCAATTTAATTCGGTCTGACGTTTGTCGTTCGGTCTGTCTTGCGGCATTGCAGAGGAGAGCTAAAGCGACTCATAGACCAGCGACTCATAGACCGACGTGGACGCCATTGACTATGCTGC